>NZ_AODQ01000237.1 GCF_000348925.1 Cesiribacter andamanensis AMV16 | reverse complement strand
TAAAAAATACAGCTACCAGTATGACGACAGGGGCTTTCGCCTGTTGAGCACCGACCATGGCAGCGGCCAGCAGACCCTCTATGTCAGGGATGCCTCCGGTCAGCTGCTCAGTCTCTATGAGCGATTAAACCAGGAGTCGGAATGGAAGCAGACCGAAGTGCCCATCTATGGCAGCGGAAGGCTGGGAAGCTATGTAGCCGAAGGCTCTTCCTTTGAAAGCACACAAGAGATTGCCAGTCAGCAGACCATCAGCAGCTACTCAGGGACCTCCTACCGCTATGAGGAAGGCGCCAGCCTGACCCTAAGTGCAGGCTTTAGCTTTACAGCTTCGGCAACCCAGAGCTTTTCCATCGCCCCGCAAGGCACCCCGCCCAGCCCGGCCCGCAAGTCTACACCTTTGAGCTCAAGGACCACCTGGGCAGTGTACGCGCCACCCTGGAAGGCCAGTTTAGCTATAATGGCCAAAAGCAACACGGCGAAAGCCAAACCAGCCGCTTTGACTTTGAGCCTACCTCACCCATCGGCTTTGTAATGCGCGAAGGGGTAAGCCTGGTGGAAGAGCAGGGGATTGAGGGCAGTACTGCCCTAAGGCTCTATGGCCAAAGCAGCGAGGGAAAGCCTCTGCTGCAGATACGCACCTATACCGACCTGCCGGTGAAAAAAGGAGAGTACCTGCTTTTGAGCCTGCAGCTCAAGCAAGCCTTAGCCGGCCAGGCCTCAGCCAAGCTGCTCTACTACAACAGCGCAGGCACGCTCTCAGGCACGCTCTCCGATCTGAGCAGCCAGCAGACAGCCAGCTGGGTAAAGCTGGAAAGCCAGCTCATCCAAGTGCCCGAAGACGGCACAGTGCTCATCCAGCTGGAAAACAACGGCCCTGAATTTGTGATGTATGCAGATGAGGTGGAGCTGCAGCAGAACACCTACCGCCAGGTAGCCCACTACACCAGAAGCTGGGGCATCAAAGGCTTCCAGGACTACTATGCCTGGGGAGCCCCGCTGCCAAATAGAAGCTACTCTCCCGGGCCTCGGCGATGGGGCTACCAGGGCGAATACTCAGAAGATGAAACCAATACC
>NZ_AODQ01000236.1 GCF_000348925.1 Cesiribacter andamanensis AMV16 | reverse complement strand
AGATGATTCCCTGGATGAGTATACGGCCTACAGCCTGCTGGACCGCCTCGACGACTGATATCCATTTTTTTAACCCATAAACACTACGCGCTATGAACACTTCCTTTATTCTGCTGCAGACGCAGACGACCGTAGCCCTGGAAGATTTTTCAGGCTTCGTCATCATGGCCGTCAACATCATTTTTATCATTATCCTGGCCCTTGGGCTGATCAATACGGTTCGTAAATTTATCATGAGCGATCCCAGCGCCATGAGCAGCCTGGGGCAGCTGGTGGTCGGGGTGATCGTCTTCCTGGTCTTCAATATTTTTAAAGACGATCTCACAGGCATTTTCGGGGAGTTCCAGCTATGAGGACCTATCGCTCCATAGAACGCAAGAGCAGGATCCTGGGCATGCCAGCCGGTGACCTCCTGCTGCTCCTGAGCCTGCTTGTGCTGCTGGTCCTGCTGGGCGGCATCATGGGCACCTTCCTGAAGGTCTCCAAATACTACTACTTCAGCTCTCTGCTGGCCGTCCTTATGCTCCAGTTCTTCCTGCGCTACCTCAACCGCAGGAAGCATCCCAGCTTCCTGGCTTCCTGGATCTCCTACCGCTTCCTGCAGGCCCGCAAGATCACCGTTTTCCCTAATTCACCCTCCCTATGGAAACCCAATCCCAACCCAACCAATCGAATGGTGCCGTAAAGAAGCTGCACAGCCTTCACCAGCTGCTGCCGGTCTATGCCCTGGAAGGGGATAAACTGGTGCTTCGGGATGGGCGCATTGCCCTGGGCTTTGTCCTGGAAGGCGTTGCCGCCGAGGAGTGGACCGCCGCCCGCTATCAACAGCTGAATGCCCTCTTTGCCGGTGCGCTTAAGCCCCTGCCCGTGGATACAGTGGTGCAGCGGCTGGATTTCTTTTACGACCAGCCCTACAGGCCCGACAAAAAGGAGCAGGCCTACTTCCGGGGTAAGGCAGATGCGCACTTCATGGACCGCCTCATGCTCCACCAGCGCAGTTACCTCTTCCTGAGCTTTCCCGGCGGGGCCACGCGCCGCAGCAGCCCGACGACTTCGCTTTTTGCTCAGCTGAGCCGGCGCCTGTTGCAAAACCCCCTGGCCGGTATCGGCGAGCGCATGCAAGAGGCGGAAAGCCTGGCCGGTGAGCT
>NZ_AODQ01000235.1 GCF_000348925.1 Cesiribacter andamanensis AMV16 | reverse complement strand
ATGCAAGGGCGTCATCAATTCCAGGACAGGAAGGTGCTTGAGTTTTGTTTGTCTGAGCACATTCCAGAGAACAACCTCTACAAAAGGCTTAAGCAGGTACTGGAGCTTGATTATCTCTACCAGGTAACCAAGCCCTATATGGCTCTTGCGGGCAGAAGAGCATCGATCCTACTGTCTTCTTCAAGCTCTGCCTGATCCAGCATCTGGAGAACATTGATTCTGACAGAAAGCTTCTGGAAGTGTGCAGCCTGCGACTGGACCTGCTTTACTTTTTGGGCTACAACCTGGGCGAAGAGCTTCCCTGCCACTCTACCCTTTGTAGAACCCGGCAGCTGCTGCCCCGGCAAGTGTTTGAAAAGGTATTTACCCATATCCTATCGCTATGCGTGGAGGCAGGGATGGTAGCGGGCAAGACACAAGCTATTGATTCTGCCCTGATCAAAGCCAATGCTTCTATGGACTCTTTGGAGCTAAAGGTGTCAGAGGAAAAGCTGGAAGAGCAGCTACTGAAAGCAAGACCTGTTATCACTACTGCCAGACGTAGGGCAAAAAAAAATAAGGCCAGCCTTCAGCAGCAGCGCCTCACTGCCTCAAAGAAAGAGATGAAGGAACTAGAAAGTAGGCAGCAGTACTTCCATCAAAAGCAGCTGGGTGCTCCTGCTGGCAGCCTTAAGCAGGCTAAGTTTACTTCCAATCAAACGCATTACTCTCCTGTGGACCCTGATGCCCGCATTGCCGTAAAGCCTGGCAAACGACGCCAGCTCTGCTACCTTGACCAACTCAGTGTGGATACCGCCCATCATGTCATTGTCCATACCCAGGCAGAGCTGGCTGACCAGAAAGATAGTCAGTGCCTGCAAGGAGTAGTGACTGCAGCTTGTCAAAGGCTCCTGAGCCTGGGCCTTGGCGTGAGATCAGTGCTGGCCGATGGGGCCTATAGCTCGGGAGAAAACTATGCCTTTCTGGAAAAAGAAGCCATCCGGGCCTACATTCCGGTATCGGATGCCTACAAAGGAGGGCCCAAAGACTTTGTCTATGACAGTGATGAAGACTGCTGGATCTGTCCTCAGGGAAAGAAAGCCACTTTTCGCACCATCAAGTTCTCCGCTCAGGACAGCCTGCAGCGCCAGTACTTCACCACAAGAGCCGATTGCAAAGACTGTCCCCTTAAGAAAAG
>NZ_AODQ01000234.1 GCF_000348925.1 Cesiribacter andamanensis AMV16 | reverse complement strand
GGGGTATGTGCTGCCCGATAATGTGCCTGCCAATGAGTTCCTCAATCTGGAGGGCAACAAGATCTCCACCTCCCGCAACTGGGCTGTTTGGCTGCATGAGTACCTGCAGGCATTTCCCGGCCAGCAGGATGTGCTGCGCTATGCCCTTACCGCCAATGCGCCGGAGACCAAGGACAATGACTTTACCTGGAAGGATTTTCAGGCCAAGAATAACAATGAACTGGTGGCTATCCTGGGCAATTTCATCAATAGGGCCGTGGTGCTTACCCATAAGTATTATGAGGGGAAACTGCCCGAGCGGGGGGAGCTCTACGACGCCGAAAAAGAGGTGATCGATCAGCTGGGCAAACTACCCCAGAAGGTTGCTGATGCCCTGGAGAACTTTAAATTCCGGGAGGGTCTGGCCGCCATGATGGAACTGGCCCGGGTGGGCAATAAGTACCTGGCCGATACCGAGCCCTGGAAGTTGATCAAGGAAAATCCGGAGCGGGTAAAAACCATTCTGAACCTGAGCCTGCAGCTGGCGGCCACCCTTACTATTGTGGCCGAGCCCTTCCTGCCCCATACAGCGGCCAAACTGCGGGAAATACTGCAGCTACCCCAGTTGGGCTGGAAAGCAGCCGGCAATCCGGACTTATTGGCTACCGGCACTCAGCTGCAGCCGGCCGCATTATTATTCCAAAAAATAGAAGATACTACTGTGGACGAACAAATACAGAAACTTCAGAATACAAAAGCCGCTAACGAAGCGGAAACAACTACAAATCCAGGATCTGCGGCAAGACCTGCTTCGGCTTCTGTCGCAGCGCCGGTAGCCGAACCGGCAGCCCTGGCAGCAGCCAAAGACGAGATCCTGTACGATGATTTTGCTAAGCTAGATCTTAGGGTAGGCACCGTGCGTACGGCAGAAAAAATGCCTAAATCCAAAAAGCTGCTGAAGTTACAGATTGATACCGGACTGGATACCCGTACCATCCTGAGCGGCATAGCCCAGCATTTTGAGCCTGAGCAGCTGGTAGGGCAGCAGGTAATGGTGCTGGTAAACCTGGCCCCCCGCCCCATAATGGGTGAGGTTTCGCAGGGCATGGTGCTGCTGGCGGAGGATACCGACGGCAGGCTGGTGCTGATGAAACCGGAAGCTAAGGTGACGAGTGGCGCTTCTATCAGCTAAGGAAAAAGCTATAGGAAAAATAAACATGAATCAT
>NZ_AODQ01000233.1 GCF_000348925.1 Cesiribacter andamanensis AMV16 | reverse complement strand
AACTGACGATCAAAAAAAATGCCTTGGATAACAATATAAAATATAGCCTCAATAAATGCAAACAAAAAGTATCTACCACGCCAGCACAGCCGTGCATCAGGCACCTGACCTGTTGAGCTTTTCCCGCAGGCGCTGCATATCTTCACTTAGCTTATGCTCTACCACCTTTGCATAGATTTGCGTGGTGCGAATACTGCCATGGCCCAGCATTTTACTTACGGATTCAATGGGCACGCCATTGGCCAGCGTAACAGAGGTGGCAAAGGTATGGCGGGCCAGGTGAAAGCTAAGGTTCTTATCAATGCCGCACAGATCGGCAATTTCTTTCAGGTAGCTGTTAAGCTTTTGGTTGGAGAGGACTGGCAGTACCCTTCCCTGGGCCTGAGCCCTGGGATCATCCCGATAGCGCTCTATGATCGCAAGCGCCTGCTGGAGCAGCGGGACCTTGAAGAACTCACCAGACTTTTTCCGCTGCCCCATCAGCCATAGCGCACCATCCATTCCTCTGACCACCTGATCGGGCGTCAACTCGCTTACCTCCACATAGGAGGCGCCCGTGTAGCAACTGAAAACAAACAGGTCCCGTACCAGGGCCAGGCGCTGCACGGAAAAATGCTTTTGCTCGATCCTCTCCAATTCCTCCAGGCTTAGGTATCCCCGTTCCTTTTTTTCAAACTTGGCCTTGAATTTCAGGAAGGGATCCCGGCTGATCCACTCCTCTTTCAGGGCCAGGTTGATCATCTTGCGTAGGCGCTCGATGTGCTTCATAGCCCCATTCTGGCCACAAGCTTTATGATGATCGGTCGGCTTGCGGTTCTTTACGAACTTCTCAAAGTCCCTGATGAATTTGTAGTTAAGCTCCTCCAGGTACAAATCGGAGGTTTTATATTTTTCCTTTAAAAGGAGGCGCACATACTTACAGGTGGTGTGGTAATTTTTTTGGGTGCCGGGAGCCAACTCCTCCTTCATTTCTTCAGCGTGGTACTGCATGAGCTCTTCCAGGGTTTTGCCGCTCTCATCCTCCCCCAGATAGCGCTGTTTAATGGCCTCTGCCGTCAGCAGCCTACGTTCTTTTTCCAGCTCCTGGCGGCAGTCGTACAGGCGGTTCCGCACCTGCTCCAGGTAAGCGGCCAGCGTTCTGATTTCTTCTTTATTGCCCTTGACGGTTCCCTTACCCTCATCCCAGTTGTGCAGGGGTGCTTTCCGTTTCAGGGAGAGATCCAGGCTTTTGCCGTCAACCGTGATGCGGGCATAGAGCGGCGCCTGTTCTCCTTTGCGTTTGTATTTCTTGATAAAGAAAGAAATACCGAAGGTGTTTTTCGCTTTCATACAATCTCATTTAGCGGTACTTGAATCAAGGTATCTGTGCCCCC
>NZ_AODQ01000232.1 GCF_000348925.1 Cesiribacter andamanensis AMV16 | reverse complement strand
CCCAACCGGAGGCTGCCAGCAGGTAAACGATATCAAGGTCACAGGCGTAGGCCATATCAGGGTGGTGGCCCTTCGCACCGGGGAGATTCTCTATGAAGGGTCTGCCGAGAACTTTACTTCTACCTCGGCCTGTGCGTCCATTGAAGCCAGCCATCCTTTTACGGTTTCCTACACCGTCTACAAAGGCAGCAGCTATACGCAGGCTGCCACAGAGATAAACCAGGCTCATCCTATTTCCTATCAGTTCTACCTGCAAAAGGGCAAAAGCGTGCAGCTTTCCTCCAGTGCGGTAAGCCTTAAGGACATGCTCAGCGAGCAGGTGCTCACCGTATCGGGGGGCAGCTTTACAGCCCCCAAGACCGGCTGGTACCTGGCCATTCCTGCAGCGGGCCATACCCAGGGCTTTATTGAGTACAGCTGGGGCTTTTCCGAGCTTAGCTTCAACTTCTATGACGACAGGGGCCGGCTTTTGGCTTCCATTGCCCCCAATGGGGTAGATGAGATTCTAAAGGCTATCAAGCTGCAGGGCCTGGATGAGTACCTGGCCGGTATCCAGAATGACAAAACAAAACTGCCCTTTACCACCCATTATGAGTATAACTTCAGGGGCGATCTGCTGTCGGTCTCAGAGCCTGATGCGGGCAAGACCGAATACATCTACCGAAGGGATGGCAAGATCCGCTTCTCGCAGAATGCCGAGCAGCGCCTTCGGGGCACCTACAGCTATACCAACTACGATGCTTTGGGCAGACCAGTAGAAAGCGGGGTCTATAACCCCAGCGGCACAACACTCCAGTTTAGCCGAAGCAATGCTGCCCTGAAGGCTATTCTTGAGAGCACAGCCCCGGACGGGGGTCTGACCAACCTGCATGCGGCAACGGCATCGCCCAGAAGCCAGTGGCTGACCAGTTTTTATGACCTGCCCGATGCAACTGAACCAGGCTTCAACCAGCAGTGGCTCTCCGGGGCGGTATCCTATACGGAGAATGAAAACAGCAAAAGCTGGTACAGCTATGATGCCGAAGGAAGGGTGAGCTGGATGCGCCAGCGCCTGAAGGCAGCCGGCAAAGACATAAGCCTGCACTACAGCTATGACTTTGCAGGCAAGGTCCTGGAGATCGCCTATCAGAAGGATGATCCTGCAGAAGCTTTCTACCACAGCTACCGCTATGATGCCAACCAGCGCTTAAAGGAAGTATGGGTAGGCAAGGCACCGGAGTACCTAATGGTGGCTGCTACCTATCACTATTACCTGCACGGGCCGCTTAAAAGGGTAGAGCTGGCCGATAACATGCAGGGCCTGGACTATGTCTACACCCTGCAGGGATCACTGAAGGCTATCAACCACCCCGAACAGGAGCTTGATCCGGGCAAGGATACCGATGATGCCTTTGCCATGACCCTGGAGTATTATAAAGATGATTACACACGCAGCGGCACGGGCATAAATTATCTTAGGCGATCAGCTGAAGATGAAGGGAAGCATACGGGCAACATCACCTCCATGAGCTGGCGTACCAATCATCCACAGACTTTGCCCACCCCTGTTGAACAAGCAGGAGAAACCCTGGCCTATACCTATACCTATGATGAAAAGCAGCAGCTG
>NZ_AODQ01000231.1 GCF_000348925.1 Cesiribacter andamanensis AMV16 | reverse complement strand
GGTAGCCAGCCTGGAGACATGCGGCGGCATACGCCTGATCCGCCTGGAGGAAGAAGGACTCAGGCAACTCTACCTGCAGTATTTCAACCTGGAGTTTGCCACTTTACCCGAGCAGTTCCAGCGCAGCATCTACAACCACCACCAGTCCCCGCGTGTAGGGGAGAAGGGGCTGCGGGTGCTGAGCCTGACGGGCCAGGGCGCCCAGCTGGAGGATGCCGTGCGTAACGGCTATGGGGTGCATGTGCCTATGATCTACCCCCTGGCACAAGCCCTGCAGGTTCCGCATATCCTCAGCCAGAGCATACTCATTGAGGATACGGAGGCCTGCCTGAGCCAGCTGGACCGGGAAAAAAAGATCAACAGCTCCCTGCATGTGCTGGCCAGCCAGGACAATAAGATCAAGGCCCTGGAGATCGATGCCTTTACGGCTGAAGTCCGGGCCGACAACCGGCAACTGGTCTCTCTGAACCTGAGTCTGATCCTCTTTGACAGCAGCGATAAGCAACTCCAGCTGCAGCTGGAAAAAGCCATTACGGCCTTCCGTCAGGTAAACGGATGTGAATGCCTGGTAGAGTCCTATGACGCTGCCGCGCTGTTCTTTGCCAATGCCCCGGGCAACGCAGCCCAGAACTATCGCTGGTTGCTGATGCCGGCCCAGTATGCGGTTACCTTTTCACATTTTACGACCAGCTGGGGCAGCAGCCGGGAAGGCGAGCTGCTGTGTGACCGCTACCGAAACCCCTTGCGCGTGCAGCTGTTCAATACCCGCCTGAATAACCAGAACTCCCTGGTGATCGGTCCATCGGGATCGGGCAAGTCCTACACCATGGGTAATTTCATGTGCCAGCGCTTTGAGCGGGGCGAACGGCAGATCATCATCGATGTTGGAGGAACCTACAAGAATGTGATCGAAAGCCTGGTTGGGCTGGAGGCCTATTTTGAATATGATCTTGAGCGGCCCCTCTCCTTTAACCCTTTTCTGATCGACCGGCAGGGGAGCAGCTGGTGCCTTTCAGCGGATAAGCTGAACTTCCTGACCGCCCTGCTGGCCCTTCTCTGGAAAGGAGCAGGCGGCAAGGGCGGCAAGGGGCTGCTGAGCCCGGCCGAACGGGCCATCCTGCTGCGGCATATTACCGCCTACTACGAGTTCCTGAACGGGGAAAAGCAACTGCATCGCCTGCCCTCCCTGTCGGGTTTTTACCACTGGTTCAAGTGCCACCACCGCACCAACCTGGACCAGGAAGAGTACCGCAATGAGATGCAGTTTTTCAATGTCGCCCAGTTCATGGTCGTGCTGAAGCCTTTCGTGGAAGGGGAATACCGCCAGGTGCTGAATGCCCCCAGCGAACTGGATATTTCAGACTATCCGCTGGTATGCTTTGATATGGCCCGCATTAAGGCTGATCCGGGCATTTACCCGCTGGTATCCATGTTGATCACCGAGCTGGCACTGGACCAGGTGCGCCGGTTCCCGGATGACCGTAAGTATATCTACATGGACGAGGCCTGGGCCATGCTTTCCGATGCCATGGGCGAATGGGTGGAAAGCATGTTCCGCACCATCCGCAAAAACAACGGCTCCATGTGCATCATCACCCAGGGCATTGACGAGATCGTCGGATCCCCGGTAGGGCCGGCTATCCTGCAGAATGCCCAGACACAGCTGATCCTGAACCATACCGACCAGAGCCAGGTAGCCAAAATGGCGATC
>NZ_AODQ01000230.1 GCF_000348925.1 Cesiribacter andamanensis AMV16 | reverse complement strand
TGTCGCCAGCCTGGAGACCTGCGGCGGCATACGCCTGATCCGCCTGGAGGAAGAAGGACTCAGGCAACTCTACCTGCAGTATTTCAACCTGGAGTTTGCCACTATACCCGAGCAGTTCCAGCGCAGCATCTACAGCCACCACCAGTCCCCGCGTGTAGGGGAGAAGGGCCTGCGGGTGCTGAGCCTGACGGGCCAGGGCGCTCAGCTGGAGGATGCCGTGCGCAACGGCTATGGGGTGCATGTGCCTATGATCTACCCCCTGGCACAAGCCCTGCAGGTTCCGCATATCCTCAGCCAGAGCATACTCATTGAGGATACCGAGGCCTGCCTGAGCCAGCTGGACCGGGAAAAAAAGATCAACAGCTCCCTGCATGTGCTGGCCAGCCAGGACAATAAGATCAAGGCCCTGGAGATCGATGCCTTTACGGCTGAGGTCCGGGCCGACAACCGGCAACTGGTCTCTCTGAACCTGAGTCTGATCCTCTTTGACAGCAGCGATAAGCAACTCCAGCTGCAGCTGGAAAAAGCCATTACGGCCTTTCGTCAGGTAAACGGCTGCGAATGCCTTGTAGAGTCCTATGACGCTGCCGCGCTGTTCTTTGCCAATGCCCCGGGCAACGCAGCCCAGAACTATCGCTGGTTGCTGATGCCGGCCCAGTATGCGGTAACTTTTTCCCATTTTACCACCACCAGGAGCAGTAGCCGGGAAGGCGAGCTGCTGTGTGACCGCTACCGCAACCCCTTGCGCGTGCAGCTGTTCAACACCCGCCTGAATAACCAGAACTGCCTGGTAATCGGCCCATCGGGATCGGGCAAGTCCTACACCATGGGTAATTTCATGTGCCAGCGCTTTGAGCGGGGCGAACGGCAAATCATCATCGATGTTGGAGGAACCTACAAGAACGTGATCGAAAGCCTGGTGGGGCTGGATGCCTATTTTGAATATGATCTTGAGCGGCCCCTCTCCTTTAACCCCTTCCTGATCGACCGGCAGGGGAGCAGCTGGTGCCTTTCGGCGGATAAGCTGAACTTCCTGACCGCCCTGCTGGCGCTGCTCTGGAAAGGAGCGGGGGGCAAGGGCGGCAAGGGGCTGCTGAGTCCGGCCGAACGGGCCATCCTGCTGCGGCATATTACCGCTTACTATGAGTTCCTGAACGGGGAAAAGCAACAGCATCGCCTGCCCTCTCTGTCGGGCTTTTACCACTGGTTCAAGTGCCACCACCGCACCAACCTGGACCAGGAAGAGTACCGCAATGAGATGCAGTTTTTCAATGTCGCCCAGTTTATGGTCGTGCTGAAGCCTTTTGTGGAAGGAGAGTATCGCCAGGTGCTGAATGCCCCCAGCGAGCTGGATATTTCAGACTATCCGCTGGTATGCTTTGATATGGCCCGCATTAAGGCTGATCCGGGCATTTACCCGCTGGTATCCATGCTGATCACCGAGCTGGCACTGGACCAGGTGCGCAGGTTCCCGGATGACCGTAAGTATATCTACATGGACGAGGCCTGGGCCATGCTTTCCGATGCCATGGGCGAATGGGTGGAAAGCATGTTCCGCACCATCCGCAAAAACAACGGCTCCATGTGCATCATCACCCAGGGCATTGACGAGATCGTCGGATCCCCGGTAGGGCCGGCTATCCTGCAGAATGCCCAGACACAGCTGATCCTGAACCATACCGACCAGAGCCAGGTAGCCAAAATGGCGATT
>NZ_AODQ01000229.1 GCF_000348925.1 Cesiribacter andamanensis AMV16 | reverse complement strand
ATGTGCAGAAAGCTAACCGGCCACCAGGGGGTAGATCCACTGTGACATCAGCTGCAGACCCTCGCCATCGGTCTGAATCAGCTCGCTAAACACCAGGCCGGCGGGCGAGGCCAGCGCAAAAATGCCCAGAAAAAGCAGCGCCAGCCAGCGCCGGCCCAGCTGGTGCAGCAGCACCGACATCAGGGCAAAAGCTGCCGGCGCCTTGTGCAGCACTATGCCTGCCAAAAGGGTATCGGTCTGGTGGGGGTGGCCCTGGCCCGAAGGGTGGATCAGCAGTGTGCCTTCCAGAAACGCATGCAGGCAGAGGGCCAGCAGCAGCGTAAGGGGGGTAAAGGCCCCATGGTGATGGTGGTGGTTGGAGCCGGCGCCATGCAGGTGGCCATGCTCAATGCCGCCCGAGAGGTATTCCAGAAAAAGCTGCAGAAAAAAGCCGGCCAGCACCAGCATGCCCACCCGGCTGCTGTTGGTGGCATGGCTCATGAGCTCGGGCATCAGGTGCACCACCGTAATGGCAAAAAGATAAGAGCCGGCAAATACCAGCAGCAGCTTGTACACCCGTTCCTTGAGCACCGGCACCCACAGCACCGCCAGGCCGCCCAGCATGGCCGTAATAAACAAGATCAGGCTATAGTTTAGCACCGGGATTGATCGGGTTGGTTCTGCAATACAAAGATCATTCTGTCGGATTGGTCTTCCACATAGGGGTCCAGGGCATAGTTGCCAAAGGTTTCTACCAGTTTAAGGCCGGCCACCTTAAAATACTGAAGAAAATTCTGGTAGGTAATGGCCTTTACCCGCTCCTGAAAATGGTGCTGCTCCCCCCCGTCGCTAAAGCGGATGTCTTTTACAATAAAGCCATCGCCGCTCAGGTGGCGGGTAATGTGAAATTCGATGCCTTCTACCTGCCGCACCTCTTCGGGTACCAGTGTATTAAGCACATGATAGGGATTGAGAAAATCCAGCAGCAGCTTGCCATCAGGGGTCAGGCCCCTGGCGGCAGCGCATACGGCGCGCTGGTTGTCCAGGTCGGCCGCAAAATAGCCGAAGGAGGTAAACAGGTTCAGGATAAAATCAAAGGCA
The DNA here is from genome assembly GCF_000348925.1 of Cesiribacter andamanensis AMV16. Classification (GTDB taxonomy): domain Bacteria; phylum Bacteroidota; class Bacteroidia; order Cytophagales; family Cyclobacteriaceae; genus Cesiribacter; species Cesiribacter andamanensis. Next base: position 791 of record NZ_AODQ01000229.1, on the reverse strand, counting down.
CCCTCCCGGTACACCTGCCGCATGTCATGCACATCAAAATGCAGACGCTCGTTGGCATAGCGGCGGGCATAGCGAATGTTCTGCTCGCTCAGATCCAGGCCGGTCACATTAAAGCCCAGCTGGTTGAGGTAAATACTGTGGCGGCCTTTGCCACAGGCCAGGTCCTGCAAGCTATGGGCAGGGCTGAAGCCAAAATACGCTACCAGATTATTGATAAAAAACCGGGCTTCGTCCTGATCCCGGTGCTTGTACAGGATATGGTAATAGGGAGAGTTAAACCACTCGCCGAACCATTCTTTGGTAGTTGGCATTCGCGCTATTTGTAACAACTTTGCAAAAATAGAAAGACCGGAAAGATTTTTGTCCTTTCCGGTCGATAAATATCGGTGTGATAACATTGAGCTAAAGGCTATAAGTTCCTGCCCCGGCAGAAGCCTCCTGCTGAAGCAGGGGTGCGAACTACCCCTGTGCCTTAGGGGAGTAACAACTGTTATTCCTTGCTTTCTACCAGCCTGATCTGCTCGGAAAGGCCCGGAGAGGCCCAGGTTTGCAACGCGCCCGTGGCATCACTGTAGATAAAGTAAGCCTGCAAGTCTTTTTCCCGCTCCAGCACTTCCCGCGCTTTTTCCAGCCCCATCACCATAAAGGCGGTGGCATAGGCATCGGCCGTCATGCAATCGGCGGCAAATACCGAGGCACTCAGCAGGCTGTGCCGCACGGGCCGGCCGGTTATGGGGCTGATGGTATGGGAGTATTTAATGCCCCCCTGCTCAATTGCGGTAATTGCCCGA
>NZ_AODQ01000228.1 GCF_000348925.1 Cesiribacter andamanensis AMV16 | reverse complement strand
GCTTCTAGAAGCTCGTCATTCCGAGGAGGTACGACCGGGCCTCGGTGGCGAAGGAATCTGGCATCCAAGCATAGAGTAACCAGATTGCTTCTTCCGCTCCGCTCCATCGCAAAGACGACTCTAGATAATAAAAACGGCCCCTGAATAATTTCAGAGGCCGTTTTTATTAAAAATAAGTATTCTCTAAAATTCGGGATGACTCATGTTTTTGTCTCTCTACTCACTACCCCCCTACTCATATCCAATCTAAAACCACTTCTCCACCACCCGCATCAGCTGCTCCAGGTAGTGCTGGTCGGTGTCGCTGAAGTCGTTGAGCTGGTCGGAGTCTACATCCAGCACCAGGGCTACCTCATCGCCCTTAAAGCCGGGTACCACCACCTCGCTGCGGCTGGCGCTACTGCAGGCAATATGGCCGGGAAACTGGTCTACATCGGGCACCAGGATGCTCTCCCGCCGTTCCCAGCTGGCGCCGCATACCCCCTTGCCCCTGCGGATGCGGGTGCAGGCAATGGGTCCCTGAAAGGGGCCTAATACCAGCTCCTCCCCTTTTACCAGGTAAAAGCCTACCCAGAAAAAGCCAAAGGCCTGCCGGAGGGCCGCTGCCGTATTGGCCAGGTTGGCATACAGATCGGGCTCGCCGCTGGTGAGGGCTTCGATCTGGGGAATCAGCGATTCGTATTTCTCCGCCCGGGTGGCGGTTTGGGATATATGGAGTTCTTCAGCCATGGTATTCAATAGGTTTGGTGCGCAAGTTACGAAGCAAAATGCTGATCTGTACAATTCTTTGTCAGCAGGGCAACACCCCTTGTTCCTTCATCACCAGAGAGCCGGCAGGGGACGGCTTAGCGTGTCATCTTGGCATTGGCCACCCATTGATAGACAAAGAAGCCCAGCAGGTACAGAATGGCACATCCATTGAAAAGCTCCCCACTTGTCAGGGCCAGGGCTACAGCGCCCAGGCCCAGCAGCAGCAGGCCAAGGGTATAGATGTTCAGGAATTTGCGGTCTTTAGGCTTGCCGGGCAGATCCATCGAGCCAAGGGGGATCATCAGGGTGAAGCCCAGATAGCCCAGGGCCAGCATGCCCTCCAGGTCGGTTGCAATCCAGCTGGCAAAGCCCAACAGCGAAATGCCCAGCGAAATGCCCACAAACGTAGCTGCACGCCGGTCGCTTTCCGTAAGCGTATAGCGGCCGTAGGTATTGAGCATCAGAAAGAGGTTGCCCAGCGGATTCATGAGCCAGGAAGAAAATACAAACAGGAAGTACAGCAGAATGATGGGGGTTAAGAAAGGTGCCAGCTCAGCATTGCTTTCCGCCGCCGAGCGCACCAGGCGGTAGATCACATAGATGCCGATAATGAAGATCCACTGCCGTTTGCTGCTTTGGTTGCTGATCCAGAAGGCATAGCGCAGGTACTGGCGGTAGACCCAGTAGCGTCCCTTCAGCGCTTCTTTCATCCCCTCCTTGGCATACGCCATGGTAGGGTCCAGCTGCAGCGCCATTCTAAAATGCTCCAGTGCCTGTTTGGCATCCCCCTTCTCTAGCCAGGCCCAGCCGTAGTTGGCATGGGTACTGGCGTTGTCAGGGTCCTGCTCCAGGGCTTTATCAATGGTTTGTACAGCCTCCTGCTTACGGTCCAGCTTAAACAGCAGGCGGGAGCGGATGTTCAGGCACAGTACATGCTCGGGATCATAGCTCAAGCCTCTTTCGGCAGCCTCCAGCGCGGGGGCAAACTGCAGGTCGTCCATGAGCATGGCCGCCAGCAGCCCGTAATAATCGGCATCGGAAGGGTCCAGGGAGATGGCCTCGTGCAGGGAGGCAATGGCTTCTTTTCTGCGGTCCTGGCGGTACAGCACCCGGGCATGGATGTAATGAACCATGGGATTGGCAGGTTGCAGCCCAAGGGCAGCCTGTGCT
>NZ_AODQ01000226.1 GCF_000348925.1 Cesiribacter andamanensis AMV16 | reverse complement strand
GCGGCCGTTTGTGCCTGCTCCCCTATACCCTGCGCCTGAGCTCCAGCACGCTTATCTCGGGCCAGATACCCACCCTTCCTGAAAAACCTATAAAGCCAAAGCCCCTGTTCACATACAGCATTTTGCCCAGCTCCTGGGCCAGGCCGGCCCAGTACCGGTAGCGGTATTGGACCGGGCTCCACTTTACCAGTGGGGTTTCTATGCCCACCTGCATGCCATGGGTATGCCCACAGAGGGTCAGGTGAATATGGGCCGGATGGTGACGCACCACTTCTGTCCAGTGCGAGGGGTCGTGCGAAAGCAGAATTTTGAAGGAATCGGATGCAACCCCCTGCAGGGCTTTGTCCAGGTCTCCTTTTTCAATAAAGCCCCTGCCCCAGTTCTCTACTCCCAGCAGGTGGATGGTGGCCCCGTCTTTTTCCAGGGCTATGTGCTCATCCAGCAGCAGGCCCCAGCCCATACGGCCAATGTTTTGCTTAAGCTGCTCCAGGTTGGCCTGCTCTTCTTCTCGGCTGTTCCACTCGGCATACATGCCGTAATCATGATTGCCCAGGATGGCATACTGTCCAAAGGGGGCTTTGATCTGCGCAAAAGCCTTCATATAAGGTTCAATCTCACTGGCCTGGTCGTTAACCAGATCGCCGGTGAACACAAACAGGTCAGACTGCTGCTCAATGGCCAGCTGTATGCCCTCCTGTACGGCCTGGGGGTCGGTAAAACTGCCCGAATGGATATCGGATAGCTGGGTAATGGTAAAGCCATCAAACTGCGGCGGCAGATCGTTAAAATAGAGAACCTGCCGGTGCAGGGTATACTTATACTTGCCCCGCACAATGCCATAGACAAAGGAGGTGAAGGGCAGCGCAGCTACCAGCAAGGCCAGCTGGCTGATAAATTTACGCCTGCCCGGCATGGGGGACTCAGGGCGTTCGGCAGGCGCCTGCCAGGGGGACCTCAGCCAGCGAAAGAGGGCTATTTTAAGCCGCACCACATCCTCTGCCAGCAACACCAGGGCAAAGCAGAGCTGGGTCACCAGCAGGGTTAGAAAAGCATTGATCACCCATTGAATGAAGGGGGTGGTATGGTCGGTAGTGAAGCGTACATAAAAGGCGTAGCCAAACAGCCCCAGAAAGCCCACAAAAAAGAGCCAGTACGCCAGATAGAACCCTTTTCTGGCACTGGCCCGCCAGTTGGCCGCCAATTGTTGAATACCCTGAAAATTATACCAGACAAGCAGCAGGGAGAGTACTGCCATAACAAGAATAAACGTACGCATGCAGGTGTTTAAGTTGGAAGTAACGGGCCAGTACTGCTACCAGCTTTGCAATCAGGAACTAAATGACAGCGGCTTACACAACCCTACAAGCTAACGTAAACAGGCTGCTTTTAGATCAACAAACGAGCAGGGAAACTGAAGCAGCAGCTACAAAGCTCTCATTTGAAACGCTTCCTTGCTGCTAGCTGTGGGCTGCAACAGGCAAAACCTGCCGGTACAGGAGCTACGAATATGCTCATTACCCTACATTCGGTGTACTTTTTCCATTTTTAAGGGTATACTTGCCAGAAATATAGTGGCTGGGCATCTATGAAAAAGATACTGGTAATTGGAGCTACGGGCATGCTGGGGCAGCCTGTGGTGGGTGAATTGCTAAAGGCCGGATTTTCGGTCACTGCCCTGGTGCGCAACGAGCATAGAGCCCAGCAGCTACTGCCCGATGAGGTAAGCCTGTTCAGGGGAGATTTGAGAAATCCCATTGATATAGAACAGGCCCTGGAAGGCATGGAAGGAGTTTACCTGAACCTGTCGGTACGCCCGGGTGAGCGTAGAACCGGCTTTCATACCGAAAATGAAGGCCTGCAGACCTTGCTGCCGCTGGCCCGCGCCGCCGGCATTCAGCGCATTGGCTACCTGGCCTCGCTGGTGCAGCACTACCAGGGCATGGACAATTTCAACTGGTGGGTATTTGATCTCAAACAACGGGCTACCCGCCTGATCCGGGAAAGCGGCATCCCCTA
>NZ_AODQ01000225.1 GCF_000348925.1 Cesiribacter andamanensis AMV16 | reverse complement strand
TACCTATTCTCACCACACCCTCACTTATCTTTCATTTTATTTTGAAAGTTATGAAAGCATTAGTACCTTGCCCCCATCATGCAGTTACCAGAAGCAAAAGCAAGTTTATTGAAGCCTGGGGCACCCTGGGCTCCAGCTGGGGGGTGCCGCGCACCATGGCCCAGATCCATGCACTGCTGCTGGTATCGGCCGGGGCGCTTAGTACCGAGGAGGTGATGGAGAGCCTGCAGATCAGCAGGGGCAATGCCAACATGAACCTGCGCAACCTGATGGACTGGGGACTGGTGGAAAAGGAATTGCATGTAGGCGAACGAAGGGAGTACTTTAAAGCGCCTAAAGATGCCCAGTACATTGCCCGCCAGGTAGCCGTTCAGCGCAAGAAACGGGAATTGGAACCTATGCTGCGCGTACTGCAGGAGCTGCAGGGGGTGGAGGGGGCCGATGCCGACACCAGCCAGTTCCGGGGCCAGATCGGAGATATCTATGATTTTGCCCTGCAGTCGGAGCGGATGCTCAACCTCTTTATCAGCTCGCAGCAAAACTGGTTCATGAAGGCGCTGATGAAACTAACGGGGAAGAAGTAAAAAAATTTACCCACTAACTTTCAATTATTTTTGAAAGTTATGAAATATTTGAAATCAAAACCGTACTGCCATGCACAACAAACTGATCATTGCCGGAGGGAGTGGCTTCTTAGGAAAGCTGGCCGCTACCCATTTTAGCACACTGGGATGGGACGTAGTAATCCTGAGCCGGAAGGCCTATCCCTCCAAGGGGCCCATTCGCTATGCCCAGTGGAATGGCAGCACCCTTGGTCCCTGGCAGCAGGAGCTGGAGGGTGCCCGCCTGCTGCTCAACCTTAGCGGCAAATCGGTGGATTGTCGCTATACCCCTGCCAACCGCAGCGAGATCCTGCTCTCCCGCCTCAACAGCACCCGTTGCCTGAGCCAGGCGGTAGCCGCCTGTCAGCAGCCGCCCGCCTTGTGGATCAATGCTTCTTCGGCCACCTGGTACCGCCATGCTCATACGCCGCAAGATGAGGCAGCGGGCGAAATGGGGGAAGGCTTTTCGGTAGAGGTAGTGGAGGAATGGGAGCGGGCCTTCTTTGCGCAGCGGCAGCCAGGGGTACGTAAAGTGGCCCTGCGGCTGGGTTTTGTACTGGGGCCGCAGGAGAGTGCCTTTGTTCCCCTTAAGCTGATGGCCCGGCTGGGCATAGGCCGCTTGGGCCCCGGCACCCAGTACATGAGCTGGCTCCATCAGCAGGATTACCTGAACATGCTGCAGTTCTTGCTCGATACGCCCGCTGCCGAGGGGGTCTTTAATGCCACGGCACCCCACCCCGTCCGGAACCGGCACTTTATGGCTGCGCTACGCCAGGCCCTGGGCCAACCCCTTGCCCTGCCGCTGCCCGCCCCCCTGCTGGAGCTGGGCAGCTGGCTGATCCGCACCGAGACCGAGCTGGTGCTCAAAAGCCGCTATGTGGTACCCCGCCGCCTGCAGGCGCTGGGCTACCGCTTTGCCTATCCGCAGATAGAAGAAGCGCTGCAACAGTTAACCATCACCCCTCAAACATCATGAAACGCCTGAGAACCCTCCTGCTGGGGCTGCTGGCCGGTGTGGCCTACGCCCTGCTTTGCATGCTGCTGGTGCAGTGGAGCCACCGTACGGTATCCATTGGGTTTGTGTTTGCCCTGCCGCTGGTGATGGGTGCCCTGCCGGTGCTGCTTTCTACCAAAGCACAGCTCAGGAGCTATCTGTGGTACCTGCTGCTGCCCTGGGGCTCGGTGCTCCTTTTCTTTTATCTGGCACTGCTGCTGGAGCTGGATGGCATCATCTGCCTGGCCATTATCATCGCCCCCTTTCTGGTACTGGGTAGCCTGGGCGCCTTTGTTTTTCGCCTTATACGCCTGCGGCAAAGGGGGGATAGGTCACCCCGCCTGTATCTGTCCCTGCTGCTGCCCCTGGCGGTGCTGGGACTGGAGGAGCTGCACCGCCCGCAGGACCAGTACGGTACGGTGAGCACCCAGCTGCTGGTAACCGCCGACAGGGCCACGGTCTGGGAAAACATCAAGAGCGTATCCAACATCCAGCCGCAGGAGATAGAACCCCTGCTGATCCACCGCATCGGCGTACCCAAGCCCCTGAGCGGCGACCTGGACCGGGATGGAGTAGGCGGCATACGGCACATCCGCTGGGAAAAGGGCATCCGCTTTCGGGAAGTGATCACCGACTGGCAGGAGGGAGAGGGATTTGCCTACGATATCATCATCAATCCGGAGGATATCCCGCCCCGCACGCTGGATGATCATGTGATGATTGGCGGGCAGTATTTTGATGTGTTGCGGGGCAGCTACCGGATCGACTCCCTGGGCCCGAACCTGCAGCGCATTACCCTCAGCTCAA
>NZ_AODQ01000224.1 GCF_000348925.1 Cesiribacter andamanensis AMV16 | reverse complement strand
CCATCAAACACATAGCCAAAGAAGGTGCCTATGGGTTCGCCCTCACGCAAAATGTTACCGCCAAAACCCAGGTTTATATCTTCTTCGCGGGCCAGGTTGGTGATCTGGTTGCGGTTAATGGAGAAATTGATAGCGCTGTTCCAGGCAAAATCGCCCCTGTTAACATTCAGGGAATTGATGCCCAGATCAAAGCCGCGATTCTCCACATTACCCACATTCAGCAGGGTGGAGCCAAAGCCGCTGGTAAGGGGAATGGGCGTGCCCAGCAGCAGGTCTGTGGTATTTTTATAGTACGCCTCGGCAGTGATATCCACCCGGCCCTTCAGCAGCGAGAGGTCAAGGCCCAGGCTGGTCTGGCGGGTGGTTTCCCAGCGCAGGTCCCGGTTGGGGAAGGAGAGCGGCTCCTGCCCCCTGAACACTACCGACCCGTTGCCGCTATTAAATACCCCTTCGCCAAAGGGGGTAAGCAGGGCCAGCGAGCCATAAGGGGGAATGGACTGGTTGCCCGTCCAGCCATAGCTGGCGCGCAGCTTTAAGTCATAGATAAACTCCAGGTCCTGCATAAAGGGCTCTTCGGCCACCCGCCAGGCCACTGCACCTGAAGGAAAATAGCCCCATTTGTTGCCCTCAGCAAACTTGGAGGAGCCATCAACACGGCCCGAAAGGGTAAACAGGTATTTATCCTGCAGCGAGTAGTTGAGGCGGCCCAGGTAGGAGAGCATGCTCCATTCCAGTTCGCCATTGCCGGGATTCTGTGGGTTGCGCGCTGCCCCCAGGTTATGCCAGCCGGTGCGGGCATCCGGAAAATCAAAGGCATAGGCCGCCAGGCTTTCGTTGCGGAACTGTTGCAGCTCCACACCGGCCAGCAGGTTCAGCCTGTTGCGCTCGTTCAGGTTCAGGTCATAGCTTACGGTATTGGTGTTGAGCCAGGTGAGCGCCTCCAGGGTAGAGATGCCAGCCTCGCCCCGGCTGCCTTCGGTGCGCTTAAGCCCATTGGGGCCAAAGGTGTTTGATTTGGTGGTGAGCCCGTCAATACCAAAGCTGGAGCGCAGCGCCAGGCCCTTGAGCGGACTCAACTGGGCATACACATTGCCCAGAATGCGCGAGGTGTTGGTAATGGATTCATACTCCCGGGCCTCTGCCACCGGGTTGGCAATGCCGGCCTTCAGCAGGTGCTCATAGGTATAGCCAAGCGGACCGTTGGGGTCATAGACCGGGGCCATGGGGTTAAACTGCAGGGCATTGGTAATGACACCCGGCACAATGGTGCCCGGGCCGGTGAGCACCCCATTGGACGACAGGCGGTTAAACGAAAGGTTGCTGCCAATGCGCAGCCAATCCTTTACATCCGTATCCAGGTTTGCCCGGAAAGAATAGCGGTTAAAATCGGAGCCAATCACAATGCCCTCCTGTGTAAAATACCCCCCCGATACGGCGTACTGGGTCTTTTCGGTACCTCCTGTAAAGGAAAGCTGATAATTGGCAATGGGGGCTGTCTGAAATAGCTCCTCCTGCCAGTCGGTACCCTCGCCCAGGCGGTCGGGGTTTATGTAAACGGGCGTGCGGCCGGCATTGGTATTGGCTTCATTGATGAGGGTGGCAAACTGAGCAGCATTGAGCAGATCCAGCTTGTTGGCCACCTGCTGCACGCCGTAGTAGCTTTCAAAATTTACCGTTCCCTGGCCCGAGCGCCCGCGCTTGGTGGTGATCAGGATTACCCCATTGGCGCCCCGCGAGCCGTAAATGGCCGTAGCAGAGGCATCTTTAAGCACTTCTATGGATTCGATATCATTGGGGTTGATGGTGGAGAGCGCACCAATGCGCGGCCCCCGGCCCCCGATGGACATTTCATTGCCATTGCTGTTGATGAGCATGCCATCGATCACATAGAGGGGTTCGCTGCTGGCCGATACCGAGCTGGTGCCCCGGATGCGGATGTTGGTTTCGCCGCCGGGAGCCCCGGTGGTCTGCACTACCTGTACCCCTGCGGCACGGCCCTGCAGGGCCTGATCAAACGAGGCTACGGGCACTGCCTTTAGATCATCGGCCTTGATGGAAGAGACCGATCCCGTAATGTCAGATTTTTTGATCGACCCATAGCCAATCACCACCAGTTCTTCCAGCTGCTCCTGATCAGCCTCCAGCGCAATGCTCAGGCTGGTCTGGTTGCCCACCCGTACCTCACGGCTAATGTAGCCCACATAGGAGAAAACGAGCACAGCATCTGGGGTGGCTGTGATGCGGAAATTACCCTCCAGGTCGGTGGTGGTGCCTACCCCCGCCGATCCCTTCAGCAGAATGTTTACCCCCGGCAGCGATTCTCCGGTAGCGCCATCCCGAACCGTTCCGCTTACCTGCTGCTGCGCACGTAGCTCGGGCAGCAGGAGGCAGAACATCAAACTTAGTAGCAGCAACCTTTTCATAGATATGTTAAGAAATTCTGAAGCGATCAAAAC
>NZ_AODQ01000223.1 GCF_000348925.1 Cesiribacter andamanensis AMV16 | reverse complement strand
AAACCACCCTGTCGCACATCATTGCCAATGAGCTGGGCGCCAACATGAAAATGACCAGCGGCCCGGTGCTGGACAAGCCCGGCGACCTGGCCGGCCTGCTCACCAACCTGGAGCGGGGCGATGTGCTCTTTATTGATGAGATTCACCGCCTCAATGCCGTGGTAGAGGAGTACCTCTACTCGGCCATGGAAGATTACCGGATCGATATTATGCTGGACAGCGGCCCCAATGCCCGCTCGGTGCAGATCAACCTGAACCCCTTTACGCTGGTAGGCGCCACTACCCGCAGCGGCCTGCTGACGGCTCCGCTACGGGCCCGCTTCAGCATCAACTCCCGTCTGGAGTATTATGATGCCAAGCTGCTCACCACCATTGTGCTGCGCTCGTCCGATATTCTGAATACCCCCATTGACGATGATGCGGCCTATGAGATTGCCCGCCGCAGCCGGGGCACCCCGCGTATTGCCAACAACCTGCTGCGCCGCACCCGCGATTTTGCCCAGGTAAAAGGCACCGGTACCATCACCCGCGCCATTGCCCAGATGGCGCTCAATGCGCTGGATGTGGATGAGCACGGCCTGGATGAGATGGACAACCGCATTCTGCAGACCATTATCGAGAAGTTTAAGGGGGGGCCTGTAGGCCTGAGCACCATTGCCACGGCCGTAGGCGAGGAGTCCGAAACCATTGAGGAGGTGTATGAGCCCTTTCTGATCCAGGAGGGCTACCTGAAGCGCACCAGCCGCGGGCGCCAGGCCACTGAGCAGGCCTACCGCCACCTGGGCCTGGTACCCCCCAGCCATACCGGCGGACTGTTTGATGAGATGCGCTAAACGCAGCAGGCTTTCCATTTATGCCAGATGGCCGATGTGACAGAAATACCTGTTATATCGGCCATTTTTATTAGCGGTACTATTCTACTTCTGTCAGCCATAAACGTCTTTTACGGCATGGTGTAATGTTACAGGTATTTTAGAAGCGTTTCTCTTTTAAATAAGCAGGATATTGAGACGATTTACCAATCCTATCGTATGCTATCCTGGAATTCACTCTCCCTGCAGAAACGTACTGTTTTCAGCAGCCTTCTTGTCGGCCTTGTCTACGCTATCTTTTACCAAAACTTTGGGTATGAAGATACTTGGTTCGGCCTTTCGGCCAGGTGGCTAATCGGTACGGTTCATTTCGGCTTTCTGTTTGCCTGGCCCGAGCTCTGGAAAAAAAACTATCGCCAGGCTAGCCTGCAGTTTGTGATTGGAGCCAGTGCCAGTCTTGGTATCATGCTGATAGGAGAGGCACTTCCCGAGTCTGGACGCTCCATCTATGGAATAGTGCTAACCGTGCTGCCTACGATGGCCCTTATGCTGCTACTCAAGCTGACGCAGCTGCAGGGAAAACAGGCCCTCACGACCAGCACTATACTCAAGACAGTAGCTGTTGGCACCTTTTTGTATGTAAGTTATTTTGAGCTGCCAACCCTTATGTTCGGCTATGCGCTGGCCGATACCCTGCAGCCACTGAACCTGGCGCTAAGAGCCCCTCTTTTTCTCTTATTTATGTATAAGCTGGCCGGCGGACGTTCGCTGAAGGAAATGGTACTTCCTTCTTCTCCGAGTACCGCGCGATTTCTTACTGTATTTCTGCTTTCCTGGGCAGGCCTGCTCCTTTGCCTGTTTAACCTATCCGGCACCTTTTGGAGCAGATTTGATACCTATGGATCAGTTGATACCATGTACATTATGGCCAATAGTGTGCAAACATTACAGCTGATTCTGATGATTTTGGCCCTTGCTTACCTGGCCACTCAGAGCCTGGTGAACTGGCATACTAACATTCAAAAACCCCTGGGCTGGCTCTACCTGCTTAGCTTTGTGCCCCTTGTTAATTTTTATAGCCTCAGCAAACTGGTATACCACAAAGAAGCCGCATGGAGCAGTGCCGAAAAGTGGGTGGCCTACCTGGAAAACGAGCGGACAAGATTTGCCAGCGCTGTTTTCATCCTTAGTATCCTGCTTTCGGTTGCTTCCATTGCTTTTGAAATGGCCCTTAACAGCCGGCTTACAGAGGGCACTCTCTATATTAGCCTGATTGCCTCCTGTCTTACCGTTGCCACCCTATATGCCCTGTACAGGGGTTGGGGATCGTTCTGGCCCGTAGCCGGAGCTTACCTATTGCTGTATGCCGGTCTATTGGCTGCCGCCGGCGATGTACATCTGGGAATACTGGTGAGTGCTGCTACAATGCGCCTGATAAGTCTGCTGATCTACTACAAAGCGATCAATCCTGCTGCCAATAAAGCCCTGGAGCAACAACTCGTAGCTGCATAAAGCTGTTTTGCATAGGCTGACTGGCCATCTGATCCAGCTTAGTTTGATAAACATGAGTCATCCCGAATTTTGAAAGGATGAAATTTGAAGCAAAAAACGGCTTGGAAAGTAATCCAAGCCGTTTTTTGCTTCTAGAAGCTCGTCATTCCGAGGAGGTACGACCGGGCCTCGGTGGCGAAGGAATCTGGCATCCAAGCATAGAGTAACCAGATTGCTTCTTCCGCTCCGCTCCATCGCAAAGACGACTCTAG
>NZ_AODQ01000222.1 GCF_000348925.1 Cesiribacter andamanensis AMV16 | reverse complement strand
GGCGATCGTCTACTTCTTTGCGCAGCTCTTGCAGCAGGTTGGCGTCTTTTGGTCCCCAAAGGGCATCAGCAGCAGGTAATCAAAAGCATGGCGCTCGGTCAGGTGAAGGGAAAAAAGAAACTCCCGCTCCTGCAGGCGATCAAAGCCCGGCAGCAGGCGCTGCAATTCTTCTTCATAGCCTTTTAAACGGGCAAAACCGGGTATATCGGCCAGCACTTCGCCAAAAGCATGGCCCTGCAGGCTATCGCGGGCAGCGGTGGGCTGTTTGCTGCTGTAGACCAGCACGGCATCGGCCGGCACAAGCTTGCGCAGGGGATAATCCTGATCGGCAGAAAAATGGGTATAGAGCCAAAACCCGCCGGCTGCCAGTAGCAAAACGGCCAGCAGGGCAATAAGGAGTAGGTTGGTTCTCAAGGGCAGCAGAATAGCATTGGGAGGCTAAAGTTGAGAAAAAAACTTGCAGCTATCAAGCCTGCCGGGCTTCCTCTTCCTCATCGGGCAGCGGGGGCGCCTGCTCCCCTTCTTCTTCCCACTCTATTTCCCGAATTTCAATGGCTACGGCATGCTCAGTAGGGTGTACCTGATACCCCTTGTGCAGGTAGTAGATCTTGGTAATGATGGCCCCAATGAGCACCGTAACCGAGGAATAAAACACCCAGAGCAGAATGGCCGCCAGCGACCCTGCCGCCCCATAGGTGGTGGAGATATCGGTGCCGCTGATGATGCTGCCAATAATGAATTTCCCCAGCGTAAACAAGCCGGAGGTAATCAGCCCGCCTACCCACATGGGCCTCCAGGGCGAGCGGATATCAGGAAAGTATTTGTACAGCAGGGTAAAGACCACCGTCATGAGCAGAAAGGAAGCAATGTTGTTGAGCATCTTTACCACATACGGGGTCAGGCCCAGCAGTTCGTCGCTGAACTCATCGGCAAAAAGGGCAATGAGCGAATCCAGCAGCAGGCTGGCGACTATGAAGATGCCCAGAATAATGATGAGAATCAGGGAAAAGGCCCGGTCGATGGCAAATTTAGTAATGCCCTGCTTAGGCTTGGGCTTTACGTTCCAGATGCTGTTCAGGGCTTTTTTTATAAAGCTAAAAACCACTGTAGCGGCAAAAAGCAGAATCAGAAAGCTAAGGGTTTGCGAGAAGATCCCCTCCCCTTCGGCAAAGCCTGATTCCAGGATAGTCTGCATCTGACGGGCACTTTCTTCGCCCACTTTTTCGCGCACCTGCAGGTAGACTTCTTCCGCAATACGGGCAGTGCCCACCAGGGAGCCCCCTACCTTTACTACAATGAAGAGAATGGGCGGCAGGCTGAATAGGGTAAAAAAGGCAATGGCAGCGCTGTAGACGATGGGGTCGGCAGCCGAAAAGCGCTGCACCGAATCTTTAATTACCCGCTTGGCTATCCTGAATAATCGCTTCATCTGCTGCTGTTATCCTCTTCTCTTCTTACCAAACCAGGAAGGGGGCAGTTGGTTATAGAATCCCTGCTCACAAGCAGCCAAGCCATTTAGACAAGGTTCCCTTTTATGGTGAATGTGCAGGCGCTTATGAAAAAAGCTGCCCCCGGCAAGGGAGCAGCTTTTTTTAAATAGGACTGGGAGCAGGCTTAGTTTCTGCCCTGAATGGGTTGCTGCTGCGTTTCCGTTTCGGTAGTGGGGGCAGCCTGCTGCTCATACTTGTCCCGAAACTTCTCGTATAGCCTGATCTGCTTGTTGGTGAGGTTCAGTTTTCGGCCATCGATCATGGCCAGGCTCACCAGGTTGGTGCGCATGTCCAGCGCATCGCCTTCGGATACAAAAAGGGTAGCGCGCTTGCCCTGCTCCAGGGTGCCCACCTCGGCCTCAATACCCAGGATTTTGGCGGTGTTGGAGGTGATCAGCTTGAGGGCTTCTTCGCGCTCCAGGCCAAAACCGGCGGCTGTTCCGGCAAAGAAGGGCAGGTTGCGGTTGCTCTTCAGGTCGTCGTAGAGCAGGCCCACCAGTATTCCCTCCTTATGCAGCAGGGAAGGAAGTTTATAGGGCATGTCCACATCTTCCTCTACCCGGCCGGGCAGGCGGTGCAGGTTGGCCAGCAGCACCGGTATCCTGTTCTCCTTCAGGAACTCCTTTACATACCAGGCATCCTCGGCCCCTACCACCACAATGTTCTTGATGCCGTGCTTCTGGGCGGTGCGTACCGACTCCACAATCTCCTTGGCATAGCTGGCGGTAATGTAGAGGCGCTTGCTGCCATCAAACAAGCCCCGCATGGCTTCCAGCTTCAGGTTGGTCGTTTTGGGCGTGCTCTCCTGGCTATAGGCAAGGGCTGTAGCCAGAAAGGCTTCAATTTCGGCCTTGTTACCATCGTAGTTTTTATTGCGCTCGGTTTGGCCCGGCTCGGCCCACCAGCCGCTACGGCGGTAGATGGAGGGCCAGTTCATCCACAGGCCATCATCGGCCTTAAGGGCGGCATCTTCCCAGTTCCAGGCATCCAGCGACACAATGGAGGAGGAGCCTGAAATATAGCCGCCCCGGGGAGCGATCTGGGCCATCAGAATGCCGTTGGTGCGCACCGTGGGGGTAATCTCCGAATCGGTATTGTAGGCAATAAGCGCCCGCACATT
>NZ_AODQ01000221.1 GCF_000348925.1 Cesiribacter andamanensis AMV16 | reverse complement strand
AAGGAGGAACCCCCTGCTGCAGCAGGTATGCTTCCATAGCAGTGGCTTCCCAATGGCCCTCCTTCCCCAGGCCGCCGCTTACCAGCAGGCGCGCCACCTGTTTTTGCCGATAGAGTGCAAGCCCCTTGTCCAGCCGGGCCTGCAGGCGGGGGGAGAGGCTGCCATCGGCATGTACGGTATTGCCCATGATCACAGCCACATCCGCCTGGAGGCAGGGGGTAGCACGGTGGCCATCCCACAGCAGGTAGAGTGCCGGAAGCAGAAGCAGAAGCCCTACAAGTGCCAGCAGGCCTTTTAGCAATACGCCCCAGTGCATGGGTGTTATTACGTTTGAGAGAAGCCGATCTTGCTGCCGCGGTAGCCCTGGCTTTCCACCTTCTCTACCATTTCTTCTACTTTCTGGCGGAGCTCATCTTTGTAGGCATCCAGTTTTTTGGCAACCGCCTTATCGGTGCTGCCCAGGATCTGAGCGGCCAGTATGCCAGCATTTTTGGCGCCATTCAGTGCTACTGTAGCCACGGGCACTCCGGAAGGCATCTGCAAAATGCTCAATACTGAATCCCAGCCATCAATGGAGTTGCTGCTTTTGACCGGTACCCCAATAACGGGCAGGCTGGTTAGGCTGGCCACCATGCCGGGCAGGTGGGCTGCACCGCCGGCACCCGCTATAATCACCTGCAGGCCCCGCTTACGGGCGGTTTGGGCATACTCTACCATACGCAGGGGGGTGCGGTGGGCCGATACAATGCTTAGCTCAAAGGGAATCTCAAACTGCTCCAGGATCTGGGCCGCTTCGTGTATTACCGGCATATCGGACTGGCTGCCCATGATAATGCCCACCAGGGGTTTATTCTTGCTCATGCAATTACTTTTAGGGTATCTTTTACAAAACGGGCTTTTTCCTGCAGACGCTCCAGGCTGGTATCGACTATGGTAACATGCCCCATTTTGCGAAAGGGCTTGGTGATCTTTTTGCCATACAGGTGAATGTGTACGCCGCTGAGCTCCAGTACCTGCTCCAGGCCGGCATAGCGGGCGGGGCCACTGTGGCCGGCTTCACCCAGCAGGTTTACCATGGCCGAGGGGATCTTGCAGGCCGTATCGCCCAGGGGCAGGCCCAGAATGGCCCGCAGGTGCTGCTCATACTGTGAGCTGTAGTTGGCTTCAATGGTTTGGTGGCCGCTGTTGTGCGGGCGGGGGGCTACTTCATTAACAAGAATTTCGCCCTGGGGGGTTACAAACATCTCTACTGCCAGCAGACCCACAATCTTGAGCTCTTCGGCCACCTTCAGGGCAATGTCTTCGGCTTTTTCGCTCAGGTGCTGTTGCAGGCGGGCCGGGGCAAAGAGGTACTCTACCAGGTTATGCTCGGGATGAAAGACCATTTCCACCGCCGGAAAGGCCTTTACCTCTCCGGTGCTGCTGCGGGCTACAATGACGGCAATCTCCTTCTCAAACCGGATCAGCTTCTCCAGCAGGCCCGGTTTGTCAAAGGCCCTATGTATCTCGGCCTTGCTGGCGATCTTCTGCACACCCCGGCCATCGTAACCCTCCCGGCCCAGCTTGTGCACTGCCGGCAAAAAGCCCACATGCTGCGCTACATCCTCCCGGTTTTCGGTAAGGATAAAGGGGGCCGTGGGGATGCCCCGCTCCTGGTAAAACTGCTTCTGGGTACGTTTGTCCTGGATCAGGGCAATCACATCGGGCTGGGGGTAGACCTTTTTGCCCTGGCGCTCCAGTTCCCGCAGGGCCTCCACGTTTACATTTTCGATCTCGATGGTGATCACATCAAAGGGGGCACCCCAGCTGAGCACCGTATCGTAATCGGTAAGGGCGCCCTGGGTAAAGCTGCTTGCCAGCTGGTGGCAGGGGGCCTGCGCATCGGGGTCCAGCATGTGCAGCTCCAGGTTAAAGTCAATGGCGGACTGGAGTAGCATGCGGCCCAGCTGCCCGCCGCCCAGCACCCCTATTTTAATATCCTGATGATAGGCCATACAGAAAGGAAAATGAAAAAAGCACTAAAAAAAACAAAGATAGGGTTTTTTCTGAAGTAGGGGATGCCTGCTAAAAAAGGCTGCTAAAAGTACGCGTACTACTATATATATCCCCACTTCCCTGCCTACCTTTGGCCCTATGCGCAGCATTGCCATTGATGTAGGAAATACCCGGGCCAAGGCCGCCCTGTTTGAGCAGCAACAGCTGCTGGAGGTCGCCTATGGGCTGGAGCAGGAGGCCATTCTTCCCTGGTGTCTGGAGCGCCGGCAGGGGGTTGAGGCTGCCATCATCGCCTCGGTAGGGGCTCCGGTGGCCGAGCTACAGGCCAGGCTGGGCACCCACATGCCCAGCCTGCTGCTAACCCCTGATTTGCCGCTGCCCCTGCGCACCGACTATGCGACCCCCCAAAGCCTGGGCGCCGACCGCATTGCCGCTGCCGTAGGGGGGGCAGCCCGCTTTTCGGGCCAGGCCGTGCTGGTGTTTGATGCCGGCACCTGCCTTACCCATGAGCTGGTGCGTCCCGAGGGGGTCTATGCCGGCGGCGCCATCTCGCCCGGGCTGCAGATGCGCCTGCAGGCCATGCACCAGTTTACGGCCCGCCTGCCCCTGGCCCCTCTGGAAGCAGGCAGCCTGCCCCCTTTGCCTGGCCGCAGCACGCAGGAATGCCTGCAGGCCGGCGCCTTTTGGGGCATGCTGGGTGAAATAGAATATACAATTGGGCGTTATAGGCAGATCTATCCTCATCTTCAGGTAATTCTTTGTGGTGGAGATGCTAAAGTTTTGAAAACAAATTAAAT
>NZ_AODQ01000220.1 GCF_000348925.1 Cesiribacter andamanensis AMV16 | reverse complement strand
ACCGCCCATAAGCCCCTGCAGGCCGCTGCTGATCGTTTGGGAAGCCGAATAGACCTGGCTGCCCCAGTCGTTGATAAAGCGCAGCTCATAGCGGTAGGCATTCAGCGGGCCGGTCCCGCCAGAAGCATTCAGCACCTTCCAGATCTCCCCTTCCATAAAAGAATTTTGAATAAACTGGCTGAAACTGCCGGTGAGCAAAGGACAGACCGTAATCGACTTTTCCGCATACAGGCCTGCAGTATTATCCCATACGGCTACCGTATAGGTGGTGGCAACAGTAGGGCTTACCGTGATGGAGGGCCCGTTGCCCAGGTTTACAGTAGAAGTCGGATAAGAAGACCAATAGTAGGAATAGCCCCCGGAGCCTCCGCTTGCGGACGCACTTATTGTTCGGGCACTGCATTTGTCGGGCGCATTATTGGTGGCGGAGAGGCTTACCGTCAGGGTTTGCCCCTGTCCGGCCAGTGGTAGAAGCATCAGGCAGTACAGGGCAACAAACAGCCCCCTGCCAGCCGGGAATGCCGGCTGAAGTAGGTAGTACAAATAATACATGATCGGTTGGGTTATGTAAAAAAACTTAAAGTCTGAACTGGATGCCCGATCGGATGCTAAGCTCCATCAGGCGAATCTGCTGAGTCCCGCGCTTGAGCTTGCTGCCGGTGTACTGGTAGGTCGGACCAGCAAAGAGCAGGACGCGTCGGCTCATGGTATAGGAGAGTTTAGCCCCGCCGCGGAGCGCCCATAAAAAGGGTGAAAGGCTCTGCAGCTGCATGCTCCCGGTATCAAACATCCGGCCATCGTCCAGCAATGTCCATTCCCGGCTATCGAGCAGGTAGCTGCCCGATACGCCAAGCGTGCCCTGCACCTGCAGGAGCCCGTGCTGCCATAGTCCCATCTGGAGGCCCAACGGAAGTTCCAGGTAGGCCAGGCCAACCTCTGTTTTCACCGGAATGCCCAGGGGCACATCCGCCCTGTTGTGGAGGTAGCGAAGGGTATAGCCCCTGGTCCGGTAGAGCAGGAGTACTTCCCCTTCCAGGCTCGGGCCAAGTTTCCGATACCCGGCCAGGCCGGCACTAAGCCCCAGCCGGGGATGTAGCTCCTGGTTCAGCGGATACTCACTTTCCAGGCTATACTGCGCCAGGTCCAGTGAAAAAACAGGAGCCAGCGTATAGGCAGATCGCGGTTTGGCAGGCAGGGGCTCCAGAGTATGGTCAAGCTTCACAGGCTCCGGAAGGCGCAGGACCATTCCAGGCTGGGCAGGCCTGAAATCCGCTACCCGTTTTTGCAGGCCGGGGAGAATCTCAGGAATGGGGTAGCGCGAAGCAGATTCGGCTACAGTCGACTGAGGCGGGCTCGCCTGAGGTGAAGCCGGGGATGGGGGCACCTCCCCTATTTGTTCGCGCAGCACAACCGTTCCACCGATCACTTTATAGGTAAGCCCTGCCTGCTTAAGCAGCAGGTGTAGCACCCTTTGCAGGGGCTCCTCCTTTACTTCCAGGCTAATGCGCGTCTGCAGGGCAGACGGATGGTCTCCGTAGGAAAAGCGAACCTGATAGCGTTCGGAGATCTGCTGCAACACCGCTTCCAGTGGTTGGGCTGAAAACCGCAGGCTTACCCGCTGACGTAGGTCCTGGGCTGAAAGTGGCGTCAGGGAAATGAGCAGGGCGGCATACAGGCTTACAGCTCGTTTCATGTGCTACCGTTTGGGACATCCCGCTCCTGAAAGCAAATACGTCCGGTTTTCCAATCGCTCAACGCTAAGATCCAGGCTGTAGCAGATAACTTCCAGGAGTTCCTCAAGGGCAATCCCCTCAAAGGAGCCGGTAAAGCGGCAGTTCAGCAGTGCGGAACCGGTCGTTTCGAGGCGTATATCGTAATGCCGTTCCAGGGCTGGCACCACCTCCCGCAGGGGGCTTTGCTGGAAATCCAGCTTGTCGGTGTGCCAGGAAAAATAGTTCACGTCCTGAATCGGCTGTACCCGGGCGGTCTCGCCGGGGACAAAGCGAATCAGTTCTCCCTCCTTCAGCAGGTACTTCTCCCCCTGGTAGTCTACAGCTACGCGTCCGCTGGCAACCCCTACTTCCAGTGGTCTGCCTACCAGGGCTTTAACAAAAAAGGAGGTACCCAGCACCTGCACCTGCATTCCCCCTGCATGGATCAGAAAAGGCCGTTGCTCCTGCCGGGCCACCTGGAAGAACGCCTGTCCGCTGAAACGCAGGCTGCGGGCACGTTCACTCTCCAGGTAAGCAAGCTCCGAACGGCCCCGGAGATGTACCGCAGAACGATCGGGCAGTGAAAACTCCTGCTGCACTGCAGTCGGATCGGATGAGTAAAAGGCAGTAAGCTCCCCTGGCACCTCAGCGCTCAGGGAAAGGAGTAATCCGCCAATCGCTAGGACGAGCAGGATTACCATCGCAACCAGACCGTAATAGACTTCCTTCCTACTTTCCAATTGCCGAAAGCTCGTGGACGTCCGGGCATCCTGCCGGGCATCCTGCGGGGAAGGATGCTGGATCCGCTGCCGCAGCCGGCTGAGTTCTTCTGCTACTTCTTCCTCCCCTGCTTCAGGCAGTGGAGTGGCTGCAAGCTCCCAGCTTCTGCTTACCTCATGGCGCAGGTGCCGATGGTGTTCATGGCGTTCCAACCATTTCCTCAGCCCTTCAGCCTCTTCAGCTGTTAGCTGCCGGGTGAATTCTTTATGAAGAAGACCAATATAATAAGGATCAATTTTCATGGAAGTAATCTCCTTGTACTTAAACAGACACAGCCAGAGGTAAATACCCTACCACAGAGTCAAAAAAAATATTTTTGGTATAGGCGCTGCCCCGC
>NZ_AODQ01000219.1 GCF_000348925.1 Cesiribacter andamanensis AMV16 | reverse complement strand
AAAGCATGGAGCCCATTGTATCGGAGTATTTCAACATTGAATCCGAGGAGCTCTATTTTTCTATCCTGCCCACCACTACAGGCTTTGCCCGCAATGCTATTTTCAGTGGCCTTACTCCCCTGCAAATGGCCAAGCAGCACCCCGATTTGTGGGTAGGCGATGATGACGACGATAGCAAGAACCAGAACGAAGAACAATTTCTGGAGCGGCAGCTGAAAAAAGAGAAGCTTGAGGGGGTAAAGTTCAGCTACCACAAGGTGCTCAACAACGGGCAGGGCAAAAGCGTGAACGATAAGCTCAACAACCTGCTGCGCAACGATCTGAACGTGGTGGTCTATAATTTTGTGGACATGCTCAGCCATGCCCGCACCGAGGTACAGATGCTTAAAGAGCTGGCCTCTGATGAAGCCGCCTACCGCAGCCTGTCCCGCTCCTGGTTTGTGCACTCCCCCCTGTTTGAGATGATGAAGCGCCTGAGCGAAAAGGATTGCCGGGTGATCATTACCACCGACCATGGCACCATACGGGTACGCAAGCCCTTTAAGATCATAGGCGACCGCAGCGTAAACACCAACCTGCGCTACAAGCAGGGCCGAAATCTCAACTGGGATGGCAACCATCTGCTGGAGGCCCGGGAGCCCGAGCGCCTGGGCTTGCCCAGGATTAATATGTCTACGGCCTATGTTTTTGCCATGGAAGATTATTTCTTTGCATACCCAAATAATTACAACTACTATGTAAACTACTATCGGGACACCTTTCAGCATGGCGGTATCTCGATGGAAGAAATGATGGTACCCCTGGTGAGCCTCAGGGGCAAGGGGGCGTAAGGAATGAAAAGAAAGGTATGGGAAGGCATCCGGCTGGAAAACCTGCAGTCCGTAGCCGATGAGATTGTGGTCTGGCTGCAGGGGGCGCCCCCGCTTTGGTGCTTTGAGGGGCAGATGGGCGCCGGCAAAACCACCCTGATCACCAGCCTGTGCCGCAGCCTAGGCGTGCAGGACCGGGTGCAGAGTCCCACCTTTAGCCTGGTAAATGAGTACCTGACGAGGGAGGGCGAACTCATCTACCATTTTGACTTTTACCGGATCGAAGGACCGGAAGAGGCCAGTCGCATAGGCGCAGATGAGTATTTTGATAGTGGTACTATATGTTTGATTGAGTGGCCGGAGCGTATAGCGCCCCTGCTGCCGCACGAGACCGTTCAGCTGAGAATTATTCCTCAGCCTGATACCAGTAGAACCGTAGACGTTAGCATTCATGGAACAACCCAATAAGCCCTCCACCGGTATGGAGGCGTTATCGCGCCAGACCGCCCTCTTACCCCGGAGAAAATGCTGGAGCTTAAGCAAGGCAACAAGCACCTACTCATTGGCATCCCCAAGGAGCGGGCCATGCAGGAAAACCGGGTGGCCCTTACCCCCGAGGCCGTGGCCCTGCTGGTAAACAATGGACATGAGGTATGGGTGGAAAAGGGAGCCGGCGATACCGCCAAGTATACCGATCAGGAGTACAGCAATGCCGGCGCCCAGATCAAGTATACCTCCAAAGAGGTGTTTGAGGCGGAAATTGTGCTGAAGGTAGAGCCACCCACCGATGAGGAGATCGGCTACATCCGTCCGGGTAAAACGCTGATATCGGCCCTGCAGGTGGGCAACCAGAAAGAGGAGTTCATTCATAAGCTCAACAAAAAGCGTATCACCGCCATCGCCTTTGAGCTGCTGGAAGACAAGGTAGGGGGTATGCCTGTGGTGCGGGCCATGAGCGAAATAGCCGGCAGCGCCGTAATGCTCATTGCGGCCGAATACCTGAGCAGCACCGCCAGCGGAAAGGGCATTATTCTGGGGGGTATCACCGGGGTGCCGCCCACAAAGGTGGTGATCTTAGGCGCTGGTACCGTTGGCGAGTATGCGGCCCGTACGGCCCTGGGTCTGGGCGCCGAAGTGCAGGTCTACGATACCCATCTTTACAAGCTGCGCCGCATCCGCCAGTCGCTGGGCCATCATTTGTATACCTCTACGCTTGATCCGGCTACGGTAGCGAACAGCCTTAAAACCGCCGATGTGGTGGTAGGGGCCATCCGGGCTGAGAAGGGCAGAAGCAAAATCGTAGTGACCGATCAAATGGTCATGAGCATGAAACCCGGCAGCATCATTATTGATGTGGGCATCGACCAGGGAGGCTGTGTGGAGACTTCCGAGATCACCACCCATAGCAAGCCTGTTTTCCTCAAGCATGAGATTATCCATTACTGTGTGCCCAACATCCCCTCACGGGTAGCCCGCACGGCCACACAGGCCTTCAGCAATATCTTTAGCCCCATACTGCTGCAGGCAGCCGATGTGGGTGGGATCGATGAAATGATCTTCACCAACAAATGGTTCATGAATGGGGTCTACACCTACAAAGGCTTTTTGAGCAACCAGCATGTAGCGCGCAAGTTCGGCCTCAAACACAAAGACCTGAGCCTGCTAATGGCAGCGAGGAATTAAGGAAATATCGAAAAAAAGCCCCATTACGGGGCTTTTTTAATAACTAAACTTCTCCTGAAACGCCAGCAACTCCTCCTTAAGTGGCAGCGGTTCCTGCCAGGGGAGAAACTGATGCAGGGCAGATGCGGGGTTTACCCGCAGCTGGGCCAGCTGCAGGTGCTGATTGGTAAAGATAAACTCCAGCTCGGGATAGATCTCCTTTAGCACATCCACTACATCCAACACCTGCAGGTTGCGATCCACAACATTGTAGATGCCGGTGGGCACTGCCGCCTGGCGCAGAGCAGTAAGCAGGGGAGTAAGGCGCCCAATGTGCAAAAAGGCCCGGTATTGTTCGCCACTGCCATCAATCTGGATGCGGCCCTTGTAGTGGGCATCAAACATGAAGCGGTTAATGACCGCATCAAAGCGCATGCTGCGGTTGTAGCCATAGACATTCCCCAGTCGCATAATATAC
>NZ_AODQ01000218.1 GCF_000348925.1 Cesiribacter andamanensis AMV16 | reverse complement strand
GAAGGCTGGCGCCTGCGCAAAGATGGCAGCCTGTTTTGGGCCAATGTGGTGGTCACTCCCCTGTTTAATGAGCGAAAGGAGCACATCGGCTTTACCAAAATCACGCGCGACCTCACCGAACGGGTACGCAACGAGGCGCTCATGAAAAAGAACATGGACCTGCACCGGCTCAATACCGATCTGGACAACTTCATCTACACGGCCTCACACGACCTAAAATCGCCCATCTCCAACCTGGAAGGCCTGCTTTCGCTGGTCAGCAGCAAGATAGGCCCCCGGCTGGATGAATCCGAACAGAAAATCATTGACCTGATGAGCGCCTCTGTGCAGCGGCTCAACGACACCATATTGAGCCTGATAGATGTAACCAAAGCGCAGAAAAACCTCAATGCCCGGCGGGAATCTGTGGTAATTGCCGAAGTGCTGGACGATGTAAAGGCCGATCTGGCCGAAATGATCCTCCAGGCGGGTGCACACATTCAGGAGCAGCTGCACGTACCCAGGCTCACCATTGCCAAAGCCAGCCTCAAAAGCATTCTCTACAACCTGCTGAGCAATGCCCTCAAGTACCAGACCCCCGGCCGGCCACCCGAAATCAGCATTCGTACCTATACCGAAAAGCAGTACACCGTGCTGCACGTTCAGGACAACGGACTTGGACTCACCGAAGCCCAACAGGCAAAGCTGTTCAACATGTTCAAGCGCTTTCATACCCATGTGGAGGGCACCGGCATCGGCCTCTACATTGTTAAGCGAACCATGGAAAACCTGGGGGGACATATCAGCGTCAGCAGCATCCCCGATCAGGGCACTACCTTTACCCTCCGCTTCCCTACAGACGTAGTGCTGACCAGCGAACAGCCCGCCAGGCTGGAAGATGTGTAGCCCTTTCCAGCCCTGCCCGTCATTGAACACCCCTCCGTAGCCGGATACGCTACCTATGGCGGATGCTGAGCTGCCGGCGACTGTTGCTGCGCTGTAAAACCTTTTGCCGTAAATGGGTTATTATGCTAGGCAGCGGCTGTTGCTGAAATGCAGCGGCCACCGCCTGATGGTTTTCCCTTTGTTAGTTCAGGCCCGGATGCCTTGTCCGGGCCCAAAACGCATCCCCTCTATGCACACAGGCAGACAACTGGCCACCCCTACCGTAGTGGTGATTTTTGGCGGCACCGGCGACCTTACCAAACGTAAGCTGGTACCCGCCTTTTACAACCTGTTTCTGGAAGGCTGGCTCCCCGGGCAGTTTGCCCTGCTGGGCCTGGGCCGCACCCCCTATACCGATGAAAGCTACCGCCTGCACCTGCAGGAGGGGCTGGGTGAATTCTCCCGCAGCGGCACCCCTGACCCGCTGCAGTGGGAGCCCTTCCAAACTTCCATCGCCTACCTACAGTCCGATATTAACCAAGCCGAATCCTACCAGCAGCTGACCGAGCGGCTGCAGGCCTACGACCGGCAGTGGGGGGTAGCGGCCAACCGCCTGTTCTATCTCTCGGTAGCTCCTCAGTTTATAGAACCGGTCATGCTGTACCTGGACCGCTGCGGCATGGCCACCGATGTGGAGCGCCACCGCATTGTGGTAGAAAAGCCTTTTGGGCACGACCTGCAGACCGCCCGCCAGCTGAACCAGCTGCTCACCCACACCTTTGATGAACGCCAGATCTACCGCATCGATCATTACCTGGGCAAGGAAACCGTGCAGAACATCCTGGCCTTCCGTTTTGCCAATGCGCTCTTTGAACCCCTCTGGAACCGCAACTACATTGATTATGTGCAGATAACCGTAGCCGAGCAGGTAGGCGTAGAGGACCGGGGCGGCTATTACGAAGGGGCCGGCGCCCTGCGCGACATGATCCAGAACCACCTGTTGCAGCTGCTTTGCATGATTGCCATGGAACCCCCTGTATCCTTTGAGGCCGAAGAAATACGGAACAAGAAAGTGGATGTGCTGCAGTCGGTACGCCGCTTTACGCAGGAAGATGTAAACAGGAATGCCGTACGGGGCCAGTACGGCGGCGGCTGGCTGAAGGGCGAAAAAGTGCCTGGCTACCGGCAGGAAGGCGGTGTGCACCCGGCCTCCAATACCGAAACCTATGCCGCCCTCAAGATCTACCTGGACAACTGGCGCTGGCATGGTGTACCCTTTTACCTGCGCACCGGCAAGCGGCTGCAGGAAAAACCTCCTCCATCACCGTACAGTTCCGGCCCGTGCCGCACCTTACCTTTCCCAGCAGCCTGTCGGAAAACCTGCTGCCCAACCGCCTTACCATTAACATCCAGCCACAGATGGACATCCGCCTGCGCTTTACGGCCAAGCGGCCCGGCCTGGAAATGTCGCTGCGCCCCGCCGAGATGGTCTTTGATTTTGAAGACGCTTCCGGCCAGTCGCCCGAGGCCTACGAAACGCTGCTGCTGGATGCGCTGCAGGGCGATGCCACCCTCTTTATGCGGGCCGATCAGGTAGAAACGGCCTGGGAGGTGATCAGCCCCATTCTGGAAACCTGGGATTCGCGGCCCAGCCTGGAATTTCCCAACTATGCGGCCGGCATGTGGGGGCCGGAGAATGCCGAGGCCCTCATTGCCCGGGATGGGCACACCTGGGCGGCCAGCCTGCTGCACACCGAAAAACCAACATCCAGCAAACCCCTATGATAGAGGTATTTGACGATACACTGGCCCTGAGCAAAGCCGCTATGGAGCACTTTATCCAGTCGGCCCGGCAGGCGGTGGCCAAGCGGGGCCGCTTTACCGTGGCGCTTACGGGGGGCTCCTCTCCCCTTCACCTGTATCAGCTGCTGGCCCAATCGCCCAACCGGGAGCGGATGCCCTGGGGCCAGACCCTGGTCTTCTGGGGCGATGAGCGCTGGGTACCCCTCACCGATGAGCGCAGCAACGCCAAGTCGGCCTTTGAAACCCTGCTGGATCAGGTGCCCATTCCCAAAGAAAACATCTACCCCATGTGGGGCGAGCAGCCCCGGAGGAGTTTGCTCTGGACTACGAGCGCCTGCTGCGCAAGCAACTTTACCC
>NZ_AODQ01000217.1 GCF_000348925.1 Cesiribacter andamanensis AMV16 | reverse complement strand
GGGCCTGGCCCTTGTCTTGCTTCTTATATCTTGCTTCTTGCTTCTTTGTAAATATTATTTGACATGAAAAAGTGAAAGGAAAAAGATCAGATATGGGCATCTGGCTAAAGAAAACTATTTCGGGCAATTAGTACTGCTCAGCTACACGGCTCGCACCGCTTGTACCTGCAGCCTATCAACGTTGTGGTCTACAACGACCCTTTGAAGGAAGTCTCATCTTGAGGTGAGTTTCGCGCTTAGATGCTTTCAGCGCTTATCTCGTCCATGCGTAGCTACCCGGCTATGCTCCTGGCGGAACAACCGGCAGACCAGCGGCATGTCCAATTCGGTCCTCTCGTACTAAAATCAGGTCCTCTCAAACTTCCAGCGCCCATCACAGATAGGGACCGAACTGTCTCACGACGTTCTGAACCCAGCTCGCGTGCCACTTTAATGGGCGAACAGCCCAACCCTTGGAACCTTCTCCAGCCCCAGGATGTGACGAGCCGACATCGAGGTGCCAAACCTCCCCGTCGATGTGAGCTCTTGGGGGAGATCAGCCTGTTATCCCCAGAGTACCTTTTATCCTTTGAGCGATGGCCCTTCCATACGGAACCACCGGATCACTTTACCCTGCTTTCGCACCTGATCGACTTGTAAGTCTCACAGTCAAGCACCCTTGTGCTAATACACTCCGCGCACGGTTACCAATCGTGCTGAGGGTACCTTTGGAAGCCTCCGTTACGCTTTTGGAGGCGACCACCCCAGTCAAACTACCCACCACACAATGTCCCAGCTTGGCTGGTTAGGCATCAAGCAACAGAAGGGCCGTATTTCAAGGTTAGCTCCACGACGCCTGGCGACGCCGCTTCATAGCTTCCGGCCTATCCTACACATCTGTTGCCCAATGTCAATGTGAAGTTATAGTAAAGGTTCATGGGGTCTTTCCGTCCCGTGACGGGTACGCGGCATCTTCACCGCGACTACAATTTCACCGAGCTCATGGTTGAGACAGTGTCCAGATCGTTACACCATTCGTGCAGGTCGGAACTTACCCGACAAGGAATTTCGCTACCTTAGGACCGTTATAGTTACGGCCGCCGTTTACTGGGGCTTCAGTTCAATGCTTCGAGGTTACCCCCTAACATCCCCCCTTAACCTTCCAGCACCGGGCAGGTGTCAGGCCCTATACTTCATCTTTCGATTTCGCAGAGCCCTGTGTTTTTGTTAAACAGTCGCCTGGACCTATTCACTGCGGCTCCGCATTCCTGCGGAGCGACCCTTCTTCCGAAGTTACAGGTCTAATTTGCCTAGTTCCTTAACCATGAATCACTCGAGCACCTTAGTGGATTGCCACTTGACTACCTGTGTCGGTTTGCGGTACGGGTGGCTGTAATGTAAACGCTTAGAGGGTTTTCTTGGAAGTATGTTTGGCCCCATTATCTCCGCAGCCGAAGCCTTGGAGTACTATCAGCTTTCAGCACTCTCCGCGGATTTTCCTACGGTGAGTCTACCTACGGCCTTTAACGCACTATTCCGTCAGTGCGCAAGGGTTACACGCCTTCGTCACCCCATCACTCATTACAGTCAGTACGGGAATATTAACCCGTTATCCATCGACTACCCCCTTCGGGTTTGCCTTAGGCCCCGACTAACCCTGAGCTGATTAGCATTGCTCAGGAAACCTTAGTCTATCGGTGTGCAGGTTTCTCGCCTGCATTATCGTTACTTATGCCTACATTTGCTTTTCCAAACGCTCCAGCATGGCTTACGCCACACCTTCACAGCCAGATTGGAATGCTCCCCTACCACTAGAGACGTAAATCTCTAATTCAAAGCTTCGGTACTACACTTGATGCCCGATTATTATCGATGCTCTGTCGCTCGACCAGTGAGCTGTTACGCACTCTTTAAATGAATGGCTGCTTCCAAGCCAACATCCTGGCTGTCTGTGCAACTGAACCGCCTTAGTTCAACTTAGTGTAGATTTAGGGACCTTAGCTGTTGATCTGGGTTGTTTCCCTTTTGGACTCGGACCTTAGCACCCAAGCCCTCACTGCAGTGTATATATGATCAGCATTCGGAGTTCGTCTGGATTTGGTAGGATGTGACTCCCCCTAGTCCAATCGGTAGCTCTACCTCTGTCATACTCAAACCACCACGCTGCTCCTAAAAGCATTTCGGGGAGTACGAGCTATTTCCCAGTTTGATTGGCCTTTCACCCCTACCCTCAGTTCATCCAAAAACTTTTCAACGTTTACTGGTTCGGTCCTCCAGTGCGTGTTACCGCACCTTCAACCTGACCAAGGGTAGATCACAAGGTTTCGCGTCTACCCCCACTGACTCTGGGCGCCCTGTTCAGACTCGCTTTCGCTCCGGCTACGTGCTTCCAAGCACTTAACCTTGCCAGTGAGGAGTAACTCGTAGGCTCATTATGCAAAAGGCACGCCGTCACCCAACGAATGGGCTCCGACCGCTTGTAAGCGTATGGTTTCAGGTACTATTTCACCCTCCTATTCGGAGTACTTTTCACCTTTCCCTCACGGTACTAGTTCACTATCGGTCTCTCAGGAGTATTTAGCCTTGGCAGATGGTGCTGCCAGATTCAGACAGGATTTCGCCGGTCCCGCCTTACTCAGGAACACTCTACGACTGGTAACTTTACCTGTACGGGACTATCACCCCCTATGGTGGAGCTTTCCAGCTCCTTCCAGTTCAGATACTTCGTCGATGGTGAGGTCCTACAACCCCAGCACTGCCGTAACAGTACTGGTTTGGGCTCTTGCGCGTTCGCTCGCCACTACTTGCGCAATCATTAACTTATTTTCTCTTCCTCCGCCTACTTAGATGTTTCAGTTCAGCGGGTTTGCCCACCCTAAGGTGTGACTACTCTTCAAGTAGCCGGGTTGCCCCATTCGGAGATCTTGGGATCACAGCTTCTGTGCAACTCCCCCAAGCTTTTCGCAGCTTAGCACGTCCTTCTTCGCCTCTGAGAGCCTAGGCATCCTCCATACGCTCTTACTTATTTTCTTTATGCTCATTTTACTTAAGTAGTGTTGTTGTGATGGGATAATTACTTA
>NZ_AODQ01000216.1 GCF_000348925.1 Cesiribacter andamanensis AMV16 | reverse complement strand
TTTTTATGGTTTACCGGATCTACCGATTTCCGGGGGCCGGCCTTCCGGGGTCCGGCCTACCGGGGGCCGGCCTACCGGGGGCCGGCCTACCGGGGCCGGCTTCGTAAGTGTAGATGAAGGTTTCTTCAGCATCGCCACCCAGCTCAGACAGGTCTACGGTCTGCTGCAGCTTCATGGTGGTGGTGGTGAGCTCATTTATGGTGAAAGTTTCTTCCAGAGGAGTCTCGGGATCAAAGATGCCGTAGCCTCTGCGGGTAAAGTACTGTACTCCATCTTCTTCGGTGATCTCCCAGGTTTCCCATACGTTGAAGCCATCAAACGCACAGTCGCCGGTGGCGGTATCTTCGCCATAGCCTACTTCCATGGTGCCGTCTTCATTCAGCAGCCAGTAGTTATCTTTTTCGCACTCCTTGATGCCTTCTTCTTCCTCATCCACCCAATACACAGAGGTCAGGTTCCATTGTCTGCGAGGCAGGTTATCAATGGGCGAGAGGGTAACCACCAGGGTCAGCACCACTTCTTCCGATACGCCATTGGCATTGGTGGCCTCAAAGGTAAAGCCTACCAGCTGGTCTACATCCTCGGCATCGGGGGTATAGGTGAAATTGTGGGTAAGGCTGTTGCCGGTGGCATTTACCGTAGTGCTCCCATTGGTGCCATAGCTCTGGTCTACCTGGTTGTTGATGGTCTTGGTAATTACCAGGTTGCTAAGGCCGGCCGGTGCCTGCGCCGTTACGGTAAGGGCCACTTCCTCGCCGGATTCTACTGCATAGCGGTACATGCCCGCACCAGTGGTTTCCAGGTCGGTGCCGGTAACGGCTAGGGTAATGGTATTGTCCGGAGCCGGATCATCGTCGTCTCCGCAGCCGGTAAACGCTACCAGGGCGCTCAGCAGCAGGCTGTAGGTAAAAAAGCGATTGATTGATTTCATACTGGTTTTAAGTTTAAACGTTATGATGGTTTTCTATATTAATAGCCTGTGTTTTGGGGCAGGTTAGGATTTACGTTGCGCTCCCGCTGGGGGATTGGAAAGAGGTAATAGGCCGGATCTACCGGAAGGCCTTTTGCCTGCTGTACTTTTTCCTCCAGTTTGTTCATACGCACCAGATCAAACCAGCGATGGCCCTCGGCCACAAACTCCTTGCGGCGCTCTTCCAGTATGGCTTCCCGAAAGGCCGCTATGCCTGTGATCTCAACATCCGCCAGGCCTGCTCTGTTTCGCACCCGGTTCAGATACAAATTGGCCGTGGTAAAATCGCCCTCTTCGGCCTTGGCCTCGGCATAGATCAGCAGCACATCGGCATAGCGGATCACCGGAAAATCATTATAAGAACCTCCGGCGGTGGGGTCGGCCACACTGTCCCAGAACTTCTGGATATGAATACGGCTCAGGGGAATCACATTGCCGTTGTCGGCTACCAGCTCGGTCATGAAGGTTACGGCCTTGCGCTCGTCTTCATCCGAAAAGGAATTGTAGAGATCCGGGGTAGCTACCTGCCAGCCGTGGGTATTGGACACAGCAGCCCGGTGCCGGCTGAGCTCCGCCGGCAGCAGGCGAACATTAAACTGACCTACCTCCCAGAAAATAATGGCACCGTCGGCATCGCCAAAGCCCACCGAAAAGATGGCCTCTTTGCCACCGCGGCTGCTGAGCTTAAACACATCGGCAAAATCTTCCCAAAGCGCGTAGGTGCCGGAGTTGATCACCTCCAGGGCCTTGGCCGAGGCCAGCGGAAAATTGCCCTGCGTCAGATAGACTTTAGCCAGCAGCGCCTTGGCGGCTCCGCGGGTAGCTCTGCCCTCCTGTATACTGCCGTCAGGCGGTAGCGCCTCGGCGGCGGTCAGGTCCTGGATGATCTGCCCGTATATGGCTTCGGGGCTGGCAGCTTCCGGAAACAGGGGGCTGTTTTCACTTACCAGCAGGGGAACCCGGCCATACATGCGCACCAGGTTAAAGTACATAAGGCCCCGCAGAAATTTGGCTTCGTTTACCAGCCGGTCCCGCAGGGTAGGGTCCATGTTGATGAGTGGAATGCGGTCTATGGCAATGTTGGCCAGGTAGATTACTTTGTAGTGCATCTGCCAGATCTCCAGGGCATTGGCATTTTCGGCATTGTGGCTAAAGGTGCCCAGTTCATCGTTCCAGAGGGTGCCCAGCTGGTTGTTGATCATTTCATCCGAGGCCAGGCCCACGGTGATCCAGAAAGTACTGTGGTAAATACCGGCCGTATTGCCGGCCGAATAAGAGCCCAGATAGGCATAAATGGCATTTACGGCCGACTCGGCATCCTGGGCGGTTGCATAAAAATTACTTTGTGCAATGCGGTCCTGCGGGTCTTCTTCCAGAAAATCTTCGCAGGAGCTCAACCCAAGGCCCAGGCCCAGCAGCAGAAAGGCTGTAAGAGAAGGCCAGTATTTAAAAGAAAATAGGGTATTCATGATCATGTCTGATTAAAAGCCCAGGTTAATGCCCAGCAGGTAAGTTTTGGCCTGCGGATAGTTGCCATCATCCACCCCTACCAGGTTGGTAGAAGCACCATAGGCGTTGCCCTCCGGATCGTAGCCGCTGTAGTTGGTCAGGGTCCAGAGGTTGGTGGCGCTGGCATAAATACGCACATTGCTTACCTTAATGCGCTCCAGCAGCGGAGCCGGCAGGCTATAGCCCAGCGTCAGGTTCTTGAGGCGCACATAGGAGGCATCTTCGATAAAGCGGGAGGAGAACACATTGTCGGTGGCCGTAGCCAGGGCCCGGGCATAGCGGTTGCTGGGGTTCTGGGGAGTCCAGCGGTTCAGGCCGGCCTCGGCCAGTACGTTTTGCTGGCCGTTTACATTCTCCAGGTTCAGCAGGTTCATGTTAGCCATTTCGTTGCCCTGTGATCCCTGAAAGAAAAAGGAAAGGCTAATACCCCGGAAGGAAAGTTCATTGTTGAGGCCCCAGATAAAATCGGGCTGGGCCGAGCCGATGATGGTGCGGTCAAAATCGTTGATCACCCCATCGGGCACCCCATCGGGGCCGCTGATGTCGCGGTAGCGGCGATCGCCTGCGGCAGGGCGCTGGCCCACCAGCACCGGGCTGGAGGCCGCCTCGTCATTGCTCTGGAAGATG
>NZ_AODQ01000215.1 GCF_000348925.1 Cesiribacter andamanensis AMV16 | reverse complement strand
ATTCGTGTTTCCGAATATTTTTGGCTGTTTTTTCGGTTAAAAAAAGGGTGGTAGGGGTACGGGCAAGGCTTTGTGCATCTCCTGACAAGAGCGTAAAGCCGAATACACTAAAAAAAGAAGGCTCTGAAAATTTGATGTCAATAGGGACATCCCCTTTATCGGTTTGCAGGTTACGTTTTCCTGCCAGACGTACGCATACCGTTTTTTCCACAAAGGAGACGCTTTCCAGTTGAGTCGCCAAGGGCAAGGGAGCTGTTGCCCATTTGGTTTGTTCCCCCTCCTGTGTTTCGTGCGTAAGTATGCGCACCAGTTGATCTAATTGGGGATGAAAATGGTCTGTATCGTACGTGGCTTTCAGGCCTGTAAAAAGAATAACACCCACCGCCATACTCAATGACAAGCTCAGGATATTGACTAATGAAAAAAGCTTGTTTTTCCAGAGTATCCGTATGGCGATTTTCAGCGAGTTCTTTAACATGACGAAAAAGGGGGGTGACGTTTAGTGAAAAACAGGCCAACTACAGGGGGAGACCCTTGCACTTTTGCTGGCAAAGTTTATACCAAATCATAACAGATTGATTTACAGTCTATTGTTTAGCAACTCACTCTAAACTGTTCGCTTTCGGTACACATGCTGTATCGATTTGATACAATCGGGTACACCCTAGGGTATACCCACCTGAGCCAGCGGTGCCTGCTTTTGGCTCTGTGCATGGCTGCTATGGAAAAGGGTGTGGGTAAGATTGTCAAGCGGTTCTTTGTTGTTCGGGTACACTACCTCCCGGGCTAAACTGTATCATCTAAGCAAAAAAACCAGCTCCGGAGGTGAATCCAGGGCTGGTTTGCAGGCTTTATACCCCCTTCAGGGCAGCGCAGCAGGGCTTAGAGCGGAATGTTGCCGTGCTTCTTCTTGGGCAGCACCGCTACTTTGTTTTCCAGCATTTTGTAGGCTTTGATGAGCTTGCGGCGGGTGTCGGCGGGCATGATCACCTCATCTACATAGCCGCGGTGGGCCGCCCGGTAGGGGTTGGCAAACTTATCGGTGTACTCATCTACCTTCTCCTGCAGTTTGGCCTCGGGATCGGCCGCTTCCATGATCTCCCGGCGGAAGATGATCTCCGAAGCGCCCTTGGCGCCCATAACGGCAATTTCGGCCATTGGCCAGGCAAAGTTCATGTCGGCGCCAATGTGCTTGGAGTTCATCACATCATAGGCGCCGCCATAGGCCTTGCGGGTAATGACGGTAATGCGGGGCACGGTAGCCTCCGAGAAGGCATACAGCAGCTTGGCGCCGTTGGTGATGATGGCATTCCACTCCTGATCGGTTCCTGGCAAAAAGCCGGGCACATCCTCCAGCACCAGCAGGGGAATATTGAAGCTGTCGCAGAAGCGCACAAAACGGGCCGCCTTGGTAGAGGCCTGGATGTCCAGCACGCCGGCCATGGAGGCGGGGTTGTTGCCCACAATGCCGATGCTGCGGCCACCCAGGCGGGCAAAGCCTACCACAATATTTTCGGCAAAATTCTTATGCACCTCAAAGAAAGAATCGGTATCCACCAGCTGCTCAATTACCTCGCGCATGTCGTAGGGCTGGTTGGGATTTTCGGGGATGATGGTATCCAGGGCGGGGCGGCTCTCGTCGCCCTGGGCCTCGTAGGGGGCAAAGGGGGCATCTTCCTCACAGTTTTGAGGCACATAGCTCAGCAGGCGCTTGATGTGGTTAATGCACTCCACCTCATTGGCGCAGCTAAAGTGCGTTACGCCGCTTTTACTGCTATGGGTGCTGGCGCCGCCCAGCTCTTCGGAGGTGACATCCTCCTGGGTGACGGTCTTTACCACGTTGGGGCCGGTTACGAACATATAGCTCGTATTTTCCACCATCAGGATAAAATCGGTAATGGCTGGGCTGTAGACCGCCCCGCCGGCGCAGGGGCCCATAATGGCAGAAATTTGCGGAATAACGCCGCTGGCCAGGGTATTGCGGTAGAAAATATCGGCATAGCCGCCCAGGGAAACTACCCCCTCCTGGATTCGGGCGCCGCCGGAGTCGTTCAGGCCAATGATGGGGGCGCCGTTTTTCATGGCCAGTTCCATCAGGCGCACAATCTTTTCGGCATGGGCTTCGGCCAGAGAGCCGCCCAGTACGGTAAAGTCCTGCGCAAACACATAAATGAGACGGCCGTTTACCGTGCCGTAGCCGGTTACCACCCCATCGCCCAGAAAGTACTGCTTGTCCAGCCCAAAATCGCGGCTGCGGTGCATCACAAACTTGCCAATCTCTTCAAAAGATCCCTCATCGAGCAGCAGATGAATGCGCTCCCGGGCGGTTAACTTGCCTTTTTTGTGCTGGGCATCAATGCGGTCCTGGCCGCCGCCCAGCAGGGCTTCCTGGTTTTTTTTATCGAGCAGTTCGTATTTCTGCTTATGGGTGGGGAAGGTGTACTTGCGTTCGTTCAGATTCTCGTCGGCCATGGGAAAAAATCGTTTGCGCCAAATATACTAAAAAAGAACAACGCTACCCGGCAAATGCCAGATAGCGTTGTGATTGTAAACCCAACTATCAGATATGAAGAGGAATAGTGGTGCGTATAAAGGTGTATGTTCTGTTTTTTTGGAGCCTTCAGAGGTACGCAGGCAGGGGTGGAGTGCTATCTGAGGGATCGCTCTCAGTCCAGTGCATATACCCGCACATAGTCTACTTCCATGCGCTGCGGAAAGGCTTCTTCCGCCACCCCCTCCTTGCCGCCCCAGTTGCCCCCTACGGCCAGGTTGAGCAGCAGGTGAAAGTGCTGGTCGAAGGGCCATTCCTTATAGCCGCCGCCGGTATTTTCAAAGGTGTTGTAGAGCTGGTCATCCACAAAGAATTCGATCTTGTCTTCGGCCCAGCGGATGGCGTAGCGGTGAAACTCGCTATCGTAGGTTGGTACGTCTATTTGCTTTCCTTTCTGGGTGCCGATGCCGTGGTTGAAGGCCTGGGTATGCACAGTGCCATGCACCACGCCGGGGTCGTAGCCTACGTGTTCCATAATATCAATTTCACCGCTATCGGGCCAGCCGCCATACTTCCAGTCGGTGGGCAGCATCCAGATGGCGGGCCAGGTGCCTACAGCTTTGGGCAGGCGGGCCCGCACCTCAATGTAGGCATACTTCCAGTCCCGCTTGCTCACCAGGCGGGTAGAGGTGAATTGCGGTTTTTCCTGCCCGGTTTTGCGGGCGGTGATGATGAGCTTCCCCCCCTTGATGCGCACATTGTCCTTATGGCTGGTGTAGGACTGCAGCTCGTTATTGCCCCAGCCGCATACAGTGGGGCAGCCATCGCCCAGGTCGTACTTCCAGCGGGTAGT
>NZ_AODQ01000214.1 GCF_000348925.1 Cesiribacter andamanensis AMV16 | reverse complement strand
TTAGTACCAGCATTATTCTCAACAACATTTTTAACTCTTCTGGCAGCCCTGTTGAACTGCTCATGAAAAAGGAGCGAAACAACAGCTGGATCAGATGGGGCTTGGGCTTGTATGGGTATCAAAATACGTATTTTCCCAATCCAGATAATAGATACAAAATTGAAGACAGCTACATAAGCTTAAGTCCCTCAATAGGGATTGAAAAACGTAACACCCTGAATAACAGATGGTTTTTGCTATATGGTGGTGACCTGTTACTATTAGGCTCTATGAGACAGTATACCCACACAAACACCTCAGATCCGAATAGCACAGCCATCCAACAGGATGACACCTATTCAATAGGTGGAGGCATTCGTCCTTTTCTAGGGCTCGGGTTTACTATATTGCCGAGGCTTTACATCTCTACTGAAGCTTCAGGCTTACTTACCGCATCATATATCAAGCGAAGCTATGAGAGCAGCCGTGCAGATTTTGAAACCTTAATCACTGATCAGAACGGTTGGAATGGTAACCTCTCCCTACGTCCGGCCTCATCTATATTTGTGTATTATCGCTTTTAGAGAAATATTGCCCTAAATTTTCACTAGCGAGGGATATAATTCCCTCGCTTTCTTTTTGGTATGCAAGCATACTACCACTACATTTAGGGATGATCCGAAGAGTGCTGCACCGTATTTACTCCACCTACTCGCTCTTTATGTTTGGGCTGGGGTTTCTGTTGCTGTTCCCTTTTTTTCTGCTGCTGATCTTTGTGCGGCCCCTGCGCCCCTTTCTGCACTGGCTGCACTGGCTGTGGGCGGCCTTTTTTCTGGGCTTTAGCGGGGTGCCCTGGCGCATCCGCTACCTCTACCGGCCCAGGCGGGGACAGCAGTATGTGATCTGCGCCAACCACTTTTCCATCCTGGACATTGTGAGCATGGGCCTGCTGCCCCTTCACTTTATGTTTGTGGGCAAGGAATCCCTGAGCAAAATACCCCTGTTCGGCTATATGTTCCGCAAACTGCACATTACCGTAAACCGGAACTCGCTCAAAGACCGCTACAAGGCCCTTAAAAAATCCATGCAGGCCATCGACGAGGGCAACAGCCTGGTAATGTTTCCCGAAGGGGGCGTACTTACCGACAGCCCTCCGCAGATGGCCCGCTTTAAGGAAGGCCCGTTTCGGGTAGCCATCGAGAAACAAATCCCAATACTGCCTGTCACAATTCCCCATAATTGGATAATTTTACCCGATGACGGGCGTTACCTGCTCTATCCCAGGCGGTGCAGCATGGTGGTGCATCCGCCTATACAAACGCGCGGACTGACACTGGACGACATTCCCCGCCTGCAGCAGGAACTCTACGCTCTGATCGATGCCGAACTGAAGAAGTGGAACTCCCATGACGACAGGCGCCCGCAGCCAGCCGAAGCCCACACTCCTGGCCCGGCGGGAGCATAACCCAAAAAGATACTGACTACTTCTGCCTACCAAACGTAAGGACCACCCCCTGCTCATGAACGATCTTGCCTACTGGAAGCACTGGCGCACGCCCTACCGGATTCTGTTTATCATGCTGTTGGTTCTGCTGGCCGGCAGCATTCTTTATTTCATTATTTCGCTACTCTACAGCCCCGATTTTGTGATCAGCTGGCTGCAGCACCCCCTGCTGGAGCCCATACAGGTACTCCTGCCCCCGCTGGAGCACCCCCTGCTGCCCATACAGCTGCAGGTAGATACCTATGTGGTGAAGCAAACTTTCTGGGGCAGCCCCCTGCAGGTAAACCTGACGGCAGCGGCCATCAGCATTACCTTCTTCCTGATCGCCCTTGCGGTGATCCTGGCCTGCCTTACCACCCTTAGCCGCCTGTGGTACTTTATCGGCATTACCGCCATTTGCGGGCTGGTGGTGCTGCTGCGGCTGGAGCAGCTGGGGGTGATGGGGCGTTTCGATAATACCCCTATGGTGGCGGTCTTTGCCCTGCTGCTGCCGCTGAGCTATTTCTTTCATGCCCTGCGCCCGCAGACCTCCTTCCTGATCCGCCTGGCCTCCTTTGCCGCCGTGCTGGCCCTGCTGGCACTGGCCCTGGGTCAGCTGGCTACGGTGCCCTACCCCTACCTGTATGTGGTCAATTACGGCCTGCCGGCCTGGCTGGGCCTTTCAGCGCTCCTGCTAATTCTGATAGGTCCCGAGATCATCGCCGGAATCCTCTACCTGATCACCGCCTCGGCCACTCCCGGCAGCCGGGGCAGCCTGCGCCATTTCATGATCGCCTCGGGCCTGTTTCTGCTCAACCTTATCCTCTACTACCTGGAGGAGCGCCAGTACCTGGACCTGGGCATCTACTACCTGGGCCCCTTCTGGATCCTGATCATCAGCATCCTGGCCGGCCTGTGGACGCTGCGCATGCGCGCCGAACACCTGAGAGGCGCGCTGGTGCTTGAACCTTACGGCCTGTTTCTTTATGTGGCCCTGGCCTGCCTGACCCTCACTACCCTGGCTTATGCCGCCGCCACGGCCAACGACCCCCTGCTGGAAACTTTTGAAGATGCCATTCTCTACAGCCAGCTGGGATTTGGCTTTGCCCTTTTCCTCTACATCATTGCCAACTTTTACGGCCTGCTGCGGGAAAATCAGCG
Organism: Cesiribacter andamanensis AMV16; assembly: GCF_000348925.1. Taxonomy (GTDB): domain Bacteria; phylum Bacteroidota; class Bacteroidia; order Cytophagales; family Cyclobacteriaceae; genus Cesiribacter; species Cesiribacter andamanensis. The sequence goes on along the minus strand of NZ_AODQ01000214.1, from coordinate 998 downwards.
GGTATACCGGGTGCTGTACAAACCCCAGCTGATGCCGCTCTTCACCGCCCGCCTCATGGGGCTCATCATCCTGGTGGGCTTTGTGGCCGTACGGGGCAACTGGGCCCTGTTCCAGCCCATGGCCGGCTATTACAATGGCCTGGGCGATCTGTACGCTGTGCAGGGCGACCTGATCGTTTCTCAAAACTACTACCGCCTGGGCGGGCAGTACCAGTTCCGCAACCACCGCTCCAACTATGCCCTGGCCTCGCTGGCCATTAGTGCCAACCAGCCCCGGCCCGCCACACGCTACCTAAGCGAAGCCGTAGAGCGGCAGCCTACCCCCTTCGCCTTTGCCAACCTGGCTAACCTGCACCAGCAACAGGGCCTTTTCTTTGAGGCGCTCTTTACGCTGCGCCGGGGCATCCGGGAGTTTCCCAATGCCGGCCCCCTCTACAACAACCTGGGCCTTAACTATGGCAATACCCAGCTGACAGACTCGGCCTTTTACTTTTTGCGGGCCGCCGCTGCCGATGGCCAGAGCGAAGATGCCGCCCTGGCCAACATGATGGCCGTACTGGCCCAACGGGGCATTCGCCTCTCGCCCGACAGCCTGCTGAGCTGGGATACGCGCCCCACCCTAGCTCTGCAGAACAATCTGCTGGCCCTGGCCAACCGGCAGGGCTACCGGCTCCGGGAGCTGCACCCCCCGCTGGAGATCCTGGGCAGCGACAGCTCCTTTGCCGCACCGGCTTACCTGCTCAACTGGGCGCTGCAGGGCCGCCCTGCCGATACCCTGCTGGTAACCGTAGCCCAACAGGGCTTTGAAAAGGCCCGCCTCAGCCCCATGGAAGAACAATGGGGCCTGGCCCATGCCCTATTACGTTACCGACTGCCCGATCATTACGGTGCCTTTGCCGCCATGCAGGATCTGGCCGAGCGCAGCCAGTTCAATGCCCTAACCTACTATAAAATATTGGGCCAGTGGGCCATGGAACAGGGCGCTCCCCGCCTGGCCG
>NZ_AODQ01000213.1 GCF_000348925.1 Cesiribacter andamanensis AMV16 | reverse complement strand
ACCGGCCGGCCCCCTTCTTTGATTCGGCCGAAAAACTGGCCCGTAAGGAAAACATGCCCCTGTACTTTATCGGCATCAGGCGCCTGAGCAGGGGGCGGTACGAGATATGGGCCGAAGAGCTTGGACGCCCCCCCTATGCAGAGATTTCCGAGGGGGTGCTTACCGAGCGCTACATCCGGGCGCTGGAGCAGAGCATTCGCCAGCAGCCCGAGGGCTACCTGTGGTCGCACAAGCGCTGGAAGCATCAACCGCCCGTACAGGCAGCGCAGCCCTCTGGGGCAGACTAGGCCAGGTAAGGGTCCAGATCGCCGGCGCCCTGGCGCAGAATCTCAAACTCATCTCCGGTACAATCCACAATGGTAGAAGGAGTGATCTTGCCAATTCCGCTATCGATCACTATGTCTACCAGGTTGCGGAATTTTTCATAGATGATTTCCGGATCGGTGCTGTACTCCAGGATCTCATCGTCGTCATGGATGGAAGTGGTGATGATGGGGCGCCCGAGTTGCTCGACCAGCAGGCGCGGGATGTTGTGGTCGGGCACCCGTATGCCCACTGTTTTCTTCTTGGCATGTATGATCTTGGGCACTTTGCTGCTGGCTTCCAGGATAAAGGTAAAGGGGCCGGGCAGGGCTTTCTTCATCACCTTGAAAACAGGAGTGCTCAGGCTCTTGACGTATTCAGAAATATGGCTGATATCCTGACACACAAAGGAAAGCATGGTTTTATCCACATGCACCCCCTTGATCTGGCATACCCGTTCTACGGCCCGCTGATTAAAAATATCGCAGCCAATGCCATAGATGGTATCGGTGGGATAAATAATTACCCCACCTTTTTCCAATACTTCCACAACTTTGGCAATTTTGCGTGGCTCAGGGTTATCAGGATGAATTTTGAGAAGTTCTGCTGCCATACAATCGGAAATTTTTACGTTTAGGTATAAAAGTGGCTGTGTTTTTACAAGTTACATCAAAATACCCATTGTAACAGTCCCGCAGCCGGATAGGTATAGCAGAGTAACCCTGCAGCCTAAGCCGATTGTTTACAAAAGCCGTTAAAAAGGAATGCCGCAGAAGCACCCCACGACCCAACAAAGATATGTTCAAGAATAAAAAGATATTGTTAGCCGGGCTGATCATCTTCTCGGTGCTGCTTACCTCCTTCACCTTCTATGCCTGGCAGGTGCTCTTTACACCCAACCTGCAGGTAGAGCGGGAGCCTGTTTCCTTTATCATCCGCCCCGGCGAAGGCTTTAAAAGTGTACAGAACCGTCTCTACGACGAGGGCATTGTGCAGGAGGCAGTCAGCTTTGGCTTTCTGGCCCGGCTGATGAACTATGATGAGCAGGTGCGCCCCGGCCACTACATCATTGAAAAGAACATGAACAACCTGCAGGCGGTGCGCATGCTGCGCTCGGGTGCCCAAACCCCCATCCGCATCACCTTTAATAACCTGCGCACCCGCCAGGACCTGGCCGAGCGCCTGGGCGACAAGCTTATGTTCAGCCGGCAGGAAATGGACTCCCTGCTCAGCAGCCAGGCCGTAGCCCGGGCGTATGGCTTTGATACGGCCACTTTTATCAGCATGTTCCTGCCCAATACCTATGAGTTTTACTGGACCACCTCGGCCCGGGATTTTATGGATCGGATGAAAAAGGAGTACGATGATTTCTGGACCGAAGAGCGTCTGCAGAAAGCCGAGCAGCTGGGCCTTACCCCTGCCGAAGTGGCTACGCTGGCCTCCATCGTACGGGCCGAAACCAACAAAGCCGATGAAATGCCCCGTGTAGCCGGCGTGTACCTGAACCGCCTCAACATCAACATGCCCCTGCAGGCCGACCCTACCCTGGTCTTTGCCCTGGGGGATTTCTCCATTAAACGCATTCTGGCCAAGGACAAGGCGATCGACTCTCCTTACAACACGTATATGTACCGTGGCCTGCCCCCCGGCCCCATCAACATGCCCACCATTACGGCCCTGGATGCCGTGCTGAATGCCGAAAAGCACAAGTACTTCTACTTTGTGGCCAGGGAAGATTTCTCGGGCTACCACACCTTTTCGGTCAACTACGATGAGCACATGAAAAACGCCCGTAAGTACCAGCGGGCCCTGCAGAAGCGCGGTATTTTACGCTAACTATTGCGCGCTGCGGATTTCCTCCCCATCTTTAATGCCCATTTGGGGAAGAAAGTTGATATGTATATAGCCGAAACAACCCTCAGGGTTCGCTATGCCGAGACGGACCAGATGGGCTATGTCTATTATGGGAATTACGCCTCCTTTTATGAAATAGGCCGCACCGAAGCCCTGCGCAGCCTGGGCTTCAGCTACCGGCAGATGGAGGAGGAAATGGGGGTGATGATGCCCGTGCTGGACCTGCACGTACAGTTTAAGGCCCCGGCCTATTACGACGATGAGCTGCGGGTGGAAGTACGCATCCCGGAGCTGCCCCAAACCCGCATGCGGTTCGACTACCGGCTTTATAATACCGGCGGCAAGCTGATCAATGAGGGCAGCACCACGCTGGTGTTTGTAAACAAGGCGAGCGGCCGTCCCTGCCGGGCTCCCGAAGCGCTGCGAACCGTACTGGAACCCTACTATACCTAATGCGATGGAACGGGTACGCCACCATATCAAAAACTCCAGGCGCCTGCGCAGGATCAAGCATTTTCTGATCAGCATCCGCATCCGCAACCGGCAGGTGTCGCTCTTTCGGCTGCTGGCCATTTTGTGGATAAGCTGGGCGCGGCCGATGTGTTTGAGCGGGCCTATGGGGTGGCGTTTAACCTAACCCTTTCCATCTTTCCGGCCATTATTTTCTCTTTGCCCTGCTGGCCTACCTGCCCATTGTGGACAATGATCAGGCCATGGCCTTTCTGCAAAGTGTGCTGCCCTACTCGCTCTACCAGATGGCCGACAGCACCATTTCCGACATTTTGAGCCGGCCCCGGGGCGGACTGCTTTCCTTTGGTGTGGTGTTTGCGCTCTTTCTGGCCACCAGCGGCATGGTTTCCCTGATGAATGCCTTCAACCGCATTCATTACACCATTGAAAAGCGCCCCTATTACAAAGCCCGGGGCATTGCCACCTTTCTTACGCTCATTCTGGCCTTTGTGCTGGTGCTGGCCATAGCCCTGCTGGTAGTAGGCCAGCTGTTCATCAACTGGGTACAGCATCAGAACGAGATGCTGGAGCAAAGCCTGTTCTACCTCATTATTGTGCTGCGTTTTCTGATCATGTTCCTGTTCTTTCTGCTGGCCATTTCTTCCATCTACTACCTGGGGCCCTCTATCAAGCAGCGCTGGAGCTTTATCTCCCCGGGCTCGGTGCTGGCCACCTGTTTTTGCCTGGCAGCCTCCTTTGGCTTTTCGGCTTACATCTCCAATTTTGGTTTGTACAACAAGTTATATGGGTCCATTGGCGCCCTCATTGCGCTGATGTTGTGGATTTACATGATCTCGGTGATCATCCTGATCGGTTATACGCTGAACGCCAGCATTGATGTGGCCCTGGACCGCAAGGGGGTTAAAACTGCTCAGCCGGCCAAGATGAAGGTTGAGCGGGTGGAGATGGGGCATGCGCAGGACTCCTGAACCTACCAAGTCGGCCAGTTTTCCGACAATCGCCGGGGGCCGATCCGGATCCTGACGATCATCCGAATTTTTTTCCCAGAAACCATTTGCGAAAATCCCCGGATGCGCTACCTTTGCATCCGCTACAGAGGAGTGGCAGAGCGGTCGAATGCGGCGGTCTTGAAAACCGTTGAGCCTTTGCGGGCTCCGGGGGTTCGAATCCCT
>NZ_AODQ01000212.1 GCF_000348925.1 Cesiribacter andamanensis AMV16 | reverse complement strand
TTATTGATATTGGGCGCGCGCCAGCAAGCCAGCCAGGGGACTTATCACAGGTACGAAAATAAGGAACTATCACCCCTTCCCCACCACCTTCATAAACTGCCGGGGCAGGGGGAGCTCAAGGGCAATGGTTTTGCCGCTCTGGGGGTGGGGCAGGCGCAGGGAATAGGCCAGCAGGTGAATGGGGCGGCCTTCTACCTTGGGGGCGCCGTAGCGCCAGTCGCCGGCAATGGGGCAGCCCAGGTGGGCCAGGTGTACGCGCAGCTGGTTCTTGCGGCCGGTCTCCAGCTGCAGGTCCAGCAGGCTGTGGGCCTTGTACTGCTCTACCAGCTGATAATGGGTAATGGCTTCCTTGGCGCCTTCCTGCGGCCCCTTTACCACCTTTACCAGCTGGTTGGGAGCCTCCCACAACCAGGTGCGGATGCTACCTTCCCGGGCAGGGGGTGCGCCATGCACCAGGGCATAGTAGCGCTTTTCTACCTGCCGCCAGTTGTCTTTGAGCAGCTGCTGCACCCCCTCGCTTTTGGCAAAGATCACCAGGCCGCCCACCTCCCGGTCCAGCCGGTGCACAATCCAGGGGCGCTCCCCACCCCCTGTTTTGGCCCGCAGCCAGTCAAATACTTCTTTGTAGAGGCTCGTCTCAGGTGTTTTGCTTTGGTTAACCGTCAGCAGGCCGGCAGGTTTCTCCACAATCAGCAGATGCTTGTCTTCATAATGAACTGGAAAGGGCGCCTGTCCGCTGGCAGCCGGCGCGCTGCCCTTCCGGATCTCCACCTTACTGCCTTCCTGCACCACTACAGAGGGGTTGGCCAGGGGCTTGCCATTGGCCAGCAGGGTGGCGTGCTTCAGCAGGTTGCGGATGCGCTGCTTGGGCGAATCGGGCAGCTGTTCCTGCATAAGCTCAAAAAGGGAGGCGGTGCGGGGGGCGGTAAACTGCATGGCTTAGCGGATAAAACGTAAATAGGTGCCCAGAGGAAGTTGATGTCCTGACTTGGCCTGCAGGTACAGCTCGCCCATCTGGGGATGTTCAACCCCCATGTGCTGCCGCACCAGGTTGGCCATCACCAGCGCCGACAGGCCCATGGAGTAGAGGTTGAGCAGCAGAAAGCTGTTGGCAGGTTCCAGCAGCTGGCCGGCCAGCGCCACCAGCTCGTTGAGGTCCTGCTCCAGCACCCATTTTTCACCCTTGGGGCCGCGGCCGTAGGAGGGAGGGTCCATAATGATGCCGTGGTAGCGGTTACCCCGCTTGGCCTCGCGGCGTACAAACTTCATGGCATCCTCTACCACCCAGCGAATATCGGGCAGCTGGCTAAGTTCCCGGTTCTGGTTGCTCCAGCTTACCGTCTGGCGGATGCTGTCCAGGTGCGTTACATCGGCGCCGGCAGCAGCGGCGGCCAGCGAGGCCCCTCCGGTATAGGCAAAAAGGTTCAGCACCCGGGGGCGCTGTATGGGTAGTTGCTGTAAGGTTTGGTAGATCCAGTTCCAGTTCTCGGCCTGCTCGGGAAAGACCCCAATGTGGCCAAAGGCGGTAAGGGCCAGGCGAAACTGCAGCTGCATGCCCGCATGCCGGTAGCCGATCTGCCACTGCTCGGGCATGTTTTTGAGTGCCTGCCAGGCCCCTTTTTCGGCATTGAGCACAATGTTTTCCTGCCGGCCTTTTTCCCGTACATAGCGGGCATGGGCCTGGCGCTCCCACTCGGCCTCGGGCAGGGCCTTTTCCCAGACGGCCTGCGGCTCGGGCCGGGCCAGAATGTAGCGGCCAAAGCGCTCCAGCTTTTCAAAATCGCCGCAGTCCAGCAGTTCATAGTCCTGCCAGTCGGCGGGGCTTAGCAGGGTAAAGGTATGGGGAGTGGCCATGTAGGGGCAGCTTCTAGTCAACAAAAAGACAATATTAGCAGAAAGCGGGCAAAATAGTGGGCTTTTTGCAAATTTGCAGCCGCAGGCCCGGCTTTGCTACTGTTAACCAATTGCCCGCCCAAGCGTTCACCTAAAGAGCTTAATCCTCATCCCCTATGCTTGTTATCTCCTCTCCCCAGAACCCCCGTGTTAAAAAAGCTGCTGGACCTGCAGGAAAAAAAGCCGTAGCCGCCGTCAGGAGGGCATGTTTGTGATTGAAGGGCCGCGGGAGATCCGCCTGGCGCTCAAAGGGGGGTATCGCATTGAGAGCCTCTACTTCTGCCCCGAGCTCATTACCACCCGGGAGGCCGAGCAGGCCATTGACGAGGCCGGCAATGCCGAGCAGATCCAGCTTACGCTGCCAGTCTTTGAAAAGCTGGCCTACCGCAAGAGCACCGGCGGCTTGCTGGCGGTGGCGCTGATGAAGCCTCAGGGCCTGGAGCAGCTGCAGCTGGGCAAAAAACCCCTGCTCCTGATCTGCGAGGGGGTAGAAAAGCCTGGCAACCTGGGTGCCCTGCTGCGTACGGCCGATGCCGCCCGCCTGGATGGGCTGATCATCTGCGACCCGAAAGCTGATTTCTACAACCCCAATGTGATCCGCTCCAGTGTAGGCTGCGTATTTACCCAGCCGGTGGCGGCGGCCAGCTCTGAAGAGACCATTGCCTGGCTGCGGCAAAATAAGATTAAGATATATGCAACCGCTTTATCGGCCTCGGTGCGCTACGATACGGTGGATTTTACCCGCCCCTCAGCCCTCATCATGGGCACGGAGGCCACCGGCCTTAAGGATGAATGGTTAGCGGCTTCGGATCAGAACATTATCATTCCCATGCGGGGCGAGATTGATTCCATGAACGTATCGGCGGCGGCAGCTGTGGTGGTTTTTGAGGCTGCGCGGCAGCGGGGCTTTGCGTAACCTTTATGTAGTATTGCTAGTATAGGGAAGCAAACCAAATATGATATTGACATGATGAAACGGTTTATTTTTTCCCTGGCCCTACTGACTTTTTGTGTTTTTGGCGTACAGGCCCAAACCGCCGGAGTTGGTTTAAAAGCGGGTCTTAACCTGGCCAATATTGGCGGGGGCGACCTGAGCAGCGGCAAGACCCGCACCGGGATACATGCCGGCCTGATGGGTGCTTTTGGCCTGGCACCAGGCGTATTCCTGCAACCTGAGCTACAATTCTCCATGCAGGGCGAAGGTGTACGGGATACCGATGAAGAACTGCACCTTACCTACATCCACATACCCGTAATGGCAAAGGTGATGCTGGGCGAAGTCTTTAACCTGCAGTTTGGTCCCTATGGCAGCTTCCGGGTTGGCGATGTAAAGGGTGGCGATGCCACGCTGCGCGAGTCCTGGAATTCTTTTGATGCCGGCGTAGGCCTTGGCCTTGGCGTGGGCGATGCCAGCGGCTTTACCGTAGATGCCCGCTACCTCTATGGCCTGACCTCCGTAAACGACGCGCAGAAATTTGAAGGAGCCGGTAACCGCTTATTGCAATTATCGGTAGGCTATTTCTTTGGCGGAAACCGCTAAGAACTGGTAAACTATACTAGAGTAAGAAACTAAAAAAGCCCCGGCTGCATGGCCGGGGCTTTTTTTGCTTATCGGGCCGAGCGTGCATCAATCACAGACCCAAAGAAAATGGCATTGATCAGGAGGCGCTCCGAGCCCCGCCAGAAGGCCCGGAATACGGGATTATCGGGCAGCACAATGGAACGGCCGCTGCCATAAGCCGATACCTGTACGGCAGGGGTGCCGCTGAGGTCTTTCAGATGCTGCGGCCATACATAACCGGCCTGCAGGGGGTTTTGGGTATAGCGCAGCGGCTGGGCATAGGGGTTGGTAGCAGCCTGCAACACATCGGCATTGGTGCGGAACAGGCTGATGGTAGGCTGGGTATAGCCCCAGAGCAGGGGGTGCGTGGTATCGGCC
>NZ_AODQ01000211.1 GCF_000348925.1 Cesiribacter andamanensis AMV16 | reverse complement strand
ATGATATTCTGCATGAACGCGCTTAAGCACACCGTCTCCCTCTGCCGCTGGTTCTGCTCCTGGGGGGGGCTGCGGCCCAGGCCCAGCAGGGCAGCCTGCGCATTGCCAAACTAAAATACAATGGTGGCGGCGACTGGTACGCCAATAAAACGGCCCTGCCTAACCTGATCTCTTTTGCCAACCAGCAACTGAATACCGGCCTGCACCCGCGCGAATCGGTGGTGGAAGTAGGCAGCCCGGAGCTCTTTTCCTATCCCTATGTGTACATGACCGGCCATGGCAATGTGGTATTTAGCCCCCAGGAGGCGCAAAACCTGCGTACCTACCTGCTGTCGGGCGGCTTTTTGCACATTGATGATAATTATGGACTGGACCAGTTTATCCGCCTGGAGATGAAAAAGGTGTTTCCGGAGCTGGAGTTTGTGGAGATCCCCCTTTAATCACCCCATCTACCACCAGCAGTTCAGCTTTTCCAAAGGCCTGCCCAAGATCCACGAACATGACGGCAAGCCAGCCCAGGGCCTGGGCCTGTTCTGGGAGGGGCGTCTGATCTGCTTTTATTCCTATGAGAGTGATCTGGGCAATGGCTGGGAAGACCAGTCGGTACACAACGATCCGGAAGAAAAACGCCAGCAGGCCCTCAAGATGGGCGCCAATATTCTTTCGTACGTTTTTATTCGGGACTAAAAACCGGACAGCACTCCATACAATTGCCCCTTCTGTGTGCTACCTGCGCAGGAGGGGTATTTTTTTCCATGGCCCCTGCTTTCCCTGATCATCCCCTCACCCCTTCCCCCAGCCTTCACAAAAATAATTTTTAAAATAAATCACCCCATTTTGTCACAGATGCCGGCAGCCAGGTGTCATGTCTGTATGTGGGCATTCTGCCCACGGCTGACGGTTGTTTCATTAAAACATGTGTGTTACGTGATCATTATTTTCATTTTCATAGCCCATTGGTATCTGTCGCTGTTTTGCCAGACCTTCTTTCTGCACCGCTATGCAGCGCATAAGATGTATACCATGAGTCCCTTCTGGGAGCGCTTCTTTTATTTTGCCACCTGGGCTACCCAGGGTTCTTCCTATCTGAGCCCGCGTGCCTATGCCATCCTGCACCGGATGCACCACGCCTATTCCGATACCCCAAAGGACCCCCACTCTCCGCATCATACCAAAAACCTCTTTACCATGATGTGGGAGACCAAAGATATCTATAACGAGGTGTACACCCATCAGGTAGAGGTAGAGGAGCGCTTCCGCAAGGATGTGCCGGACTGGCCTGCCTTTGACCAGATGGCCGATACCCGCTGGAGCCGCATTGGCTGGGGCTTGTTCTATGTAGCCCTTTATGTGCTCTTTATCAACGTTTTGGAGATGCCCGGCACCCACTGGTGGATGTACGGCCTGCTGCCCATCCATTTTCTGATGGGGCCTGTACATGGCGCCATTGTAAACTGGAGCGGCCACAAATACGGCTATGCCAACTTCGATAACCATGATAAATCGCGCAACTCCCTGATCATTGATTTTCTGATGCTCGGTGAGCTTTTTCAGAACAACCACCACAAACTGCCCAACCGGGCCAACTTTGGCGTACGCTGGTTTGAATTTGACCCTATTTATCCGGCCGTGCGCCTGCTGAGCGTTATGGGAGTAATCAAGATGCGCCCCAAGCGGGTATCCATCTCCCCACAGGCCACTACCAATGCCGAAGCCGCCTAAGCAGGCACATACATCTACTGAATCGTATCATGAGAAAAAGCCGGTTATTTCAGACCGGCTTTTTCGTTTTATATGCCCGCCCGGCAACGGGCGCACCCGCCCTGCGCATCTTTTCTGCCGTTCCGGCATCCCATAACCCTCTGTCTTTTACCTCGTAAGCTATAATAGAGCATAAAAAATGGAGTACTGACTCCGATTTTTTTAACCTAATCTGAGAATACGATGAAAAAGACCATTATACAGAACTGGACCAAATATTTCATGGGCGTTTGTGCCGTATCGGGCCTGATGCTGTTCAGCTCCTGCGATAGCGACCGACGCGATGCCAGCAACGACACAGCCTATACCACTGAAGACCAGCGGACCCCTGTAGGGGATGCCCGCACCGGCACCATCGATACGGTAAATACCTATGACCGTACCTCCAATACCGAACTGGAGCAGAGCGACATGGACATGGCCACCCCTCGCAGCCAAACAGGGGATAGCGAAACCAGTGGCACCACCCCTGCACAAAACACCACTCAATCTGTGCAACAAACAAATACAGATAGACAAAACCAGCCGGCTGACCGCCGCCAGCAGACTAGCAGCACACGCCAGAATGCACAAACCAGCCAAAACCAGCAGGCACAGCAGCAGGATGATCTGCCCCAGGCCGAGCGCCAGAATGTTACCGACCGCAGTGAGTACGATATTCAGAAGCTGCGCCTTGATTTTGAGGAGGTGAACCAGCAGATCCGAAGCACCCTGCGCCAGTACCCCGGGGTGGGCATGCGCTATACCGACGATCTGGAGGGGGCCGATTACAGCTATGGCACCTATGGCATCCAATATGAGAACCTGACCGACGAAACGGCCCGCAAACAGTTTCAGGACCTGGAACTGCGCCGTTCTGAACTGCATGAGCAGATGCGGGGCCAGATGGATGAGAAAACCGGCACCTACATGGCCGCCGATGAAGATGCCCAGCCGGCCAATGGCTACAACTCCCTCTATGAGTTTATCGGGCAGGAACTGCAATACCCCCGTAACCTGCGCGCCGAAGATATCCAGGGCACCCTATTCGTAGAGTTTCGGGTAGATGAAAACGGACAGGTAAGCAATCCAAGGGTGGTCGAAAGCCTGGACCCTTCTGCCATCCGCCTGCAAAACAACGAGCTTAACCCGGCCCCTACCCAAATACAGCGAGAGGTAAACCAGGATGAGTTCAAGGCAATCGTTAGCGAGATGGAAGAAGAAGTGAAAGAAGTGATCCTGAAGACCAGCGGCATGTGGGAGCCTGCCAAAATGAATGGCCAGGCTGTTGCGGAATTCGTACAGCTGCCCATCCACTTTCAGTCCGGCCCCGAAGATGCGGCCATTGAAGACTAATAAACCCCTTGCATACCATGCGAAAACAGGCCCTGGCGGCCTGTTTTTTTTGCAAATAAGAGCCCCGACTGATACCCCCTACCCTCTTTATGCTCGATGAGCAGCCCCCTTCCTCTGCCCATAACTCTCTGAAGGCTAATTCGTAGAGTAGGGTAGTAAAAAAGAAGGGATCTCACCGATCCTGATACCAAATTAGCAAACACATGAAAAATACAAACATACCTACTACCCTATCCAAGCTTTTATCGGCCGCTGCCCTATCCGGCCTGTTATTCTTCAGCGCCTGTGGCGATGGTCAAAATACCGAAACCACCGGCAACGAGCAGGGCTATGCCAAAGACCAGGACCCGCCGCTGCGGGAAATCCCGGCTGCTGATACGCAGGCCGGCGGAGTTCCCACAGAGAATGTCGCTGACCGCAGCCCAATGGCCCAAACAGAGGCCGACTCTGCCGCCGGCTTTGAGCGCACGGCCAATACGCCTTCTGACAGTACCCCGGAGGGTAGCCAGACAGGCGAAATCGATGCTCAACTAAACCAGAATCAGGAAACCAGCACTACCTATTCCACAGACCCAACCCGCACCATCAATTCCTCCGGCCATCCCATGGAAATAACACCCCCTGCGGCTCAGGGGCAACAGCAAAAAGCCAGCAGCCAACAGCGTCAGCCGGCTGGCAAGCAGGCTGCAGATACTACAGCTACGCAGGGTCAGCAAAACCAGACCCCTCCCGGCACCAGCCCCCGTCCGAAGGATCAATAGTGTGCGGAAACGGAACTGAGCATAAAAAA
>NZ_AODQ01000210.1 GCF_000348925.1 Cesiribacter andamanensis AMV16 | reverse complement strand
CCTACGAAGGCAGCACCGAAACGGTATTCGACATAGAGTACCGGTCTGGAAGGGGGTAGCTACGGCTGCTTTTGTGTGTCTGGAAGGCTTTGCCGCCGTTGGCTTTCATGGCCATCCGGGGCTACAACGGTCCCATCTATGCCGATGGCAACAGCTACAACCTGCCTACCCAGGATCTGGTAGATGCCTTTGAAGCCGGTGATCCACGCCTGGCCGCCTCCATCCTGGACATTGAGGCCTTTGTGGCAAGCCAGTCCGAAACCGTTACCTATACCGAAGGGGGTGGCGGCCACACCGGCTACTACAATAATAAATACCTGAAACGCAAGGATGAGCTTGGCCTGGGCGACGATGACCTCACCAGCCCGGTAAACCATAAGGTGATTCGCTATGCCGATGTACTGCTGATGGCGGCCGAGGCCCATGCCCGCAAAGCCAGCCCCAACGAAGGCCTGGCCCGCCAGTACCTCAATGAGGTGCGGGATCGGGTAGACATGCCGGTGGTAACCGCCTCCGGCACGGCTCTGGTAGAAGCCATCTACCACGAGCGTCGGGTAGAGTTTGCCGGCGAGGGTCACCGCTTCTTTGACCTTGTGCGCACCGGCCGTGCTGCCGATGCCATAGAAGGCTTCCGCCCCGGCACCCACGAGCTGTTTCCTATTCCGCAGGCCGAGATAGACCTGGCCCGGGCCGGATGGCAGCAAAACCCCGGTTATAATTAACCCCTAAATCCGTACCCAATGAAACGTATACTTTATAATTTCGCCTGGATCATCGGCTTGCTGACCTTTGTGGCGGGCTGTGATCTCTTTGAGCAGGAGGAGTTCTCGCTGGGAGCTCCGCCTACCGAGCAGGATGCAGTCTTTACCTATGCCCCCACGGCCGAGAACGACAACATCATCCGCTTTACCAGTCCTTCCTCTGGCTTTATGAAAACCTGGGATTTTGGCAATGGCGCCCCGCTGGCCAAAGGCGATATAGCCACAGGGGTATACCCCCTAAAGGGCACCTATGAGGTAACCCTTACCGTGTTTACTTCCGGCGGCAGCGTATCTTCTACTCAGACCATTGAGATTGCCGAAACCGATCCCACCCTGCTAGACCTGCCCGTGTACAACATGCTGACAGGCGGCCCCAATGGCCCTGGCCAGAAAACCTGGGTGATTGATGCGGCACGCGCCGGCCACTTTGGTGTAGGGCCTGTTGATGCAAGCTCTCCCATCTGGTACGCCGCCGGCCCTAACGAAAAGCAGGGTGGTGGCCTCTACAACGATACTTATACCTTTCAGCTGGAAGGCTTTACCTATCTGATGGAAACTGCCGGCGATGTGTACCTAAACGGAGGTCAGGCAGGTAATTTCCCAGGATCGTATGAGAGCCCCGTAGGCGACTATACCGCCCCCTATACCCCACCTGCCAACCTGAGCTGGTCGGTTAGCGAAAATGATCAGGGCGTACAGTTCATCACCATCTCCAATGGCGGCTTTATCGGCTACTATACCGGCGTACGCACCTATGAGATCATTAGCCTGAGCGACAATGAACTGGTGCTGAAGTACTTCGATGCTGCCAACGATGCCCTGGCCTGGTTTCTGCGCCTGATTCCTGAGGGCTATACCCCTCCGCCACCGCCACCGCCAGCGGGCGTAAGCCTGCCACTGGGCTTCGAGACCCAAAGCCCCACCTTTACCACCTTTGGCGGCAGCACCTACGAACTGGTAGATAACCCCGACAAAAGCGGCATTAATACTAGTAACAAAGTAGCCAAGACCGAGCATGGCGGCGAAACCTGGGCCGGCCTGTTCTTTGAACTGACCGATCCCCTGGATTTCAGTACTCAGCCAATTATCAAGCTAAAAGTTTGGGCGCCCCAGGCCGGTACCTTCCGCTTTAAGCTGGAGAATATGGATAACCCCCAGGGAGATTTTATTGAGATTGATGCCGAAGTGCCCGTAGCAGAGGAATGGGTAGAGCTGAGCTTCGACCTGTCCCAGGCAGCCTCCGGCCGCTACGCCCGTATGGTACTGTTCCCGGGCTGGAACGTATCCAATGCCGGAACCTTCTACTTTGATGATATTCGCCAGGCAGCACCGCCCTTAGCCCTGCCCATTACCTTTGAAACGCAGGAGCCAGCCTTTACTACCTTTGGCGGCAGCACCTATGAGGTAGTGGACAATCCAGATAAGAGCGGCATCAACACCAGCAACCGGGTGGCCAAGACCGTACATGGCGGCGAAACCTGGGCGGGCCTGTTTGTAGAGCTGGGCAGTCCGCTGGACTTCAGCGGCCAGGGCCAGATGAAAGTAAAAGTATGGGCGCCCCAAACCGGTACCTTCCGCTTTAAGCTGGAGAATATGGATGATCCGCAGGGCGACTTCATTGAGCTGGATGCTGAAGTGACCGTAGCAGAGCAATGGACAGAAGTAAGCTTTGATTTCTCCAGTGCTCCAGCGGGCCGCTATGCCCGTCTGGTGGTATTCCCGGGCTGGAGTGTGGCCAACGCCGGTACCTTCTATTTTGATGATATCAGACTGGAGTAAAAGCGCTCACTGGCGCAGCACCCGTACTGCTGCGCCAGTGTACTAAACCGGATGAGAACCAAAGAAGGGCCCGCTTGCTTTAGGTAAGCAGGCGGGCTTTCTTTTTCTTCCTGAACATATCCTACATGAAACTACACCCTATACTCCTCCTCCTGGTCTTTGGCCTGCTGAGCTGGAGCTGCGACGATGATAAGCCGGAGCCGGGGCTTACCCTGCCGACCAACCTTACCCTTACAGTAGAAAAGGCCGGGGAAACCTCCGGGGAGATCAGCCTGCGCATATCCGCCCAAAACGCCAACTTCTATACCGTTTTCTTTGGGGAAGGACCTACTGAAACGCCTGTTACCACTCAGGAGCGGGTCCTGACCCATACCTATTCCGCTACGGGTACCTATACCATTACCGTGCGGGCCCATGCCACCCAAACAGCCTTTACCACCCAGACTACTGAGGTGACTATTCAGCTGCGGGATGGCGACTGGATTCCCACCACCGGCTACACCACCCCCGAAAGCTACGAAGGGATGCAGCTGGTGTGGCAGGATGAGTTCAGTGGCAGCCAGCTGAATGGGGCCAACTGGACCTTTGAGACCGGCACCGGTGCCGGAGGCTGGGGCAATAACGAGCTGCAGTACTACCGGCAGGAAAATACAGCGGTACGCGATGGCTACCTGATCATCACCGCCAAGCAGGAGGCCTTCGGAGGCCGGCAGTACACCTCTTCCCGCATCAAAACACAGGGCAAGCAGGAGTTTCAGTACGGCCGCATCGACATACGGGCGGTGTTGCCCCAAGGGCAGGGCATCTGGCCGGCGCTCTGGATGCTGGGCGCCAATTTTCCTACCGTAGGCTGGCCCGAAAGCGGCGAGATCGACATCATGGAAATGATTGGCGGCGCCGGGCGGGAAAACACGGTGCACGGTACCATTCACTGGTCCAATGCCGGAAACTATGCCACCTTCGGCCGGTCCTACAGGCTGCAGGAGGGCACCTTTGCCGATGAGTTTCATGTATTCTCGCTGGTGTGGGATGCGGGGCGCCTGCGTTGGCTGGTTGATGACGTGCAATTCAACGAAGTGGATATTACCCCTGCCGAGCTCAGCGAGTTTCAGCAAAAGTTTTTTCTTATCTTCAACGTAGCCGTAGGAGGGAACTGGCCTGGCAATCCCGATGCCAACACCAGCTTTCCACAGCGCATGGTGGTGGATTATGTACGGGTATTTCAGCCGGAATAGTTCAGCAGTATAATGAGGCAGTAAACGATTATGGAGAGACACATGAACAATTTTAGCATACACCAACCAGGCCCCTACCTGCTGCTCAGCCTTCTGCTGCTGCTGGCAATGCCGGGCCAGGCCCAGCAGCGGGGCAAGCTGATCTGGGCAGAAGAATTCAACAAGCGGGGCGATG
>NZ_AODQ01000209.1 GCF_000348925.1 Cesiribacter andamanensis AMV16 | reverse complement strand
AAGTGCTGAGGATTGCTACTAGTAGAAGAGGATAAAGTTCTTGATTGTTAGGAATTTGGGGAAGAAACTACACCGACTGCATCAGGCTGAGCTTTTTGTAGAGGCCCTCCTGCTCCAGCAGCGCCTCATGGCTGCCCTGCTCCACTACCCTGCCCTGCTGAATCACCAGAATTTCATCGGCATGCTGGATGGTGCTCAGGCGATGGGCAATCACAATGGAAGTACGCCCCTCCATTAGTTTGGTGAGCGCCTCCTGCACCAGCCGCTCCGATTCCGAATCCAGGGCCGAGGTAGCCTCATCCAGGATCAGGATGGGGGGGTTCTTCAGCACCGCCCGGGCAATGCTCAGGCGCTGCCGCTGCCCGCCGGAAAGGCGGCCGCCCCGCTCGCCGATCAGCGTCTGGTAGCCCCCCTCGGTCTGCATGATAAAGTCATGGGCATTGGCAATTTTGGCAGCCCGGATCACTTCTTCCTCCCGCGCCTCGGGCATACCAAAGGCAATGTTGTTGAAGATGGTATCATTAAACAGGATGCTTTCCTGGGTGACGATGCCCATGAGCTGCTGCAGCGACTCCACCTGGTAGTCTGTAAGGGGTTTGCCATCCAGCAGCACCGCTCCTTCGGTGGGGTCGTAGAAGCGGGCCACCAGATCGGCCAGGGTAGATTTGCCCCCTCCGGAAGGCCCTACCAGGGCAATGGTCTTCCCTTTTTCGATCTTAAGGTTGATGTCCTGCAGCACCCGCGTCTCTCCAGACCGGGTCTCGCCAGACCGGGTCTCTCCAGACCGGGTCTCGCCAGACCGGGTCTCTCCATAGGCAAAGCTTACCCCCCTGAACTCCAGGCTGTGCTCGAAGCTTTTTGCGGGCTGGGCCCCGGCCTTGTCGGTAATCACCGGTGTCACATCCAGCACCTGAAAAATACGCTCGCCGGCCGAGAGGCCCCGCTGGATGCTGGTAAAGGATTTGCTGATGGCCTTGCCGGGCTGCAGCACCTGGGTAAAGATGGCAATGTAGCCGATAAAAGCCGCTGCGGCCAGCTCGGAGGTACCATCGATTACCAGCGAGCCGCCATAGAGCAGAATGCAGACCACAAAGAAAATGCCCAGAAACTCCGAGATGGGCGAGGCCAGCTCGTTGCGGCGGGCCATGTGCATGTTTACGTCGCCATAGTGATCTACCTCCCGGGCAAAGCGCCTGAACACAAAATCCCGGGCCGTAAAGGCCTTTACTACCCGCATGCCGCCTATGGTTTCGTCCAGCATGTTTACAATGCGGCCCAGGCTCTCCTGGCTTTCGGTGGCCTTGCGCTTAAGCCGCTTGGCAATGCCGGAAATAATGTAGCCGGAAATGGGCAGCACCAGCACCGTAAACAGGGTGAGCTTGTAGGAAATGCTAAAGAGCACAATGAAGTAAACGATAATGGTAGCCGGCTCCCGAAAAAAGACCGTAATACTGTTCACAATGGAGCTTTCCACCTCCTGCACATCGTTGGTGATGCGCGACATCAGGTCGCCCTTGCGCTCGTTGGTAAAAAAGCCCAGGTGCAGGCGGGTCACCTTATCATAGATGCCCTTGCGCAGGTTGCTGACGGCCTGCACCCGTATGTGTGCCAGCTCAATGTTAGAGAGGTAGGTAAACAGGCTGGTAAGCAGCGAGGCGATTACAATGATGATGCAGACAAAGACCAGCGAGCCAAACACCCCATACTCATCCCGCCACTGCAGCAGGTTGTGGTAAAACACATGCAGCACCCAGTCAAAACTCAGCGTAAAAGAAGGCGTCCGGGTATATTTCTCCAGTTCTTCGGCCGGGGTCTGGTTAAAGAGTACGCTCAGGATAGGAATGAGCAGCGTAAGCCGGGCTATGCCAAAGAGAATGGAGAGCAGCGTAAAGACGATGTATTTGGGAATGCGCAGGCCCAGGGGCCGGGCAAACGAAAGCAAACGAAAGTATAAATTCATGCCAGCGAGGCTTATGCAGCGGCAAAGGTACAGCTTTTGCGCTGTAAATGGGATAGATGTAAGGGAGTTGTTGGAAGTGACCATCAATTGATAGGGCATTAGCCTGGAACACCCCTAGAGGGATAGGACTCAACCAAACCCTTGTAATCTATGAATGAAATAGCTACTTTGGTTTAACAATACTCAGCAATGAATCGATACTTGCTTCTTTTATTCACAGCCGTTTGTAGCATCGCCTGTCAGCCACCATTTCCGGAGTCGTATGAAAAAGATCTTCAGCAAGGGAATACCTATATAGAGTCGTATTATCAACACATTTACCTTGCCGATCTGGCCTACCTTAAGGGGAATTACCAGGAGGCCTGGCAGGCATGGCAACGGGCCTTTAGTAGTCATCCTCCTTTAAATCAGCCCATGTATCTTGAGCTATATTATGCAGCGAAGGTTGCCGCTCATTTAAAACACGACAGTCTTGCCCTATCCTATATAGAAGCCCTGATACAAACCCATGGCAAAGAGTGGCAGGCATTTGAAACAGATACCGTATTTGCCGAATTGCGCCGCACTCCCCGCTGGCGGTTGCTTAAGGAAAAATACCCCTTCATGCGGCAGGAATATCTAAATGGGGTCGATCTGGAATTACGAAAAGAGATTGCCACTATGCAGAAAAGGGATCAGCTATACAGGTCCCATCAAGGGGCCTTACCTGCTCAAAAGACACTCGATTCCATCAATACCCATAGGCTGATGCAGCTTTTTGAAAGCAGGGGATACCCTGATGAGCGCATGATTGGCAATGAATCGGTAGACGGAGACTGGACCATCAACATGACGGGCATTGGCATCATGCTGCTCCATACTGCCGACTCTATTCGCATGGCATATTTTGTACCTAAGCTACTACAGTTTGTGCAGCAGGGCAGTTGCGAACCTCTGATGCTTGGAAGAGCAATTGATAAGTACTATCTCTACAATAAAGAACTTCAGGTCTATGGCACCTATACCAATCGGGATGGCAGTGAAATTCCTGTTCAGTACCCAGAGCAGCTAGACAGTTTACGGATTTCTATTGGCTTGCCCCCTGTAGCGGTTCAGGCAGAACGTGATGCCTTGGTACAACAGATGTATGGGCGTTAGAAATACAAATTCGTAGGCCGGGCAATGTTCCAGCGCAGGCCTAGCTCCAGGAGCTTGGTCGTTTGATTGGCCTGGCCTTCCAGCTGGCGACGGCGTAGGGTGTAGCTGCCCTCCAGCCAGAGACGGTGCGCCAGCATGTAAGAGGCCTGCACTTCGCCCAGCAGCAGCTTGTTGGACAGGCCCTGTCCTATCTGGTTGCCGGTATCCAGGGTGCGGGTGGTGTAGGGCTCAAAGATATCCCCGCCCCAATTCTCCCCTTCGGGATCGGTACCGTATGTGGCGGTTATGGCGGTGCCCTGCAACTGCAGGCGGGGCAGGGGCTGGTAGATCAGGCGTACAAGCTTCTCATCAAAGTTGGCGCCCAGGGGGTGCGCCAGCGGCTGGCCGTAATGGGTATAGCTGGTGTAGTTGCTCTGGTGGGTGTACATAAAGGGACGGGCGCGGTTCCACTCCAGCTGCGCATCCAGATTGGGCAGGCCAAAGACATTGATGTACTTACCCCCCAGCTGCGAGGCCCACTTATTGCCCCACCAGCCGTTGCCCTGCTGGTAGGCACTCAGCAGAAACTCATCCAGCACAAACTGCCCATAGAGCTGTACCCGCTTGAAGAGGTTCCATTTGGCATCCAGGCCCACCAGCGCATTATCATTGCTGCCGCCGTACTGCTCAATGGCCCGGTAGAAGATAACGGGATTGAAGTAGTCGGCCTCTATTCCGTTGCTGTTCTCATCGCCGCTCATCACCGCTTCAAAGAGGCCCACATTCAGATTATCGGTAATGTTGAGGCTCAGGTGGTGCATGGCAAAGAACTTCTTGGGGTAGTCGGTGCTGCCCGGCGTACCGGATGGGGATGAGGGGATCTCGCCCCGCAGCTGCGCAAAGATGTTGGTATAGCTAAAGCGCCATACCTGCGTCTGCAGCTTCAGGTAGGGAAAGGCCGGCCCGTAATCCGACAGCACCATGGAGCGCAGGCCGTTG
>NZ_AODQ01000208.1 GCF_000348925.1 Cesiribacter andamanensis AMV16 | reverse complement strand
AGGAGCAGGTAGCCCGCTGCGGTTAGCCACACAGCAGGGCCCCAGCGGCGCCTTTCGGCTGTGAGATCAGTGCTCTGGTGAGGAAGGGAGATGGAGGCAAGTTCAGAAATCATTCTGATAGGCTGGTGAAAGCTTGTAGCTCGTACTTCTTACAATTTATTAAAAGATGAATGTGGTACGAGCTGCAAGCACGCACCAGCAATAAGCAACCCACACTACTATTTTCACTACTTCTTTCGCAAACGAGCCCTACTTCACCTATAGTCCATGCTCACCTCCCTACCGCCTACGTCCTTCCTCTACCTCCCCCTTAGGGTATAAAACACCACCAGCGAAAAACCCAGCACCAGCATCAGGTGAAAGGGCAGCAGGCTCCAGTGCTGCAGGTACAGACCGGCCGCCAGACCAAAGGCAAAATAGAGGATCAGCAGCATTTCCACCACCGTAAGCCAGCTGAGCCCGCTGCGGATGTAGCTATTTTCTTTCCATCCCCCCTCTTTTCCCAAAATATTGAACTTGGGCGTACGCAAAAAGGGGCTTTTCTTGCCCAGCCAGCCCTCGGCCACCGCCAGTGTGTTGTGCGCCGACAGCCCCATGGACACCACCAGAAAGGGCGGGAACAGGCGCAGAAAATACTGCCAGCTCCGCCGCGGGAAGAGGCGACGGCTGGCGGTCCAGTAAAAAAAGGCAATGGAGAGAAAGCCCAGCAAAAACACACTGCCCAGCCGGTAGACCCCCTCCAGTTCTGGATGGGCCTGCTGCACAAAGAGCATGGGCACACTTAACAGGGCCGCCAGCAGAATGATGATGAAGATGCTGCTGTTAGTCAGGTGAAAGAAGGCATGCAGCTTATTGAAAAAACCGCTTTGCACCTTTAGGGATTTCAGCAGGTTTTTGCGGGCGCACTCAGCTGCTCCCTTGTTCCAGCGAAAGTGCTGGGAGCGGATGGCGGGCATGAGCACCGGCAGCTCGGCTGGGCTTTCTACCTCCTCCAGGTACTGAAACTTCCAGCCCTGCATCTGTGCCCGGTAGCTCAGGTCCAGGTCTTCGGTAAGGGTATCGGCGCTCCAGCCACCGGCTGCCTCAATACAGGCTTTGCGCCAGATGCCGGCCGTGCCGTTAAAGTTGATGTAACTGCCGGCCTGGCTGCGCCCCCCTGCTCTACCGTAAAGTGGGCATCCAGCCCAAAGGCCTGCAGGCGGGTAAGCAGGTTGTAGTGCCGGTTCAGGTGGCCCCAGCGGGTCTGTACCACCCCGGTCTGCGGATCGGCAAAATGGGGCAAAGTCTTTCGTAGAAAACTGGCCGGGGGCAGAAAATCGGCATCAAAAATGGCAATGAATTCTCCCTTAGCGCTTCGCAGCCCCTCTTGCAGGGCACCGGCCTTGAAGCCCTGCCGGCCCGGGCGGCGCAACTGCTCAATCCAGACCCCCTTTTGCTGCAGCTGGGCCGTTTTGGCCGCTACCAGGGCCACGGTATCGTCGGTAGAATCGTCCAGCACCTGTATCTGCAGCTTCTTCAGGGGGTAGTCCAGAGCAGCGACGGCCTCCAGCAGGCGCTCGGCTACATAACGTTCGTTGTAGAGGGGCAGCTGAATGGTCACCAGGGGTAGCTGCTCCTCCGGCAGTGGGGCGGGTTCGGGCAGGGGCCGGCGCAGGCGGCGCAGGTAGTGCCAGGCAAGGTGCAGCTGGCCCAGACTAAAAAGAAAGAGAAAAAGCAGGCTCAGGCTATACAGTACTACAATCACCCAACTCATCGGCTATAGCGAAAAAGGGTCCATAAGATCTTGTAGCCGGCCCCAATCACCCCCTTTAGGGTTCCGCTCACCTTGGAGCGGCCTATACGGCGGCGGTAGGTTACGGGCACTTCCCGGTTCCGGAGCCCCTGCTTGGCGGCTTTTATCTGCATCTCTACCGTCCAGCCATAGGTTTTGTCCTGCATCTGCAGGCGCTGCAAAGCCTCCCAGCGAATGGCCCGGAAGGGGCCCAGGTCGGTAAATTTTTCCTTGTAGATAAGGTATAGCAGGCGGGTGGCCAGCCAGTTGCCAAAGACCTGCTGGGGGGTGAGCGACCCCCTTTCCCGCCGTCCCAGCGCCCTGGAGCCGATCACCATATCCACCCCTTCTTCCAGGATGGGCTGCACCAGCAGGGGTAATTCTTCGGGATGGTCGGAATAGTCGGCATCCAGAAAGACCACGATCTGGGGCTGCTCCGGTTTTTGGGCCAGATAGTGCAGCGCCTTGAGGCAGGCCCAGCCGTAGCCTTTGCGGTCTTCCCTAAGTACGGTAGCGCCCAGAGCTTCGGCTACCCCGGCCGTATCGTCGTTGGAGGCATTGTCGGTGACCACCACTTCGCTGATCCAGTCCATCGGCAGGGCCTGCATGACCTTCAGAATGCCCTCGGCCTCATCATGGGCCGGAATCACCACGGCAATGGCGGGCAGGGCGGGCGGCACCTGCCTACGCTCTCTTTCTATCTGAAGTGCGGAGTCCTCTTCTACTCCTTTTGTCTTTTTATTGTCTTGCTCTACCTGCATGGCTATATACCGCCCAATCTTTACTCAATACTCAATACCAGCTTTAAAACTTCACCTCGCCATAGCGGGCCTTTCCCCCCTTGTTCTCCAGCTTCAGCACGCCCCGGGGGCAGACTGATGCGCATACGCCGCAGCCTACGCAGCTGGCCCGCACCACATTCTGACCCCGCTGGGCATACCAGCGCACATCGATGCCCATCTCGCAATAGGTGCTGCAATTGCCACAGCTAATACACTGCCCCCCGTTGGTGGTGATACGAAAACGGGATTTAAAGCGCTGGATAAGCCCGATGTAGGCCGCCAGCGGACAGCCAAAGCGGCACCAGACCCGGTTGCCCATCAGGGGGTAAAAACCGGTGCCTACCACCCCGGCAAAGATAGCGCCTATCCCGAAGCCATACCAGCTGCGCAGGCTGTAAGAGTCCACGCCCAGCAGCTGGCTGTTGCCCGTAAAGAAGGTGAGCAGCACGGCCACCGTCATCAGCACCGCCAGCACCAGCACGCTGTGCACCATCCAGCGCTCCACCTTCCAGGCCACCAGCCGCTTGTCGGACAGCTGCCGGAAGGGGTCGCCCAGCGTTTCGGCCAGGCCGCCGCAGCCGCAGATCCAGCTGCAGTACCAGCGCTTTCCCCAAAAGTACGACATCAGCGGCACGCCTATTACCACACAGGCAATGCCCCAGAGCAGCATAAACAGGCCCAGGACGCCGCTGCTCAAAAATTCGGTGATCTTGTATTCAAAGAACAGGTCATAGTTCAGCGGCCAGATGTTCTTGAGGTCGTAATAGGGCTGGTTAAGCGCCACCAGAAACTCGGGGATCAGAAAGGCAAAGGCCAGCTGAAAGAACATCACACTGCCGGTGCGCAGCTTATGGTACTTGCTGTGTCGGTACTTGATGAGCATGCGCACCCCCATAACCAGAATGGCCAGCGTATAGAGCAGTCCATAAAAAAACCATTCCGAGGCTTCGCCCCCTTTGAGCCACAGGGCCAGGGGGTCGGCCATCAGCATCCAGCTAGTGATGTAGTAGGGGAAGAAATAAAGCAGGATGTAAAACAGGATGAGAAAGGAGCCCAGCAGCCAGCCGATCCAGCCCCGGTTGGTGGTGGCGCTATGGAAGATGTGATTGTTCTTGATGCCCGGCAGCAGCCGCAGCTTGGGCAGGATGTAAAGTAAACCACCGAGGCAGGCAAGGCCAATGCTCAGGAACAGAAGAAGGCCGGGGCGCTCGGCCGGCAGTCCCTCGGCGCTGTGTTTGATCAGGTAGGTCTTGTAGGTGCGGGCCCAGTAGTCGTTAATGGGGTTTTGGGTCAGCTGCTCGTTGGCATGGGCAAAGGCCTTGTCCAGCACCCCAGCCAGCTGCCAGTCGCTATCCACCGGTTTGTCGTACAGGGGTTCCAGCAGTTGCAGCAGCACGGCCTGGTGGGCCGAATCGGATACGGCCGTCTGCACCACTTGGGGATGCAGGCGGTAGGTACCCATTTGGAGGGAGCCGATCAGCACGGCAAATCCCGCCAGCAGTAGGATAAGCCCCAGCAGCTGCAGGGGGTGCTTGTGGAGTTGGGTAGTGTGGATGGATTCCTGTACGCTAGGTGTTTGTGTCATTGGTTTAACCTCACCCAACCCTCTCCTTCAGG
>NZ_AODQ01000207.1 GCF_000348925.1 Cesiribacter andamanensis AMV16 | reverse complement strand
GGTACCGGAACGGCTACCAGCTCGTCGGTAAACTTTCCCTGTTCCTGGGCTTCTTTCCACTTGCGCTGGCTGTGGTAGGCAAATTCGTCCTGATCCTGGCGGCTTACGCCCCAGCGCTCCGCCACATTCTCGGCTGTTTCGCCCATGCTGAAGGGGTGGTAGGCTTCGGCCAGTTTGGGATTGGTAAAGCGCCAGCCGATGGTGGTATCGTAGATCTCGGGCGTGCGGCCCCAGGCGGTTTCGGATTTGGCCATCACAAAGGGGGCCCGTGTCATGCTCTCTACCCCGCCGGCGATGTAGGCGGCGCCATCGCCCCCCTTCAGGGCACGGCTGGCATCGATGATGGACTGCAGGCCGGAAGCGCACAGGCGGTTTACCGTTACGCCGCAGACCTCTACCGGCAGGCCGGCCATCAGGGCGGCCATGCGGGCCACGTTGCGGTTATCTTCACCGGCCTGGTTGGCGGCGCCAAAGACTACTTCTTCCAGTACCTGAGGGGGAAGTTGGGGGTTGCGCTCCAGCAGCTGGCGAATCACTAAAGCGGCCAGATCATCGGGCCGTACGCTGGCAAGTGTGCCGCCAAATTTACCAACAGGGGTACGCAGTATATCGACAATATAGGCTGTTTCCATGCTTAAAAAGTGGGCTTTTACGGGTTTCGTTTCTACTAAAAACTGATTACCTTCGCGCAAGTTAACCGATTACAAAGCATGATACAACGGATCCAAACCATATTTCTGCTGCTGGTGGCCCTGTGTATGGGCCTTACTTTTGGCTTCCCCATCTGGGAAAAAATCAGCACCGCCCAGAGCCAGGCGGTGCAGGTAGATGTGTACCAGATGACCCATTATTCCTTTACCGACAATAATGCGGCCGTGGTGGGCGAGGAGATCATGACCCGGAGCCTGTGGTATGTAGCGCTGCTGGCGGGCCTGGCTACCGTTATCGCCCTTTTTGCCATTTTCCAGTTCCGCAACCGCCTTACGCAAATCAAACTGGGCGCCCTCAATGCCCTGCTGATCGGCGCTACGGTGGTAGCGGCCATCTATTCTATTTACCAGGCCCGGGAGCTGCTGCCCGAGGATGGCAACGGCCAGTACCTGACCGGTTTCTGGCTGCCGCTGGGAGCCCTGTTCTTCAACCTGCTGGCCAACCGCTTTATCCGTCGGGACGAGCTGCTGGTACGCTCTGCAGACCGGTTTAGGTAGAGGGGATGAAGTTGGAAGTTAGACGTTAGACGTTAGACATTAGACGTAAGTTGATAACCATCGGAAAGCAGTCTGTAGGGTACAGGCTGCTTTTTTTGTGTCTGGGGTAGGGCGATTGGCCCAGATAACTTCCTGGCCGGGGAGCGGTTTAGCAGAAAGGAACCACCTGCAATCCAAGACCTATGCCAAGCCTTACCGACCTTTTTGAACTCGATACCGACCTGGATACTTTCATTATTTTTGCCGTACGGGCCGTTGTGGTATTTGGTATCACCATTCTGTATGTGCGCCTGGGCGGCAAGCGCATTTTTGACAAGAACTCTGCCTTTGATATAGTGGCGGCCATTATGCTGGGGTCCATCATGAGCAGGGCCATTACCGACTCGGCCCCCTTTCTGCCAACGCTTGCGGCGGGGGCCCTGCTGGTAGCCACCCACCGCTTTATGGCCTATCTCTCCTACAAAAGCGATCAGTTTGGCAACATTATCAAGGGGGTACACACGACGCTGGTGCGCGATGGCCAGTTGCTGGAAAAGAACATGAGCAGCAGCCACATTACCGAGCAGGACCTGCTTTCGGCAGCCCGCACGCAGGCCCGCATTCAATCGCTGGAGGACATACAGGCTGCCTACCTGGAGCGCAGCGGCGATATCAGCATTATTCCCAAAGAAAAGACCTAAGCAGAAGGGTGCACTGCCTTTGCCTGGGCAACAGGATAGCACGAGCGCTTTTTTTTGGGGGGTAGAACCTCTGAACGCATGAGCCGGCGTTGCTGCAGACGTATCCGGTAAAACATTAGCTCTCCTGCAGCTGCAGGGCGGCTTGTAGCTCGGCAATCTGGCGCATGTATTCCTTTTCCTTGCGCTGCATCTCTTCCTGGGTGGCGGCCAGCTCTTCCAGGTTCTGGCGCATTTCTTCTTCCTGAGCACGCATTTGCTCGGCCTGCTGGCGGGCATCGTCCAGCAGCTGGCGGGTAAGGGTGTTGATGCGGCTGATGCCCAGGGTAGCGGCAATATCCACTCCAAGCTTTTCTACAAACTGCCGGATGTGCGGGGCAAAGGGGCTAAAGGAGGCAAACTCCAGGATACCCTCTACCTTTTCGTTGGCGATCAGGGGCACTATAAGGATGGCTGAGGGGGTGGCATCGCCCAGGCCGGAGGTAATGTGGGTATAGCCCTGCGGCACATCGGTGATGTAGACGGATTCGCGCTCCAGGTAACACTGGCCAATCAGGCCCTCGCCGGGCTGCAGGCGCTGCTCTCGGTATTTTTTGCGGCTGTAGGCATAGCAGGCCTTCAGCTGCAGGTGCAGCTCCTCCCCTACACCTTCCACCAGGTAGAGTGCCCCCTGGTTGGCATCAATGTACCTGGTGAGTTCCCGCAGCAGCTCATCGGCCAGCTGCTGCTGGTTATCGTTCTTGCGCAAAAGGCCGGCAAAGTGGGTAAAGCCCTGGGCCGCCCAGTTGCGCTGCTGCTCTTCTTTGCGGCTTAGCTCCAGCTTGTGCAGGTGCTCCTGCAGCTCGGCTTCCCGGGCCTGTAGCTGCCGCGTTTTTTGCTCGCCCTCCTCCAGCAGGCGGTTACGGGTGCGCTCTGCATTAAAGGCAAAGTAGGTAAGCGAATAGACCGTACTGCACAGCACAATAAAGGAAGCGGTAATGGAAAACTCCTGGTAGAGCCCGCTGCGGATGGCCGCCTCGTTGATGTCCGGGATCTCGATCCAGCTGTTGGTCCAGCGAAAGCTGATCAGGGCCAGGTAGCCCACAAAGATCGAAAAGCCCAGGGCTCCCTTTTCCCGCACATCAAAGAGAATAAAGGGCAGGATGGAAAAGGCCAGAATAAGCGCAATGGAACTGGGCAGGGCTGTACCATTGGCCGGCACCACCCCCAGGTGATAACAGTAGACCGAAAAGAGCGGACCCGCTGTAAGAAGCAGCCGGTAGAGTACATGAAAGCCCAGAAAATTTAGCAGAAGCGCCCCAACCATACTTGAGGTGCCTACAATGGGGATAAAGGAAAGGGCCGGTATCTTAAGCCCGATGATCAGGCTGTAGCCGCCGGCAAAAAAGAGCATGACAATCCACAGAATATTGGAGATGCGTATTTTATGCTGCAGGTATTCGGGATAGTGCTCCCGCACCCCCAGGGTTAATAAGTTGTTGATCATGATCTGATGAGCAAATGCTCCGTAAAGATCAACAGCCTGCCCGCTCTTTTTCCGGCAAGTAGGCCCCGCTTATGGGAGATGTAATAAATAGCTGAATTGTCAGGGAGATGATTGTCAGCTCCTTAGCATGGGCCGCCGGCCCTCTTTGCCGGCCGCTTGCCCCGGGAAAAGCAGCTTCTTGCCTACCCCTGGCAGCAAAATGCGTAGCTTTGCGGGCTTTTTACAATCAAAGGGGCTCCTTTTGGGTTACTTTTTTATCAGACATACGCGTATGACAGCAGCAACACCCGGCAGCGGACATTCTGAAAACTACTTTGGCGACTACCGGAATTTTTGGTGGAACAGGGGCTTTCTGGAGCTGATGGCCCGCCGCCTGCAGCTAGCCCGGCACCACAACCTGCTGGATGTGGGCTGCGGCCAGTGCCACTGGAGCCGCCTGCTGGTGCCCTACCTGGCGACTCCCTGTGCTGTTACGGGGGTAGATAATGATGCCAAATGGATAGCCGAAGATCCCGAAATACGGGCCTACTTTCACCAGCAGGGGGCCAGCTTTGAGGTGGTGGAGGGCAATGCCCAGGCGCTGCCCTTTGCCGATAGCAGTTTTGACCTGGTTACCTGCCAGACGCTGCTCATTCATGTGCCCAACCCCCAGAAAGCCATTGAGGAAATGTGCCGGGTACTGAAACCCGGCGGCACCCTGCTGTGCGTGGAGCCCAACAACCTGGTGCAAACCCTGGTAAAAAGCTCCTACTCGGCCAGCGATGATATCGAAGAGGTGCTGGACCATGTAAAGTACGCCCTGATCTGTGAGCGGGG
>NZ_AODQ01000206.1 GCF_000348925.1 Cesiribacter andamanensis AMV16 | reverse complement strand
GACGTATCCTGTTGTTGGTGTTTGCACCAACAACGCTCCTGATCAGCACATGAGTTGTTGGTGAAAACACCAACAACGGGGTAGGAGAACTGCGATGGACGACTTTTCTGGTATCGTATCCTCTTATTGGTGTTTTCACCAACATGGCTTCTGACCAGCACTCGATTTGTTGGTGAAAACACCAACAAAGGGGTAGTAGTAGCCCGGTTTTTCGTCCATTTGGGTACGCCGCCCGGTCCATTGCGGTACGCCGCCCGGTCCATTGTCTATAATCCATTGTCCATCGTCCACCATCCCCTATTCATAATGCAGCGCCAGGGCCGGCTCGATCTGGGCGGCCTGCTTGCTGGGGTACCAGGCACAGAGGGCTACCAGCAGGTAAATGAGCAGCAGTGAGGTAGCAATGGAGATGGCGTAGATGGAGGTGGTCACATTCATGACCCCAAGTAGCGGAAACTGTACCGCCAGCAGTACGCCCAGCACCAGGCCCAGGGTGGCCAGTACCATCACCTCGCCCAGCATCTGCCAGCGAATGCTGCTTTCGGTTGCGCCAAAGGCCCGGCGAATGCCTATCTCGGCATAGCGCTTGCTGATGTTGTACCAGAGCACCCCAAAGAGGCCCAGCGCCACATTGAAGACCAGAAAGCCGCACACAATGCTCAGGGCAATCAGGGGAATAAGCTTCATTTTGGCTTTGGCTTTGCGCATATGGGTAACGACGGCCAGCTCCAGGGTCCAGTTGCCGGCCACTTTGTTGAGCCGCTCCATGAGCTGCTGCTGCCAGGCCGGATCAGCCCCGGCCTTGATCTCCAGCAGAATTTTGCCAGGCACTTCCGAGGTGGTATCCTGTTCGTTGTGGAAGCGGAACAGGGCATTATCAGCTGCCTGAAACTCGCCATCCTGGCGGTAATTGCGGATCACCCCTACTACCTGCATGTTGTTCTTGTCGTTGAACTGACCAATGCGCTTGCCCAGTGCACTCTGCTGCGGAAAGTAGCGCTCGGCCAGGGTCTGGTTAATGACAACCGGCTCCGGCGAGCCAACATCGCCCTTCTGCAGCCAGCGACCCTCCAGCAGCTCCAGGTCCAGGGTTTCAAAATAACTGGGGTCTACCCGGTAAAAATGTGAGAGTTCCATCTTCTCCTCGTAATACATATCCACATTCATGGTGCTGTAGGAGAAGGGGGTATTGGAGGAGCTAAAACTGTAGCTGCTGATCTCGGGGG
The DNA here is from genome assembly GCF_000348925.1 of Cesiribacter andamanensis AMV16. Lineage (GTDB taxonomy): Bacteria > Bacteroidota > Bacteroidia > Cytophagales > Cyclobacteriaceae > Cesiribacter > Cesiribacter andamanensis. Next base: position 3,020 of record NZ_AODQ01000206.1, on the reverse strand, counting down.
TGGATGCCAGAATGGGGCGCAGTTGCTGCAGCTTGGCCAGCGAACTGGCCTTGCCTTCGCCATGGCGGCTCATGTCGATCTCGTACAGATCGCTGTAGTCGAAACCAACGGGGGTATAGTAATCACGCAGGCCCTCGATGATGAGCGTACCGGTGATGAACAGCACCAGGAAGGAGAAAAAGATCTCCGTCAGCAGCAGAAAATTCCTGCCCTTGCGGTGCCACATTATTTTAAAGAGTTGAAGAAACATTGCTTTGGTATTGAGTAGTGGGTTATTGGGTTAGAGGTAAGAAGATAGAAGTTAGAAGTTAGAAAATACTGGTTGGATACTCTGCAGACTACTCTGATTCTATCTAATTGCTTCTACCTTCTAGCTTCGGGATTCTATTTTGCCTTAAGTGCTTCGGCGGCCTGCAGGCGGGACATGCGCCAGGCAGGGTACACCCCTGAAATAAGGCCGAATACCAGGGTAAACAGCAGGCCTGCCCCCAGTACATGGAAATTCAGCTTTAATTCCATGAATTGCACCAGGCCGGACGTATTGATGAGCTGCAGGCCACCCCAGGCTACCAGCACCGCCAGCAGGCCGCACAGAAGGGTAAGCACCAGATTTTCGATGATGAACTGGAAGAGCAGTGCCCAGGTAGAGGCCCCAAAGGCCCGGCGTACCCCTATTTCGGAGGCCCGCTCCATAATGCGGCTGATGTTGATGTTCATCAGGTTGACCGTTGGCAGCAACATAAACAGAAAAGCCAGTGCCATCAGAATCGCATAGAGCTTCTGCACCCCCGAGTCGCCATCTCCCCCCAGAAACATGCGGCTGAAGGCTCCTACATACGAATCGGCCGAGGAGAGCACTTTTTCCACATTGGCCGGATCGGGATTCTCGATCTGCCGGGCCATGGCCTCGTACTCCTTCTCCATATCCCCTATGGCCTCCCGGCTGGAGGCTACCAGGGTAGCTACAAACTCACCCATATACTCCTTGTCTTTGCCATAGCCCTTGTTGAGGGTAATGGGAATGAACAGATTGCCGTAGGAGTGCAGGCGGGTAATGGGCGTATCGTCAATTACGCCCACTACCTTGTAGCGGTCCTCGTCGATCTTGATCTCCTGCCCCAGGGCTGACCCCATGCCAAAAAGTTCTTCCTTGCTGGCGCGGCTGATCACCACCACCGGATGGCGCTGCTGCACTTCATCGTCGGTATAGGGACGCCCCTCAATAAACGTATGCTGCATCACCTGCCAGAAGGTGGCATCCGTATACTTGCGGTCCAGGTTTACCTTCTGCCCGTCCACAAAGGTATTGACGGTAGAGGGCAGCGAGTAAAAGGTCATCATTTCAGGGGTCTGCAGCTTGCGCACATACTTTTCCAGAAAGTAGTCGCTGTTGGCCGAGGTGGAGGTCCAGCCGTCTTTGCCCTGCAGCTTCATGCGAAAGACCACCAGGCTGCGATCCAGGTTTACTTCCGGCTCATGCTGGCCCACCAGGTGGTTCCAGAAGGCCGATACGATCAGCAGAATGGCCAGCGTAATGGTAATGCCAAACATGCTGATGAAGGTGTAGAAGCGGCGCCGGTTCAGCACCTTCAGGGCCATTTTAAGATAATTGCGCAACATAGTTTTCGGTATTTACTGCTTGTCCGTCAAAGAAGCGCAGCAGGCGCTGGGTACGTTTGGCCATGGCCTCATCATGTGTTACCATCACAATGGTGGTGCCCTCCTGCCGGTTGAGCTGCAGCAGGATGTTCATCACCTCATCGCCCATCACCGAATCGAGGTTACCGGTGGGCTCATCGGCCAGAATCACATCCGGACGGCCAACAATGGCCCGGGCAATAGCCACGCGCTGGCGCTGCCCCCCCGAGAGCTGGTTGGGGTAGTGCTTGGTGCGGGCGCTGAGGCCTACCTTTTCCAGGGCTTCCTGCGCCCGGCGTTTACGCTCGGTGGCCGACACATTGCGGTAGATCAGGGGCAGCTCCACATTGTCCAGCACATGGAGGTCCTGGATCAGGTGGTAGCTCTGGAAGATAAAACCGAGCTTTTCGTTGCGGATGCGGGCCAGCCGCTTGTCGGGCAGGTTGCTGACGGTTTGGCCATCCAGGCGAATGGTGCCGGAGGTAGGGGCATCCAGCAGGCCCATGATGTTGAGCAGGGTGGATTTGCCACAGCCGGAAGGGCCCATGATGGAGAGAAATTCTCCCCGGGCAACCTCCAGGTTTACCTGGTGCAAGGCCAGCGTCTGGATGGTGCTGGTCTTGTACACTTTTTCGATGTTGGTGAGCTTGATCATATTGAGGTATGGGGTTTGAGGTATGGGGGTTGGAAGTTAGAAGTTAGAAGTTGGAAGTTAGACATTAGAGGGTAGATGGTGGAGCGTGTAGGACCCCCTTTGTTAGTGTTTTCACCAACAAATCAGGTGCTGGTCAGAAGTGTTGTTGGTGAAAACACCAACAACAGGAAACGTCTCCAGAGAAATCGTCCATTGCGGTACACCGCCCGGTCCATTGCGGATCGCCGGGGGCGCCTAGCCGCCCGGTCCATCGTCTATAGTCTTACTTCTAACTTCTAACCTCTTACATCTATCTTCTATCATCCAAAATCAGCGCCTCCTGCTTTTCAAAGTCGTAGAGGGTGAGCAGGCGCAGGCGGTAGTAGGTTTCCCAGAAGCCGCGCAGGGCCTGCAGGTAGTTGCGGCGGGCGGCATCTTTTTCCTGCTGGGCAATGTTGAGCTCGGTAATGCTGATGCGGCCCATGCCAAAGCTTTCCTGCCCGATCTGGTAGCGCTGGCCTGCTACCTCGGCCGCCTGCCGGGATACCTGCACCTGCATGCTCAGCGACTGCAGCAGGGCCACCTGGGTGCGGATGTCCTGCTCAAAGGCCAGCTGATCCTGCTTTACGGCATATTCGGTAAGTTTCTGATTGGCCTGGGCGGTATTCACCCGGGCCTTGTTGCGGCCCCAGTCAACCACCGGTATGGTAAAGCCCAGGCGGATCATCTGCTGGTCTACGGGATTCAC
>NZ_AODQ01000205.1 GCF_000348925.1 Cesiribacter andamanensis AMV16 | reverse complement strand
ACTGGCTCCAGTCTATGGCCTGCGGCTCTACCAGGCGCCCCTGGCGGTCCACGCACCTCAAAGCCCCCCCTGCGCAGATAGTCCGGATCTTTTTTCTTAGCCTGGGCGAGCATTTCCCCTTACCGGCAATGCTACGGGGCACCGTCCAGTAGGGATAGATGAGAAAGCAATCGATGCGGCTTTCCAGCACCGGGCTGGGGGTGGAGGGTTTGCCAATGTCACGCGGGATGAAAAGACGGGCATGTCCCCCTCAAGTACCTGCAGCTTATAAGCTGGCAGGTTTACAAGCAGGTAAGTATAGGGAAATGAGCGGGCCTCCCAGCGCCAGCGCTCCAGGTTTACGGCCAGTAGCCGCATCTCCTGCTCCAGGGCCAGCACTTCTGCTGCGGGGGGCCTTGGACCTGGCTGCTGCAGCTTTCGGTATCGCTTCAGCCTCTGCTCAAGGGCTGCCTTTAGCAGCCGGTACTGCGCATGCTGCGGTTCCAGCTCCAGAAGTTGCTGGCGAAGATTATTTTCATGAAGCCCTATTTCCAGGAGAGCGGCCAGCGGCTCATCGGCTGGCAAAAGCTGCCTGGCTGGCACCCCCGTATGCGGAACAAACCGTCCTTTTTGCAGGTGAAGGGCCAGGGTAAAAAAGGCATCGCTCAGCAGGTAATCTGCCTCCTCTACCTGCAGGGCTGTAGCCTGATGCTGGCTGATCAGCGCAAAGAGCGTCTGCAGGCGTTCCTGATGATAGTGAGCCGGCAGCAAGCCCTGGTCAGTCGACTGGCCAATCAGCAGCAGCAGGGAGTCGGCCGGAGAGCGCAAGCCCCAGCGCCCAAACCAGGCAAGCCGGTACTCCCGCCTGGCATAAAAATGCACAAGGGTAGCCTGCTGCCGGCTGCTGACCAAACGCTGTAGTCCGGCCTGGCTCCCCAGCTGGGGATAGTTGCCCAGGCTCATCGGCATACTCCCCTGCTGGGCCAGGGCCGATAGCAGACTAAACCACAGTACCCCTGTCAGCACCAGGTGGCGCTGCCAGTTGGCGGCAGTTGCCCTATCAGGAATGTATTTAGGCATGGCTGGTCTGGTTTATGCGATACGCTTACTGCACTACCCGAAGCAGGCCCGCCAGCAGTTGCAGGCTCTTCACCCATCAGCCTGATCCAACTGGGCACTGCAGGCTCCGAATGGGGTGACCAAAGGCATCTGCTGAACGGCCTGGTGCGGGCGGTGGCTATACATTTACATCAGGCTTCTGATTACGGGCTGCCCGTGCCAGCTGCTTCTTCGTCTGGTTGGGCAGCGCCAGGAGCGGAATGGTGGTATTCAGCGCCAGCCGTCGGGTATGGCTGCGGTTTAATATGGTATCCCAGAAATCTGCCTTATGGGGTACCATCACCAGCAGATCGGCCTTGCTTTCTTCTATTCCTCTTTCTATGCCGCTGATCACATCCTCATCGGCAATAAATTTATAGGTATGATGGATGCCCCTTAGCAGCTGTTCCATGTTGGGGGTACCATGCTGTGTATTCCCTTTATCGCTGCTGTGCATTTCTTCCTGAGTCTCCACATGCAGCACCTGCACATCGGCTTTATAAGCCCTGGCAATCTCCTGCAGGATGCCCAGATTGTGATAGGGGGTCAGGTACGCCCGTTTGCAGGCAAACAGAATCCTGAGCAGGCCCTGGTGGGTAGCCGATTCTGGCACCACCAGCACCGGATAGGCGGCATGATACAAGACGGTGGTGGTAAGGCTGCCAAACAGCTTGCGGCTTAGCGATTCGCCCCGCATGCCCATCACAACCAGATCGGCCTGATAGTGGCGTACCAGTTTATCAAGTTCTTCTTTAAAAAGTGCCGTACTGGTATGGCAGCTTACCTCTATGCCGTGTTGCCGGGCCAGACGTTCTCCAATGGCATTTAGGCGCAGCTCGTTATCGCGGATCAATTCAGTGATATCAGGCAACACCAGGGGCGCCGGGGTTGCAGGTATGGCCAGATGAAACGCATTGAACAGGATAAGTTTAGCGCGTACATGTCCGGCGATGGCAGCAGCGTATTCCAGCGCGTTATTGGCGGCATTGGAATAGTCGGTGGTGGCAATTATAGTTTTCATAGCCTTAAAAAATCAGGTATTCCTAATATCTAAAGCCGCAGGCATTCAGGCTATGATCCAGATCTGCTCCCCGTATGATCCTTGTCTGTTTTTCTGCTTCCAACGCCCCTATCCTCCGTTTCCAGCCGGCCATTGAAAGATCTGCCGCTTACTTTCTTTGTCTATGGGGCACATCTGGATTTATCCCTTCCTGCCAGTGCAAAAAAACATTCAGCAGGGCTATCTGTTTCAAAAATAAGGGGTTATGAGCCTGCCAAGGCCACTCCCCATTTTTTACATCACTCGAAAAACCAGATTTTTTTATGCTTGCAATGAATTACCGCGGGCCCCTCCGGGTCCGGATCGATCATAAGCCCATGCCGGAGATCCTGCATCCGCAGGATGCCATCGTGCGCGTAACCCGCTCCTGCATTTGCGGCTCCGATCTTCACCTGTACAATGGCTCAGTGCCGGATACCCGCGTGGGCATGACCTTCGGGCATGAGTTTACCGGGATTGTAGAGGAGATTGGCCCTGAGGTTAAAAAGCTGAAGGTGGGCGACCATGTGCTGGTGCCTTTTAATATAGCCTGTGGCCAGTGCTGGTACTGCAAACAGGGGCTTTTTGGCAATTGCCATGAGTCTAATCCGCAGGCAACAGCCGTTGGAGGAATCTTTGGCTATTCGCATACAGCCGGCGGCTATGATGGCGGACAGGCCGAATATGCCCGTGTTCCCTATGCCGATGTAAGCCCCACCGTTATTCCGGAGGGCATGGACCCTGACGATGCCGTTATGCTAACCGATGTGGTGCCTACCGGCTACCAGGCCGCCGAAATGGGAGGCATACAACCCGGCGATACGGTAATGGTGTTTGGCGCCGGCCCCGTGGGCATTATGGCCGCACGCTGTGCCTGGCTCTTTGGCGCCGGCCGGGTGATCATTATTGATGAGGTAGAGTACCGCCTGGAGTTTGCCAAAAATTATGCAAAGTGCGAGGCCTATAACTTCCGGGAGCTGGGCGATGTGGTGCTCTTTGCCAAAAAGACCACAGACTGGATGGGGGCTGATGTCTGCATTGATGCCGTAGGCGCTGAAGCGGCCGGCAATGCGCTGCAGACCATCACCGGCCGCAAGCTGCTGATCCAGGCCGGCTCGGCCACGGCTCTGCACTGGGCCATCAACTCCGTAAAGAAGGGGGTATTGTTTCTATTGTAGGCGTATATGGCCCTACCGACAACCTGGTGCCCATTGGCAATGTGGTGAACAAAGGCATCACCATACGCGCCAACCAGGCCTCCGTAAAGCGCCTGCTGCCCAAGCTAATCGAGCATGTGCAGAATGGGGTGATCGATGCCAAGGGACTTATCACCCACCGCATTCCGCTGGAGGAAGTATCCGAAGCCTACCGGATGTTCTCCGAAAAGCTGGACAACTGTGTTAAAACTGTTCTCATACCCCCCTCTGCCCGAAACTAAACCCAAACCTATCATGGAAAATACACCAGAAAAATATAAACACATCAAGGGGTGGGGCATAGACGCTGATCCCAAGAACGACCCCACCTACCCTATCAAAAAACGCACAAACGATGAGCACAAGGGATATACCTGGGAGCGCCCCTCGCAGCAGCCCATCGGCATCGAGGTGCTGCACTCCATCGAGCGTCCCAATGTAACCGCTGTCTTTGGTACCTCGGCTCCCCCTTCGGGCCTCAGCGGCATGATTCGCCGTATGGCCTTTAAGCAGAGTGAAAATGAGTATGGCCACTGGCTGCCCCTGATCCTGGCCGACCGCGTAAATGTGGTAGAGGGCATTGTAGAGGATCTGTTCAAGGGCCATATTCCCAACATCTTTGCCGAAAAAGGGCTGGGGGCCGATTGGAAATTTAACCGATCAAGCCTAATCACCAAAATGGCGGTTGGGGCCGCGGTACTTACAGCAGCCGCAGTGCTGCTGTCCCGCAGGGATTAGCCTTCCGTACTCGTTTATACCCTATAGATAAAAAACATGAGTCATCCCGAATTTTTTTTGTGGGATAATTATTAAAAAAGGCCTCATAATTCACTCTGAGGCCTTTTTTAGTAAAGTAGGCTGTCATTTCGACCAGCGGGAGAAATCCTGGAAATTTACCAGTAAAGAGTTGTCTTATCCAAGATCTCTCCCGCTGGTCGAGATGACAGCGTTCCTTTAAGTTTTTGAGCTAAAATACTGT
>NZ_AODQ01000204.1 GCF_000348925.1 Cesiribacter andamanensis AMV16 | reverse complement strand
AATCAGCGGCCAGACCGGCACCAGCCTATCGGGCCTGGCGGCAGGAAGATACCAGCTGCGCGCTACCCGTACCGATCTGCAATGTAGCTCTGACCCCATCACTGTAGAGGTAGTGGATCAGCTGCCGGTGCAGACACTGACACTGACCCCTACGGCTCAATCTACCTGTGCCGGTACTCCTAACGGAAGCATCACTGCTTCCTACAGCATTGCCCCAGCCAGCTCAGGCACGGTAAGCTACCGCTGGTTTTTGGGCAGCTCGGCTACGGGCACCCCCATCAGCAGCGGCACCAGCAATACACTCGCCAACCTGGCCGGTGGCCAGACCTATACGGTAGAAGCCACTGATCCCCTTTCGGGCTGTATCACGGTTTCATCTGTAACTGTACCCCTGCAGCAGGCGGTGGTGATTGTGGCCGCTACCCCTGCTCCCAACAGCATTTGCGCCCCGGCCTCGGCCAAAAACGGCTCCATTAGCGTAAGCCAGGTGCAGCTCAACGGCACTACCGACAGCAACCTGGCCAACTATACCTTTAGCTGGTACCGGGAAGCAAGCGGCAGCTTTAGCCTGATCTCCGGCCAGACGGCTTCCAGCATCAGCGGCCTTGCCGCCGGCAGATACCAGGTCAGAGCCCTGCACAACCAGCTGCAGTGTCCCTCTGACCCCTTCACCGTAGAAGTAGTCGACCAGCTGCCAGTGCAAACCCTGACGCTGACCCCTACGGCTCAGACCAGCTGTTCTGGTGCTCCTAACGGAAGCATCAGTGCCGCCTATAGCATTTCGCCCGCCAGCAGCGGTACGGTAAGCTACCGTTGGTTCAGTGGCAGCACCGCTACAGGCACCCCCCTGAGCTTTACCGGCAACACCGCCACAGGCCTGGCGGGTGGCCAGATCTATACCGTGGAAGCTACCGACTCCCAAAGCGGCTGTATTACGGTAAGCTCGGTCTTTCTTCCAAGAGAAGAAGGGGTCGTAACACTGAATTTCGACATGACCCCTAACGGGATCTGTGATCCGGCCAAAGCAAGCGCAGGCACTACCTACTCAGGCAGCATCAGCGTAACCAATACCTTCTTCAACGGTACCGACCCCGGCAACCTGAGCGGCTACACCTTCCAGTGGTTTAGGGAAGTAAGCGGCAGCTTTACGGCCATCAGCGGACAAACCAGCGCCACCCTGAGCAGCCTGGCTCCCGGCCGCTACCAGGTAATTGCCACCCGTACCGACCTGGGCTGTAGCTCCGCCCCTGTAACCGTAGAAGTGACCAATACCCTGCCCGTCCTTAGCCTGAACCTGACCCCACTGGATCAGACCAGCTGTAACGGCACCCCCAACGGTGGCATTACGGCGGCCCTGAGCCTGGATGGTACTGCGCTTACTTCAGGTTATGACCTGGAGTGGTTCAGCGGTACCGGCAGCAGCCTTACGCCCCTGAGCACCGGCACCAGCAGCGGCATCAGCAACATTGCCGGTGCTGCCTATTACACCGTGCGGGCCACCCATGCCGCCACCGGTTGCGAAACTGTAAGTTCTGTGTATGTACCGGCCCGGGATGGAGTGGTAACCTTCGACCAGACCATCACCCCCAATACCGTTTGTACCCCCTCGCTGACGGCCAGCGGCACCTACAATGGCAGCATCCAGCTTCCCACCATCTACTTCAATGGCGCGGACGATGCCGCCAACCTGACCAACTACAGCTTCAGCTGGTGGCAGGAAGTAGGTGGCAGCTTTGTGGCCATGACCGGCCAGAGCGGCAGCAGCCTAACCAACCTGGCCCCGGGCCGTTACCAGGTTGAGGTGCGCCGCACCGACCTGAACTGTACCACCGGCCGCATTACCCTGCTAGTACCTGATCAGACCGTCAATCCGCAGCTGAGCCTGCAGGTTGATAACCTGCAACGCCATTGCGTTGCTCCTTACTCAGGAGCGATCCGTGCTTCGCTTACCATTGGTGGCGCTGCTGCCGATCTGAGCCAATACCGCTTTGAGTGGTACCGTGGCACGTCTATTTCAGGCACTTCCCTGGGCATTACCACCGATCAGGCTGGTCAGCTGGCCAGCGGTACCTACACCGTACGGGCCATCAATACCCTAACCGGCTGTACCGCTATCTCATCCATCTACCTGGGTGAGCAGCTGATTACGCCAGCTACCACCCTTGCCATAGAAGATATCAAGGGATGCCAAACCCTGGAGAAGGGCTACCTGACAGCCACCGTGATGGAAGGGGCTACTGAGGCGGATTATGCAAATTATACTTTCCGCTGGTACACCGGTCAGGCTGCAACAGGTGCTCCTCTGGCTGCCAACGGCCGTCTGCTGGATCAGCTGGATGGCGGAGAGGACCTGCCGTCCGGTTACTATACCGTAGTGGCCTTCAATGAGGTAACCCGCTGCGAGGCCCTGCCCCGTACCGGCTTCCTGCGAGCGCCGGTAGCCGTTAGCCACAACTTTGAAATCAACAGAAGACCCTCAGTTTGTACGCAGGACAACGGAGTTGCAACCATTTGGGTAGTAGATGAGAATGGAAATCCAACAGTAGATGGATATACCTTCGAATGGTATAAGGATCGTCCTATCGTGCCTAATACCAACTTCTATACCGACCCGAAAGCCGAGTTTGATCCTAATACGCCCATGTATCTGCTGCCGTCAGATACCTACGATACCCAAACCAATGTAGTTGGTACCGTATACCCCCCCAGCGGAACGGCCGATAACGAAGGTCCTACTGCCTATGGATTGTACTCAGGTATCTATACTGTTGTCATTACCGATAGCGAAGGCTGTAAGTCGATGGTGGAGATAGCAATTGCCTATGAAAACGCTCCCGAATCACTGGTAATGCGCCTGGAGCATGTAGAAGATTGTGAAGGAAGCCCTGGAGGTGTTGGAGTGAAAGCTATTGATATCAATGGCGATGCTTTTGAAGACCAGTCTCAGTATGCTTTCTTCCTTTACTCCGGCACCAATGTGGTCGATGCCAATAAGATCAATCAATCTCCGGTATTTGGCCCTGTAGGAACTGATGGAGAAACCTATTTTGGCGAAAGCACTGGCTTCCCGCTGACCCCTGGTGTCTACACCATCATTGCAGTAGACTTCTACGGTAACGGCTGCTCCTCTACCTCAAGAACCTTTGAGATCTACCAGATAGCGCAGCCACCCGTTGTCAATGCCGGCAACATTGTACCCAGCAGCATGTGCGAAGGCGGAAATGGCGCTGCAACCCTTATCATCAACAACGCTGAATATATACCAGGTGAGCTGGATTATGCCCTTACCAATGTAAGCATTCGCTGGACCAGCTGGCCTGGTAGCGATACCGGAGACGATACCTACCGCCCAGCCGATGTTTCCCTGGCGGATGGCTTACTCTTGGCAAACGATCCATCAGATCCTGAGTACAGAGAATTCAGCCGGGCCTTTACCGATCTGGCCGCCGGAACCTATACCCTTATGGTAGAAGGCAACACCGGCTGCGAAATGCCCTTTACTCTGGTGATCCCCGCCGCTCCAGAGCAGCCGATAGTAACCGCTACCGTTACCGACCAGACCTACTGCGATCCGGCAAACGGCGCAATTGATATCACAGGCATCAGCGGTGGTTCTGCCAATGCTGCTGACTACACCTTCTACCTGTACCGCGGACAGACGGATCTTGCCAGCGGCACCGCCCTGGCCAGTGGCAGCATGGCCGATATGGAGGCGCTGCAACTGGAAGACGACACCTACTACCTGGTAGCGGTACAAAACCTGGCGACGGGTCCTGGCAGCGGCTGTTCGTCCAACCCGCTGGAGCTGCGCATCCGCAACGAAAGTGTATATCCTGCAATTACGCTGGTGGCCAGCCCGAACGAATCCTGCGACCCCGCCGAGCATACCGGTGAAGTAGAGGCGCAGGTAACTACCGCTACCGGCATCTTTACCTACAACTGGTACCTGGTAGAAGCCAATGGCGCCCTTACTCCTGCAGATAATGGAAGTGTGCTAGCAGGCGCTACCACTGAAACTCTGCTGTTGTCTAATCTGGGCCCTGGCCTGTACCGCCTGGAGGTGCTCGCCGAAAACGGATGCCCTGTCTGGAGCGAAATTCAGCTGGGCGACTACATTCAGGTACCCGTAATAACGGTGGTAACAGCTACCCCTCAGACCAGTTGCGATGATAGCCAGGCCGAAGGTACAGCCACCGTCAGCGAGATCAGCTGGGGAGGCACTACCTATACCAGCTTTGCAGATTTCACCTTTGTGTGGAGAGATGCCAGCGGACAGGTAATTGCCGGTGCCAACACAGCATCCATTAGTGGACGTACAGCGGCTACCTACACTGTAGAAGCCTATAAGAATGCCAACCCTTCCAAGGGTTGTTACTCTGCCCCCTACACCATTGTAGTGCCGTATACGCCTATCTACCCCACCGTTACGCTGGCGGCCAACCCCAACGAGTCCTGTGATCCGCTGAACTATACCGGCGAGCTGCAGGCTACCATCAAT
>NZ_AODQ01000203.1 GCF_000348925.1 Cesiribacter andamanensis AMV16 | reverse complement strand
TATCCCCTGTGTGCCTTGAGAATAGAAGCTTTTCGCTGGCGGGCAAACCGGCTGTTTTACTGACCAGCTGCTCGAGCTCTTCCTGCTCCAGCCTGGAGAGCTGGTGGAGGTTATTGAGCAGGATCTCCAGCAGGATGCGGCCATTAATCTGTTCGTGCAGAATTTCCCGGAGGCTTTCCAACACCGTCTGCAGGTGTTCCCCCTCCTGTCGGGCCAGCAGGCCGATGATCCGTTCGACGCCTTTGTCCAGGGCATCCTGTAGGCCCCAGGCCAGTCCTTCTTTCACGCTTTTGGGATCGAGCCGCCGGCTGGCAAAGTACTGGATAACCGCCTCGGTGTATTCCCTATGGGTCAGTCCCCATTCGTCCGCCTCCCGCACGAGAAGCGCATGGACGGAAGTTGATATTTTGATCTCTTTGCGGGCTGTTTTCATACGTTTCGGCAGGTATAGATCTCTAACAGCAGCTTCCTTATCGCTTCCAGGCCTATCCGGCAACCCCTTGCCGACATCCCTAGCCCTAGATCATTTTCCGGGGCCTGGGGGCTTTCGACAATCCCTTTTGACTGTATCCTACTTTCGAAAAAGTTCAACTCCTTTTCCAGCAGGCCGTCAACAGGGACAAGCGTTCTCCTAAGGCTGTCCGTACTTCATCTGGGGTTCCTCTGCCAGTGCTTTTCGTAGCAGTTGATTACGGTAGGATTGAAGCAGCTCTTCCCGGGCCCGGGAGGGCTGTTCGGTAACGGAGCGCAACAGCTGATCGGCCTCCAGCTTGATCTCCATGCTTTTCAGCATTACTTCCTGGCACTGCCGCAGGCTGTGCAAGCGTTCGGCTTCGTTCATGCTGAAGCGCTGATCCCGCTTGACAGCCTCCATTAGCTCACGGGCCTGGTAGATCATGTCGTCTGCCAGTTGGGCATAGGACAGGGCTGCCTGAATTTGCTTTTGTTCCCGCATCTCGGCCAGTGCAAACTGGCTCAGCGTGGTCTCCCGGCTAATGGCCTCATAAGCGACAAGGTCCTGCAGGGGCCCGGTCTGCGAACTGATCCCCACCAACAGGCCATGCAGCTGGCGGGTTGTCTGGAGCGTAGGCTCCCGCTGCAGGACCTGCCGCAGACGGTCGGTTCCCGTCAGCTCCGGCAGGTAGACCAGCGGATCCTCCACCAGGCCCATGGCTGCCCGGGTCAGCTCATCCAGATCGGACCATTTAAGGTCTTTAATGCCCTGGGCTACTTTGAGGGCTTCCTGCACCTGCCACTGCAGGCGGTAGATGTTCTCGATTTCCTGCTTGGTGCGGATGGCCGTGTTCAGGATATCCTTGGTCTCCTGCAGCGTTTTGGCGGCTGTGGAGATCAGCTGCACTTCATTGGCCAGGCTTTTGACCATGTTCGTAAACTGGACCGGGTCATAAACTACAAACTGGGCCTGCAGGGGCCGGGTGGCGGAAAAGGCCAGCAGTACCAGCAGTAGACAAAGTGATTTTTTCAGTTGGATAGCTTTCATTGGAATACAGGTTTAAGAATTAGTCAGAATCAGGAGCGACAAACAGCGGGTAGCCGTCTGCCAGGAATAAGGATTTTCCCCTGCGGCTCTTCCGCAGGAGATTTCTGCCCAGGCCGGCAAGGCCACTGGCCACACCACCATAGGGCAAGGAAAAAAGCATTTGATCAAGCGCATCATCGCGGCTTTCCGCCAGGGCCGATGGCAGGGGCTCCTCCTGCAGGTACGCAATGCCCTCCTGGAAATCCTGGTCATAGACGCGCAGGCGCAGGGGCAGCGAACCAATGCTAGCGATGCGGACCTTCAGACGACCGCCCCCAGCCAAACTAAGCCTTCCATACAGCAGCGTATGGCGTGGGAAGCGGTGTTCCCCTATCGCAATTTCCTCCTGCAGTCGCAGGCAAAGCGTTGCGTTAGGCAGCAGCTTTTGATCCCCATGCACCAGGACACTATAGAAGCCCCCCTTTTGCTGCGAAATATCCTCCTCCTGAGCTTTTGCCCGCACCGTCTGAAAGGGATCTGCAGGGCCTGGTACAGGCGCAAGTGAAGCCGGCTGCTGCTGGCGCGGCCTCCTGGCCTGCTGTGGAAGGGAAGGCGAGTCATGCCGGGCAGCCTGTACTGCGCTATCCGGCAGTGCCCTGCTATTAGCCTCTGCTTGTTCCGCAGGTTCAGGAGGAAGGGAATTACCAGCTGCTTCCGTGGGCGTATCGCCAGTGCTCATGCTCCCGAAGTCCATCGAAATGATGGTTTCAAGGGAGCGCTGCCGCCGGGCATGCTGCCGGTTGATATCCTCTAACTCCTTTCGGTAGCGGTCAAGGCGGGAGGGCGGGGATTGCCCTGACGCAGGCTGGTCCGGGGCGATACTGGCAATAGGAGTGGTTGCCTGGAATCGGCGGATGCTGCCCAGCGCCATGGCTCCCAGCAGGAGAAGGCCCATCAGACCTGCACTTAAGGGTAGCCAGTGCCGGCGCATCCACTCCCCCAGTCGCTTAGGCTTAGTATCCATGGCCATCAGGGAAAGAAGGTGCCTGGTTGATCCATCTGGCAGGGAGCAGGATTCGTAAAGCCCGGCCGCCCTCCCTTTCCCGGAACTGCAGCTGGAGTCGACCGCGGGAGCTCATGGCATAAAGGGGCAGCGCATACCAGAGCGTGTGCTCTTCCCGGGAAGGGATTCTATCCGGGGCCAGCTCACTTATCGGCCGCACCTCCTTCTGGTAGCGGTTGTTGCGGGAAAAGCGCCTGCCCCTTCGTTCCAGGTAGGTGAAGCCAACAAAGTCCGGGACATAAGCGATAGATGTGCCGTTGCGAAGCGTAAGGCCCAGGTAAAGCACCTCCCCCCTGATCTGCAGCTGCGACAACCGCAGCTGCAAACCATCGCGGGTATTTCGCGGCGTGGCATGCCGATGGGGCAGTTCCCGAAGGTGAAGCAGGGAAGCGCGGATCATGGCAGGATCTTCTGCCACTTTCCCGGCACTCCCCAGCCGGCTAACCCCTTCCCCTCCGGCAATGCCACGCAGATCATAGAGGCGTCCGGCTGGGCCTTCGGCTACCGCCAGGCGTGCCGTGTAGTAGGAAGCCCCGAAGCGTACCAGCAGGTTGGTGGAGCCCGACTGTTTGCTGCGGGCCTTCAGGAAAACGCTTTGCCCTTCAATCCTGGCAAAATAGTCACCCGGCCGTCCAATATCTACCAGCTCAACTTCTCTGGGAAAGAGCAGATAGGTGGTTTCGGTATCGGTTACAAAAAGCGTATCTGGCGAGGAAGTTTCAGGAGCGGAGACCTTGGAGAACTCCTGTGGCTGTCCGGCAAGCGGTGCCAGGAGGAGACCCGTCAGAAGTAAGGAAGTTGGGTTCATACAAACTGGGGTTAGGGTTAAAAAATAGGGCGGAATCAGCGGGCATGTTCAGCCCTGGGCTCATAAAGGATATAGTCGAAGTTCTGGATCAGCAGGCCATAGGGATTTTGCTCACTTCGGTAAGTTTCGATCAGCTCGAACTGGATCCCGATGGGAAACTCCCGCTTTTTCTCCCCCAGGTAGATGGTCTGCCGGGCATAGGCCCGGCCGGCAATGGGGCGTGCTTTCATGTCGATCAGTACGGAATCCACCTGTATCGTCGTCCGGGTACCCAGGCGGACGTAATTCTGGTACACCTCTCCCTTACTGAAGTCATGCACGATGCGCTGTCCTCCGGCTTTATCGATCAGATGGAGGCCTGCCTCTACCTGCTGCTGGTAGTTGGCGGCATGGTGGGCGAACATGGTATGCAGAAAAAGCTTTACCTGGTTGCGCGCCTCGAAAATGGAGATTTCCCGCTCCGCCTGCCGCAGGGCCGGTAGCGTTCCCAGGTCAGTGACCACATACACGCGCTCACTTCGGCGTCGTTCCTGCAGCAGGATATACCCGCCCAGGAGCAACAGAAGCACAAAGGAAAGCAGGATCGTGCCGATGGTGATCTTTTTCAATACATCGAAGCTGCTGTCAAAGTCTTTTAAGGAATGTGCCATTTGGAATAGGATTGGGGTGAATGTTTACTGTCGTATGGGAATCGACTGTCCGGCACCGCCCCTGTGTGCAGGAGGCTGTTCCCCGCCCTCGGATGAGCCCCCGCCCTGCAGGACCTCTTTGCTCCAGCCTGCCGAGCTGCTGCCGAGGGAGGCCGCTGCCGGGAGGGTACCGGCTCCGCTGAAGGCAGCTGCCCCCCTAGCGGCCAGAATGGCGGCTCCGGCACTGGTGGCCAGCACCCGCGCCGGGTAGACCGCGCTATGTGTCTGGCCGACAAAAAGGGAGGTCAGGTAGGGAACCATGAAGTACAAGAGAGCGATCAGCAGGGTGATCAGGAGCATGTCCAGCTTTTCGACTGCCTCGGACACGGACAGGCCGTGCATCAGCCCCAGCTGGTGCTGGCTGAGGTTCCGGTAGAGAACCACGATGTTATCCAGAATGATCAGCGTAATGCTCCAGCATTGCACGGCCAGGTAGTTCTGAAACCACTTCTGCACCAGCCGGCCAAAGAGCGGGAGAATGCTCAGGCATA
>NZ_AODQ01000202.1 GCF_000348925.1 Cesiribacter andamanensis AMV16 | reverse complement strand
GCCCTGTGCCCCGGGCTTGAACAGTCGCAGCAGCTTTCCGGCCGGCTGGCAGCTACCTGCAGCAAAAAGGGATAGGGGCTACCCCCTACGCCTCCCCCATCAACATGGCGGGGCCCCGGATTATGCGTTTGGAACCGGATGGCGTAGCGTCAGACGATTCCGGACAGGCTGTGCAGCCCGGGGCAGCCGCTAGCCATGTACCTCCCACCCCTCAGCGCGCATGAAGTTTTACAGTACCAATGGGCAATCGCCCCCTGTGCCCCTGCGCCAGGCGGTAGTGCAGGGGCTGGCCCCCGATGGCGGGCTCTATTTGCCGGAGCAGATCCCCCAGCTCCCCCCCGCTTTTTTCCGGCAGCTCGGGACGCAATCTTTACCCGACATTGCCTATGCCGTTGCCCGGCCATTTCTGGCGGAGGAGGTTCCCCCAGAGGTGCTGCGCCCCCTGCTGGAGGAGGTGCTGGATTTTCCCATTCCGCTGGTGGCTGTAGAAGAGGGAATTTACAGCCTGGAGCTCTACCGGGGGCCCACGGCGGCCTTTAAGGATGTAGGGGCACGTTTTATGGCACGCCTGCTGGCCTATCTGACCCGTAATGAAAGCCGGGAGCTCAGAATTGTGGTGGCTACCTCCGGCGATACCGGCAGTGCAGTAGCTGCAGGCTTTTTTGGGGTGCCGGGCATCAGGGTCTACCTGCTCTATCCTAAAGGAAAGGTAAGCCCCCTGCAGCAAAAGCAGCTTACCACCTGGGGGGGCAATATCACCGCGCTGGAGGTAGAGGGAACCTTTGACGATTGCCAGCAGCTGGCCAAACTAGCCCTGGCCGATCGGGAACTGAACCAGCGGCAGCTGCTTAGCTCTGCCAACAGCATCAACATTGCCCGCCTGATCCCCCAGAGCTTTTACTACTTCTGGGCCCTGGCGCAGCTGCAGCAGCCGGCAGGACCCGTGGTGTTTTCGGTGCCCAGCGGCAACTTTGGCAACCTCACCGGCGGACTGATGGCTGCGGCCATGGGCCTGCCTGTGCAGCGTTTTATAGCTGCCACCAATGCCAATGATATTGTGCCGCACTACCTCAGGAGCGGTCAGTACCAGCCCCGCCCTTCGGTGGCTACGCTTTCCAATGCCATGGATGTGGGAAATCCCAGCAACTATGCCCGCCTTGCTGCCCTGTATCAGCACCAGCATGCCCGCTTCTGCCAGCAACTTTCGGGCTATTCCTTTAGCGATGCAGAGACCCGGCAGGCCATCCGCAGGCTGTGGGAAGATCGGGGGTACCTGCTGGACCCCCATGGCGCCATTGGCTATCTTGGGTTAAAGCAGTACCAGGCAGAGCAAGGGCCCGGCCACTGCGGTATTTTTCTGGAAACGGCCCATCCGGCCAAGTTCCGGGAGGTAGTAGAGGCAGCCCTCGATCAGCCCCTTGCCATACCTGCCCAACTGGCGCACTACCTTCAGAAAGCGGAACAGCAGCTCCCCATGAGAAATGAGTTTGACAGCCTGAAACAGCTCTTGCTGGTGTAGCGGCCAGACGTCCGGAATGCTCAGGTAACAGGCCTGCACCTCGTTACAAAGCATGCAAAAAAGCGGATACGCTAGTGCCGGAGGCGCTTCTTTTCCAACTTTATCCAAGGCAATTTTTTTGGAGACAGCCAGCCTGGCATTGCTGACAGGCTTTAAATAATGGTGCTGCAGCCCAACTCCAGATTATGGGTATCCCGGCCCGGCCCTGCTCCTTCCTTTACATAGCAGGCAATAAAGCTACCTACCTGCTCGGTGGTATAGGGGGCCTTGCTGTTGAGCTCAGGGGTCAGGATCTTGTTGTCAAGGGCGTGCTGTACGGCTTCGCGTACCAGTTCGGCTTCCTGTTTAAGGGCAAAGTGCTCCAGCAGCATGGCGGCCGAAAGGATGGTAGCAATGGGGTTGGCAATGCCCTTGCCGGCAGCCTGCGGATAGGATCCATGGATGGGCTCAAAAAGGGCGGTATGCACCCCCACCGATGCCGAGGGCAGCAGGCCAAGCGAGCCGGCAATGACCGAGGCTTCGTCGGACAGAATATCCCCAAACATGTTTTCGGTCAGGATCACATCAAACTGCCTGGGGTTCAGGATCAGCTGCATGGCGGCATTGTCTACAAAGAGGTACTCTACCACCACACTGGGATAGGCAGGGGCAATCTCCTTTACCACCTCCCGCCAGAGCCGGGAGGTTTCCAGCACATTGGCTTTGTCGACCAGGGTGAGCTTGTGGCGCCGCCCCTCGGCCGACTGAAAGGCCAGGTGGGCAATGCGGCTGATCTCCTCCCGGCTGTAGGTGCAGTGGTCGTAGGCAGAGCCATCGGCATTCCGTCCCTTTTCGCCAAAGTAGATACCGCCCGTCAGCTCCCGGAAAAAGAGCATATCGGCTCCTTCGATGCGATCGTTTTTCAGGGGGGAGTGCTGCAAGAGCACCTGATAGGCGGTTACCGGGCGAATGTTGGCAAACAGGCCCAGCGATTTGCGCAGGCGCAGCAGACCCTGCTCGGGCCGTACCTTTGCCGTGGGGTCATTGTCATATTTGGGATCGCCAATGGCCCCCATCAGAATGGCATCGGCCTCCAGGCATGCCTCCAGCGTATGCTCCGGCAGGGGGGTGCCGCTGGCCTCTATGGCACAGGCGCCCATAAGCTGGTGGTTGAACGTAAAGGCATGGCCAAAGCGCTCGCCTATGGCCTCCAGCACTTTTATGGCTTCTCTGCATACCTCGGGGCCGATTCCATCGCCCGCCAGTACGGCTATCTGTTTTTTCAATACGCCCATACTCTGTTTTTCTCGTAGGCTTCAATGGCCTCTTTTTGGTTCACTAAAAAATCGATGTCATCATAGCCCTTCAGCAGGCATTCCTTCTTGTACCCATCAATGGCAAACTGAATGGTTTCGCCCCAGGCCGGCACCTGCAGCTCCTGCACAGCCAGGTCTACCAGCAGTTCGGTTTCCGGCGCCTGGTGGAGCTGCTGCAGCAGGCGCTCCAGCAGCTCATCGCTTACCTGCAGGGGCAGCAGGCCGTTGTTGAGGGCATTTCCCCGAAAAATATCGGCAAAGTAGCTGGAGATCACCACCTTGAAGCCGGCATCATGGATGGCCCAGGCGGCATGCTCCCGGCTGGAGCCGCAGCCAAAGTTTTTTCCGGCCACCAGGATCTTTCCGCTGTAGCGTGGGTTGTTCAGCACAAAATCCGGCCGGGGGTTGCCCTGCGCATCGTAGCGCCAGTCCCGGAACAGGTTCTGGCCAAAGCCCTCCCGGGAGGTGGCCTTCAGAAAGCGGGCCGGGATGATCTGGTCAGTGTCTATATTTTCGATCGGCAGCGGCACCGCCGTGGACCGAAGCAGGTGGAATTTTTCCATTTTATGTTCTTGGCTGAGGCTGTGCGCCTCTTTGTTTTTCTATATTTTTTAAATTTTGAAGTGGCATGAGTGGCAGTAGTTGAGGAGACTTCCAAGTCACTTCATCGGCAACTGACCAACCTACCAACCCACCCCCAACCCCTCCCAGGAGGGGATTATCGTACCGTTCCCTGACTGGCTGATAACCTTTAAAGTATCGTAGTATACACATGACACCTTGCCAATATGATCAATAGTCAAAAGCCTCTAGAGGCCAGAATCCCCTCCTGGGAGGCGCACGGCTAGTGGGGTTGGGGGTGGGTCCCCAGCGGTGATGGGTTGGTTGAGTCTGTAGAGAGAGGCCGTAGTTACAACTGCTTATCTTATTGCCACTGGCCTATTCCACTACCCCACATCACACCCCTACCTCTTCCCCACCCACATACGCCAGCACATCCACGATCTTTCCTTCCACAGCCGTAATGGCGGCTACCAGCGGACTGGCCAGCAGGGTGCGGGCGCCGGGGCCCTGCCGGCCTTCAAAGTTGCGGTTGGAGGTGGAGACGCAGTAGGCCCCGGCCGGGATCTTATCATCATTCATGGCCAGGCAGGCACTGCAGCCCGGCTCCCGCAGCTCAAAACCGGCAGCGGCCAGAATCTGGTCCAGCCCCTCCTGCCGCGCCTGCCAGGCAACCTGCTGCGAGCCCGGCACAATGATGGCCTCCACATGGGGAGCCTTCTGCCTGCCCTGCACATAGGCGGCTACCTCGCGCAAATCCTCAATACGGGAGTTTGTACAGGAACCGATGAATACATACTGAATCTCTTTGCCCAGCAGCGACTCGCCCGGCTGAAAACCCATGTAGCGCAGGGAGTTGGCAAAGCTAACGGCCTCGCTTCCCTCCAGCTGCTGCGGAATGGGGGCTGTAATGGGGATGCCCATGCCCGGGTTGGTCCCATAGGTGATCATGGGGGAGATATCGGCCGCATCCATGTGCAGCTCTTCCTCAAAGGGGGCACCTTCGTCCGAATACAGCCCTTTCCAATAGGCTACCGCCGCCTCCCAGCGCTCGCCCTGCGGGGCAAAGGGGCGGCCCTTCAGGTAGGCAAATGTGGTCTCGTCAGGGGCGATCAGGCCGCCGCGGGCCCCCATTTCAATGCTCATGTTGCAGACGGTCATGCG
>NZ_AODQ01000201.1 GCF_000348925.1 Cesiribacter andamanensis AMV16 | reverse complement strand
CAAGATGCTCGCACCAGCGGGGGGCTCTGGGAGAGCTTGCTTTGTTCTGTTATTGGGGCCTGCTTATTTAAATTTTATTATAGTGTCGTAGGAGATGAATGCTGTTTCACCCCTTTTTAATTGTAGATCAACATTCTGCCTAACAACCAATTCTTTATTTTTCAGTTCTTTAATTTCTAGATAGTTTAAAGGGTTAGTTTCATAATCAAGTATAATGAACTTCCCATCCTTTGATAGGGACCACTTTCCTTTTTTTAAAACTTCTTCGCCTTTAATAATCCTGTATCCACCATCATTTAAGAATTGATACGCTATTTCTTTATTTATAAATTCGTCCTTTAAAAGCAAACTATCTGCCCTGGTAGAAAATCCACTCCATCCATGAAAATCTAGCTGTTCCTCAGCTTCATTTTCAGTTTCTCTCTCAAACTGATGATGATACTCTAGTTCAGCCATCATCCATACCTGTGAAGTAAGTATCTGCGTTAGTTCTTCCAGTTGTCCATCCTTTTTCCGCTCAATTAGTTCAAAGGTCACAGGTTGATACCCTGTAGGTGTGAATAGTTCGGTTTCAATTCTAGAACTAGTTACTTTCTTTATTTGATAGACATAATTATCAAATTGGTTATGTGTAATGCTGATGAAGTACTTTCCATCAAATTCTGATACTGCCCATCTTTCATTTTCCTTATAGTACCAATGATTTGATTCAAGGTGTGTGATACCTACTCTAAAGGGGTCCTCATTAAAGTCCCAACCTTCTTCTAAAAAATCAATTCTAATCTTATAATTATCGAAAAGCTGATGCCAAGCACTACTGGTCAAAAGAGAAACCAACTCACCTCTAGATGTCATTGGTTTAAAATCTAGAGTTGGCTTAAACAGAGTTACCATATGTTTACCAATAAGTATAGTTAAACTATCTTGAGATAAATGCCTGACTACACCTAATGGTCTTTCGCCTGATAAGCGGATTTTGTTCTTTCTAAGTTTGTATCCGAGCGATTTGACCGAATCAGAGCCAATGAAGGTGACTTCTGCTACACCATCTTTAAAACGGATAAGAGTCCCATCGATAGGAAAAATACCTCCGTTCCCTTCTTGTCTACTATCTACAGCTATCCATGTTCTCTCAAGAATTTTATTATTAATTTGACCGTAAGATGAGACTACTGTCAAACAGATTAGCTTGAATAGCAAGAATACAGGGACAATGGTAAATTTCATCATTTTAATAGGCCTCAATTACTGATTAAAAGCTACAGTAGCCGATAAATTTGATTTATCAGTTCTCTAACATAATCCTATTTTTTTTCTATTTCCCAACAACACATACGTATTCATTTACTTCACCGCATCTCCCGAAACTTCCGCTGCATTACTTCCTGCACCGGGATGTTCTCGATCTTGCTGTCGAGCCAGGAGAGGATGTCCAGGTAGAGGAAGGGGCGGCGCTCAAAGGGGTCCTGGGCAATTAGGGCCAGCTTGCTGCGCAGACGAACAAAGGCGTCCTTAAGCTGGTGGGGCTGGATGTCGCCCAGGCTGCGCAAAAAACGGAAGATCTCTACCTGCATCTGGTGCTGGTCGTTCATACGGCCCAAAAAGTGGTACACGGACTTGATCTGGTACTCCAGGGCCCGGTCCTCGCCGGCTTCAAAATGGGCAATTAGGTTCAGGATGCGGGCAAAGCACTGCAGA
Source organism: Cesiribacter andamanensis AMV16 (assembly GCF_000348925.1). GTDB lineage: Bacteria > Bacteroidota > Bacteroidia > Cytophagales > Cyclobacteriaceae > Cesiribacter > Cesiribacter andamanensis. The sequence goes on along the minus strand of NZ_AODQ01000201.1, from coordinate 3,140 downwards.
TCTTCCCGCAGGCCACTGTCGCGGAACTGGATGATCTTGCTCAGGTACTGGATGGCCCCGTAATTGTCGCCACTGCCAAAGTAAAGGGAGGCGATCTTGAAGTAAAACACCAGCTGCCAGTGGGGGTCCAGCTGGGCCTGGTGCTCCCGCAACTTCTCTAGAAGCTCGGGCACCAGCTGCAGGCCCTCGCTAAAGCGCCCTTCCATAAAATGGAGGTTCAGGCGGTTGGTGTAAAGGTAGAGGAAGAGCAGCACCTCGGTATTGGGATTGGTGCGGCGGTTGGGCGTAGCGGCATAGGCCTCCAGCTGCTGCAGCACCTCCCTGAATTTGCTGTAGTACAGCAAGTTAAAGAGGGCCGAAAGCAGGTTGTGCATGCCCTTGATGTAGAGGATGCTCTGCCGCTCCTTCATCCCTTCATGTTCGGCAAACAGGTCCACCCACTTCTGCGCATAGCGGTAGCAGGAGCGAAAATCGTGGATCAGGTAATGGTGCCAGACCTGCGCCTGGTAGTAATAGAGCTTCTCAAAAAAACCGGCCTGCTGCGGGGGTACGGCCGGCAGGTTTTCCCGAAAGAAAGCCTTTATCTTCGCATAGTCCTGCTGGTTGCGGGCATGCCCTACCTTGATGTAAAGGCCATACAGGCGCAGCGAAACATTGGAGAGTGCGTGCAGCTGGCCAATCTGCTGCAGCATGTGGTGCGATTCGGCCGTAAGCGTTTCGGCCCGCCCGCTCAGGCTGCGGGTGATGTACTGCGATTCGATGAGCTTCTCAAAATCCAGCGCCTCCAGGGCAATATGGGGCAGGCCGGCCTGCTGGGCGCCCAGCTTTACGCGCTCCAGCATTTTGAGGCTCTGCTGGTAAAAGCCTTTGTTGTAGAGAATGCGCGCCCCATCCAGCTGCTCGTGGAGCTGGATATCGGTATTCTGGCTGCTGTGGTAGAGGCGCAGATCGGCCAGCAGCTGCCGGTAGAGGTTGGCTTTGAGGTTGGCCAGTTGTATTTTTGATGCCGGGGGCCTGCTGCAGGATGCGCTCCTCGTTGTAGGCCTCCAGCCCGTCCAGGGCATCAAACAGCTGCAGGAACTTAAGACCATCGCTGGCCCCCTGCCGCTTGGCAAACAGCCGGAAGTGTCTTTTTTCGGTACGGGTCAGGGATTTGACCAGTTGAAATACAGGATCGGTGCTTTCGTTTGCCATTGTAAATACAAAACATTTAACACGCTGATAAACAGGGTGTTAATATGAATTTCGAGCTCTTTTGAAATAGTAGAAGCCGGTAAGAAGTATTTTTTGAAAAGCCCCTTTGGCTTGTAATTGTAGCCAGAATGCTCGAAAAATTTCTGCTACAAAGAACAAAAAATGATGTCGGTTCAGAAAATACACATATTTGACACCACCCTGCGCGATGGCGAGCAGGTGCCTGGCTGTAAACTGGTTACCGCCGAGAAACTGCTCATTGCCCGCCAGCTGGAGCTGCTGGGGGTGGATGTGATCGAAGCGGGTTTTCCCATCTCCAGTCCCGGCGATTTTGAAGCCGTAAAAGCCATAGCCGCCCAAACCCGCGAAGCTACCGTCTGCGGCCTTTCCCGCGCCCTGGAAGGGGATATCCGCACCGCTGCCGAAGCCCTGAAGCCGGCCCGCTACCCGCGCATCCATACCGGCATTGGCACCTCGGAGCTGCACATCCGCTACAAGCTCAAAACCACCCGGGAGGCCGTATTGTCCCGCGCCGTCGCCGCCGTGCGCCTGGCCAGAAGCTTTGTGGAAGATGTAGAGTTTTATGCCGAAGATGCCGGCCGCACCGATAATGAATTTCTGGCCCGTGTATGCGAAGCGGCCATCAGGGCCGGCGCCACCGTGCTCAACATACCCGATACCACCGGCTACTGCCTGCCGCATGAGTTTGGGGCCAAGATCAAGTACCTCTACGAACATGTAAAAGGGGTAGAAAACGTAATCCTTTCCACCCATTGCCACAACGATCTGGGCCTGGCCACCGCCAACTCCATTGCAGGGGTAACCAACGGCGCCCGCCAGATTGAGTGCACCATCAATGGGGTAGGAGAGCGGGCCGGCAATACGGCCCTGGAAGAGGTGGTGATGATTCTGCGCCAGCACCCTTACCTGAATCTTCATACGGGCATCAACACCCGCCTGCTGGCCGAAACCTCGGCCCTGGTATCCGAGCTCATGCGCATGCCCGTACAGCCCAACAAGGCCATTGTGGGGGCCAATGCCTTCTCGCACTCCAGCGGCATCCACCAGGATGGTGTGATCAAACACCGGGAAACCTACGAGATCATCGATCCGCGCGATGTAGGCGTGGCCGATTCTTCCATTGTGCTTACGGCCCGCTCGGGCCGCGCCGCCCTGGCCTTCCGCCTGCAGAAGCTGGGCTACTGCTTTGATAAGGGCACGCTGGACCAGGCCTACGAAGCTTTTCTGCAAACCGCCGACCGCAAAAAAGAAGTGGTGGATGAAGACCTGCACCAGTTGGTAGACGAAGCAAACCTGATCTCAAAGGCAAGCTAATGAGGGCAACATCTTTATTTGACAAGATCTGGGACGCCCATGTGGTCCGCTCGATTCCGGGCGGGCTTGATGTGTTTTACATTGATAAGCACCTGATCCATGAGGTGACCAGCCCCCAGGCCTTTGATGAGCTGGAGGCCCGCGGCCTGCCCCTTTTTCGCCGGCAGCAGATCGTGGCCACCGCCGACCATAACGTGCCCACCAAAGACCAGCACCTGCCCATCCGGGACCCCCTGTCCCGCTCGCAGGTGGATAAACTCACTGAAAACTGCCAGAAGTGGGGCATTGAGCTCTATGGGTTGGGCCACCAGCGGCAGGGCATTGTGCATGTAATCGGGCCCGAGCTGGGCATTACCCAGCCCGGCATGACCCTGGTGTGCGGCGATAGCCACACCTCTACCCACGGCGCTTTTGGTGCGATTGCTTTTGGCATCGGCACCAGCCAGGTAACGCAGGTAATGGCCTCACAATGCCTGTTGCTGAGCCGGCCCAAACGCATGCGTATTTGCATAGAAGGAACGCTGAGAAGGGGGGTAGGCGCCAAAGACCTCATCCTCNTATCATCTCCAGGCTGGGTACCGGCGGCGCTACGGGCTATTTTGTGGAGTATG
>NZ_AODQ01000200.1 GCF_000348925.1 Cesiribacter andamanensis AMV16 | reverse complement strand
TGAGAGGCAATTCCTGCAAAGGAATGGAATGCATCTTTCCTTTACCACATAGAGTGCATCTATAGAGTGATAAGTACTATCAATTATTTTTATTTAGTCTGGATAGCTATGTTTGTACCAGGCACTCAGCGACTCGCAGGAACTCATTCAGGGGCCAGAAGCTGGCCTGATCCTGCGTGCCAGTTAAAAACAAGAGGTTAAGGGTTAATCGATAAGCGATTGTTTATTCTCAATGAAAAAGGGCGCCCGCCTGGGACGCCCTTTTTTTGTTCAGATCGCTTTGCGCTGCAGCTGTATTTCTTCATTATTGGAAAAGCGGCTGTGAAAACGCTGATGGTCTTTGTAGTTGAATACCTGGCCGCCTGTGCGTACCTGTTCTATATGGGTAAAGTCCAGCTCCTGCAGCAGCCAGCCGGGCTCCTGGGGGGGCATGCGGGTAAGGATGCCCTCTTCGGGCAGGTGCAGGTCGGGCGTGCAGTAGACCGCATTGAAGCCCCAGTTGATATCCACCGCCGGCGACCAGGGGGCGTCCCCAATGGTTTGGGAGACCACCGAGTAGGCCTGGGCCTCCAGCGCCCGGGCCCTGGCGCCGATGTGTACCCGGGTAGCGCCCCGGATGGTTTCGGTGCAGCTAGGGGCCAGAATGAGGGAGGCGCCAGCAGTGCCCAGCAGGTGGGAACCCATCGAAAACTCCACATCGTAGCAGATCTGGATGCCGAAGCTGCCCCAGGAGGCTTCAAAAAGCGTAAGCACCTTGGGCCCGCAGCTGATGCCCCATTCCTCATCTTCAAAACGGGTCATGAAGAATTTATCCTGGTAGCCGGCCAGCCCCTGCGGCCCAAACACATAGGCGCGGTTGTGAATATTGCCTTCTTCCAGCACCGGAAAGCTGGGCGCTACTATGATCAGCTGCCACTCCCGGGCCAGCGCTTCAAAGGTCTGGCAAAAGGCTTCCCGCACACTTTGAAGCTCCAGCACCTGCCGGCGAATATCAGAGCGAATGGGGTGCTCGAAGATGCTGACCATCTCCATAGAGGCATATTCCGGAAAGAGCAGCAGCTGCCCACCCCGCCGGGCGGCATCTGCCACCCAGCGGGCTATGTGGGTGCGCCAGTGGTCCAGGCTGCTATGTTCAGTAATGGGGTATTGCGCTGCGGCAACGGTTATCTTCATCGATCAGGGATAGAACGTACGTAGTGGGTTAAAGGTCCCGCATCCAGCATACCAGCGGCTTGGGGGTTGATTCGGTCTCGCCCGGATCGGGCCAGCTCAGGCTGGTCTGCAGGTTGGGGTATTTGGCATATCCCCGCTTTTTCCAGAAGGCTTCGTTTGAGCGGTAATCGGCCGGCCGCAGGGGATGATCATCCGGGCGCTCTACGGCATAGAAGCAGGCCTTCTGGTAGGTGCCAAAGCTGCGGGCCCAGGCTTCCCGCTCATCAAAGAAGCGATGGCCCAGCCCCTGGCCCCGGTAGGGGGGCAGCAGCAGGCTTTCGCCAAAGTAAAAGAGCTTGTCCAGCTCCCAGCCCGCCAGTGCAAAGGGCTGGCGAATGGGGGCGGTTTCGTCCCGCAGGGGGATGCAGGTAGTGGCGCCCACCATCTGCTCTCCCTTGTACACGGCAAAGAGCAGGGCCCGCTCCGAGAGCGCATAGGTCTCCAGGTACTGCCGCTCATAGTCCAGCGAGCCCTCATAGAGGTAGGGATATTCCCGAAACACGGTCATGCGCAGGGAGGCCAGGTCTTCAAAGACTGTGCGGATCTCCTGTCCCTGCTTTTTTACATAGCTAAGTTCGTAGTTGAGCATGGGCACCTTATTCCGATACCAGCTTTACCCAGAGGGGCAGGTTGTAGTGGGTGGCTACCCGGATCACCAGTCCATCCTTTACCTCCAGAAAAGCAGCTGCGGGCAGCTCATAGGTCTGGCCCTTGGCCGGGGGGAATCCGGCTTCTCCTTTTTTGTAGATGCCGTTTACGGTAAATTCCACGGCTACCCGATTGCCGCCGCCCGCTTCGGGATAATACACCATGCCGGTGAGCAGCTCCTGGTAGGCCTCGTCCATCCCCTTTAGAAATTCCCGGAACTGGTCTTTGCCCAGGCGGGGCTCGCCCTGGTTGGGCTCATGGCGAATGTTGGGGTGTACCAGCGCCAGCATGCCGTCCCAGTCCTGCTGGTTAAAAGCGGCATAATATTTTTTTACAATCTCTAATGCAGTGCTCATGGGTTAAAAAGCTTTCCTAAGGGTACTGATAGCCGGGAGCAAAGTTACAGAGAATCTAAAAGGAGTGGGGCTATTTATTGATGGTCAACCAGTGAATTTTAGAAAAATAGTTCATCTCTACCCTCAGAGCCCCTTTAACACCCCTGCACCTTCTGGGGATCAGGCCCTGCGGGAGCAATCAAAAAATAATATCCCACTTCTGCCATAGGCCCGGGCAACCCTTTAGCGGGCAGCGTAGTCTGGGGGGTAGTACAGCAAAAACGGAGCCTGGCAGCAACCGGAGTTGCCCTTCCGTAAACGGTCGTTTTTGTGCGATAAGCGGTATTGTTAAGAAGTCAAAAAAAGCATACTATTGGAATCATGAAAGTTAATCTCCTAAAAATAAAATGCGTCCCTCTCATTTTGCTGCTGATGGCCAGCCTGGGGGGCTGCGATCTGGAGGAGGATGATTTTGCACCCGAGTCCTTTGAGGAGTTTACCCTCTACCCGGATGAGATCTGGTGCTACAATGGCAATACGCCCAATGAGCCGGCTGCCCGCCTGGACATGCTGCGCAATGATAGCATAAAGGTGGCCGTAACGGTAAGCTTTGGAGCGGTGCGCAACGGACGCCTGGAGGTGATGGGAGATGGGGATACCTACTACTTTCCCAACCAGGATTTTTACGGTACCGATAGCCTGAAGTATACCGTGTGCAGCAGCAGAAGCTGCAAAACTGAAACTGCCCGCTTTATTGTAGAGCGGCCGGTAGACCCCGCCACCTGCGTAACCGAGATCCGGGACGAACAGGTGGAAACCACCCGAAACCAGTGGGTAGATGTGCGGGTGCATGCCAATGACCAGCTGTGCATCTTCGCCTATGTAAGCCAGAGCTACTACGCTCCCCAGCTGGGTACTTATGAAGATGTGTCGCAATCGGGCGGTTATAAGAACATTGTGATCCGCTACTATCCGCCCAGGGATTATGTGGGCCAGGATAGTTTCCGCTACCGCATGTACACCAGCACTACCGAGTATATAGAAGGCACCGCCCACATCACCATCCGATAAGATGACTTGCCCCCGCTATTTGCTGCTGCAGGCCGTTGTCCCAAAAGCAGCGCAGTTTTTCCCTGCATCCCCGGTGCCTGCGCTGGCAAGGCCCGGGGCTTGTATGGTTACCCGCTCCCAGCCATGCCTGTAGCCCTCTCCATACCCGCTATGTTTAAAGCCAGGGCCCTCAGTGAAGAAGAGCTTATAGCCGCTTGCCGGCAGGGGAAGGCCTCTGCTCAGGAGAAGCTGTACCAGCTGTATTCCCGGCGAATGATGGCCGTATGTGTGCGCTATGCCAGCTCCCGCTTTGAGGCGGAAGATATTTTTCAGGAGGCTTTTGTAAAAGTGTTCAAAAACATTAATTCCTACAGCGGAGAGGGGTCGTTTGAAGGCTGGGTGCGGCGCATTTTTGTAAATACGGCCATCACCCAGTACAACCGTAACCGGAAATTTCAGAAACAGGTGGATTACAAAGCGGTAGAAGAACAAACCCCCTCAACCGAAGATGTGATCAGTGAACTTTCCGGCAAAGAACTTCTGGCGCTCATCGACCAGTTGCCCGAGGGCTACAAACTGGTCTTTAACCTAAGTGTGATCGAGGGCTATACCCATCCCGAAATAGGCGAGATGCTCCAGATCACCGAAGGTACCTCAAAGTCCCAGCTGTTTAAGGCTAAGGGCTATCTCAAGAAACTTGTGCTGAACCACTCAATCTCTGACAAATGCTAAGTAATAACGAACTCAACGATATACGGCGCAAGATGCTGGAGCTCGAGGAGGAGCCTCCGGTTATGGGCTGGAAAAAGATTGCCCCGGAGCTGAGGCCCTGGTGGCGCAGGCCCCTGCTGTGGTGGTTTGCTGGCGGCTTGCTGCTGCTGGGCAGCCTGGGAGGGGTCTATCAGTTGCAACAGCACGCTGGGGAGCAGCCGCTAGCCACTGCAGAGCCCCTGGCTGCTAAAGATCCCGCCCTGCAGCCTCAGCCATCCCAAAGCGAGCTACAGCCCGAGGGGGCAGCAGCTCCCCTTAGGAAGCGGGCACCCCAGAAAAACGTCATGGAGGGTGCCCCATCCGACCGTACAGCACCGGCAGGGCAGTCCACAGCTAAGGCCACTCCGCTGTCCGGTGTGACGGCTAGCGGCACACCCCCTGCAGGGCTAGCCCCAGTAGAGGGGGGCAGTTCAGCTCCTGGTACCCCCGGCAAGCAACGCCCTGCAGCTACTCGTCCCCAGTTCGCCCAGACACAGCGGGCAGATGCGCAGTCAGAGCCCCGGCAGGCCTCATCCAACAGGAGGGCCCCTGAAGTACGCCCTGAACAAACGCAGCCCAATTCCAGGCCTGAGGCTCCCGCAGCGCGGCTAGTGGCCCCTGCAGAAGCCGGTAGCGCCAGCCGGGAGACCGAGCTGCCCCCGGCCTCTACGCCCGCTCCGACCGGAGAAGCTGACCCTGCCCGCTTGCTACCCGCTGCAGAACAGGCTGAGGTCAGCCAGTCGGAAGCAGAAGAGCTGCCTATACCATCAGCGGCCACTGATCAGGCAGCAAATCATGTACGCACACCCGCTTCGAAAGCACCCCTGGTTCAGGGCAATCAGCTCCCCTGGCTGGCGGCTCGCCCTCGCCCGCCTGGTGTTGGAGGAGGGCCAGATCCGGCTCCAGCCACTGCCCGGGCAGCTCGTTGAGCAAACGCCGCCTCCCGCTGAAGAAACCGTTATC
>NZ_AODQ01000199.1 GCF_000348925.1 Cesiribacter andamanensis AMV16 | reverse complement strand
GCCCCCAGTATCAAAGAAGCCCAAAACCTGGGCGAGATCAAAAAAGAGCTGCGCAAACGGGGATATACCGTGCCCCTGATTGCCGATATCCACTTCACCCCCAATGCCGCCGAGCTGGCCGCCCGCCTGGTGGAAAAAGTGCGCATCAATCCCGGCAATTATGCCGATAAGAAGAAGTTTGAGCTGCTGGAATACTCCGATGCCCAGTACGCGGCCGAGCTGGAGCGCATTCGCGAAAAATTCATCCCCCTGATAAAGATCTGCAAGGAGCATGGAACGGCCATGCGCATTGGCACCAACCACGGCAGCCTCTCCGACCGTATCCTGAGCCGCTATGGCGATACCCCCCTTGGCATGGTAGAGTCGGCCCTGGAGTTTTTGCGTATCTGTGAGGAGTTTAAGTATTATGATATTGTGCTGTCCATGAAGGCCAGCAACACCCAGGTAATGGTGCAGGCCTACCGCCTGCTGGTGCAAAAGCTAGAGCAGGAGGGTTTGCAGCCTTACCCCCTGCACCTGGGCGTAACCGAAGCCGGCGATGGCGAGGATGGCCGCATTAAATCAGCCGTAGGCATTGGCACCCTGCTGGAAGATGGTCTGGGCGATACCGTTCGGGTATCCCTCACCGAAGAGCCCGAAGCCGAGGCGCCGGTAGCCGCTGCCCTCATTCGGCGCTACGCCAGCCGGGCGGATCATAAACCCATACGGGACGTTGCCCATGTTCCCATAGACCCCTTTAGCTACCATCGCCGCGCCAGCCGGCAGGTAGAGAATGTGGGCGGAGGCCAGGTGCCCCGCATACTGGCCGACCTGAGCAGGCTGCAGGAGGTAGGAGTAAAGGACCTGAAGGCCATTGGCCACTTTTACCTGCCCGAGCTGGACAAATGGAAGATGAACGACCTTGGGGCTGACTATGTCTACAGCGGCGATCGCCCCATCGCTTTTATGCTACCCAATGGCCTGCGGGAGATCCTGAACTTTGGCGCCTGGCAGAAACAAGCCGATAAGAAAACATGTTACCCCCTTTTTAGCGCTGCCCAGTACCTGAACCACCGCGGGCTGGGCCATCCAGAGCTCAATGTGGTGCGCCTGAATGCCGCTGAGAATTACGCCGAACTGCTGCCCCTGCTGCGGGATGATGCCACTGCTGTGCTGCTGCTGGAAACCCCAACAAGCATGCAATGGCCGAGCTGCGCCGTTTTTTTTCCTGCTCATGAATGAAGGGGTAGCCGCACCGGTCATTATCCATACCACCTACAGCCAGCTATCGGCCGATGAGCTGCAGCTCTGGGCGGCAACCGATGCCGGCGGTCTGCTGATCGATGGCCTGGGCGATGGCCTGATGCTGAGCCTGGACTATGCCGAGGCGCCGCAGCCCGAGCAGCGCCTGCAGGACCTGCGCCGGCTCAACAACCTGGGCTTTGGTATTTTGCAGGCGGCCCGCACCCGCATGACCAAGACCGAGTACATCAGCTGCCCCAGCTGTGGCCGTACGCTCTTTGATCTGCAGGAAACCACTGCCATGATCCGTCAGCGCACTGATCACCTCAAGGGGGTAAAGATTGGCATTATGGGCTGCATAGTTAATGGGCCAGGCGAAATGGCCGATGCCGATTATGGGTATGTAGGCAGCGGCAAAGGAAAAATCACCCTGTACAGAGGCCAGGAGGTGGTTGAGCGGAACGTTCCCTCTGAGCAGGCTGTTGATAAACTGATCGGCCTTATCCGGGAAGATGGCCGATGGATAGAACCCGCAACAGTAGATTACGCATAAGTGTATGGAAAAAAAGAAAGAGGAAAGCTGGCGCGATTATTTTGCCCTGGGCGAAGTGGCCGGATATTTTTTCAGAAAAAAAGATCCCAGCCGCCCCCGCAATTTTAATCTGCGCATGATGCACGGAATCAACAAGATCAGCATACTGATGTTTTTGGCAGGCCTGATCTACATGATCTTAAAGCGGGTGATGTAACCCGCTTTTTTTATTATTTCGCTTTCTTTTGTTACATTTGACGGATAGTGGCTGTACTATGATAAACTATCTGGCCTTAGGTGATTCATACACAATAGGAGAGGGCGTGGCGCCGGAAGAGCGCTGGCCTGTGCTGCTCCAAAAGCGTCTGCAGGAGCAGGGGATAGCGCTGAGTGATCCCCGCATCATTGCCACTACAGGCTGGACTACCGCTGAGCTGCTGGCGGCCATAGAACGGGAACAGCCCACCAATACGTTTGATCTTGTAAGCCTGCTGATTGGGGTTAATAACCAGTATAGGGGCTATGATCTGGATATCTTCCGCACCGAGTTTACCAAACTGGTACAAAAGGCCATTTACTTTGCCCGCAAAAAGCCCGAAGGGGTGGTGGTTGTTTCCATACCTGATTGGGGCGTAACCCCCTTTGCAGCAGATAAGGGGCCGGAGCGCATTGCAGGGGAGATCGAACAGTACAACCGCCTCAAAAGGGAAATATGCCAGCGCCTGGATGTGCGCTTTTATGACATTACCCCCCTGAGCAAACAGGCAGCAACCGACAGCGGCCTGCTGGCAGAGGATCAGCTACATCCCTCGGGCCGTATGTATGCCCGCTGGGTAGAAACTATTTTACCCGATGTAGTAAAACAATGCAAACTATTGAAGAAAGTATAGACTTAAAGTTTACCTTTAATCGTTGGTAAACAAGAGCGCTGGTAAACAAGTGCTTAGGGATTTGAGGAGATAGGGCAGTGGAGAAAAAGCATGCGGCTCTCCTGATTCTGGGTGGTAGCGAATGTAGCAGGCAGCAAGGCCGTTATTAATCGGCCGCACTGTATGTAGGATATTCTTCCAGATTGCGCTGAATCTTCCCTAAAATTCTCAAACCTTTGCACAAACTGCCCAAACGGCAGAAAGGACACATATATGAAGGGTATACGGGGCTTATTTTTACTGCTGACACTGCTTGCGGTGTTTTCTGCCTGCCAGGAGCGGATGATCTGCCCTGCCTACCAGTCTACCTTTATTTTTGATGAAGAGGTAAGGTACCAGCTCTTTACTAAATTTGAGGCCGACAGCATGCCCAAGCAGTATGCCGGCGTAGACAAAAACCTCTTTGGCCTGATCAAAAAACAACCAAGGAAGAAAAAGGAACGCCAGATGGCCATTGTAGCCATGCGCAACATCCTGCCCCTGTTGTCACCGATAGCCTGACCACCTCAGCTACCGACATTGCCCCCCTCCGCAGAGAACTGGAACAGGAATAGGGTATTGCGTTTAATCTGCCTTATTAGCACGTTATCATAAAAAAGGCAGCCTTTTGAAGAGGCTGCCTTTTTTTGTGTCGTATAGTGCTTGATCTACACCACAATGTTTATGATGCGCTTGGGCACAACAATGATCTTTTTGGGCGCTTTGCCCTCCATCCATTTCTGCACAGGCTCGGCAGCCAGCACTTCCTTCTCGATCTCGGAAGGGGGCATATCAGCAGCAAACTGCATTTTGTGGCGCATTTTGCCGTTAATCGAGATGGGGTACTCTACACTCTCCTCCACCAGATAGGCCTCGTTCACTTCGGGATAGGCCGCTACGACCACAGAATCGGTATGGCCCAGCAGCTGCCAGAGCTCCTCGGCAATGTGCGGGGCATAGGGTGCTACAATCCGCACCAGGTCTTCCAGCACCTGGCGCTTGTTGCATTTCAGGGCGGTTAGTTCGTTTACGCAGATCATAAAGGCCGCCACACTGGTATTGAAGGAGAAGCGGTCAATATCTTCGGTTGCCTTTTTAATGGCCGTATGCATGACCTTCAGCTCTTCTTTGGTAGCAGGCTCGTCCGATACGGCAAAGCTGCCCCCTTCGTCGTGGAACAGGCGCCAGAGCTTGCGCAGGAATTTGTAGACCCCATCGATGCCCTGCGTGCTCCAGGGCTTGAACTGCTCCAGCGGTCCCAGAAACATCTCGTACAAGCGCAGGGTATCCGCACCGTAGCGCTCTATCACCTCATCGGGGTTTACCACATTGTACTTCGACTTGGACATTTTCTCCACCTCAGAGCCACAAATGTACTTGCCTTTCTGAGAGCCGCTCTCTTCCAGGATAAATTCGGCATTGGCCAGATCGGGCCGCCACTGACGAAATGCCTGCAGGTCCAGTACATCGCCCTCTACCAGGCTTATCTCCACATGCAGGGGGGTAGTATCGTAGTTATCCTTCAGGCCGTATGACACAAAGGTATTGGGCTTGCTGTTGAGGCGGTACACAAAGCTGGAGCGGCCCTGTATCATGCCCTGGTTGATCATTTTCTGGAAGGGCTCCACCACGGTGATCTTGTTGATATCGTAGAGGAACTTGGTCCAGAAGCGGGCATAGAGCAGGTGGCCGGTGGCATGCTCGGCCCCCCCTATGTAGAGGTCTACTGCCTGCCAGTATTCTTGTATGTCCTTATCTACCAGCTCATGCCCATTGTGGGGGTCCATATAGCGCAGGAAGTACCAGCTGGAGCCGGCCCAGCCGGGCATGGTGTTGGTCTCCAGGGGGTACCCATCGCGGGTTTTCCAGTTGCGGGCGCGGGCAAGGGGAGGCTCACCGCTTTCGGTGGGCAGGTAGGCATCTACCTCGGGCAGACGCAAGGGCAGCTCGTCATCTTCCAGCAGCTGAGGCATTTCATCCTTGTAGTAGACGGGGAAGGGCTCGCCCCAGTAGCGCTGCCGGCTAAAGATGGCATCGCGCATGCGGTAGTTGATACGTCCGCGGCCGATCCCTTTCTTCTCCAGCCAGTCTACTGCTGTGCGGATGGCGTCTTTAACATCCAGCCCATTGAGGAAATCGCTGTTGATGATGGTACCTTCCTTGGCAGCATAGGCTTCTTCTTCTACATTGCCCCCTTCTACAACGGGGCGAATGGGTAGGTTGTAGTGTTTGGCAAACGCCCAGTCCCGGCTGTCGTGGCCCGGTACGGCCATTACGGCGCCGGTTCCATAGCCGGCCAGCACATAATCGGCAATCCAGATGGGAATGCGCTCGCCGCTG
>NZ_AODQ01000198.1 GCF_000348925.1 Cesiribacter andamanensis AMV16 | reverse complement strand
ACTGCTTTTTTGTTGGCGGGCTTTGCGCTTTACTTCTTTTGGGGTGGTATTTACCCAGCTTTTAAATGCCCGGCGGAAGGTGGTAGGATCGGAATAGCCCAGCAGGTCGGCCACTTCGCCTACTTTCGATCCCTTGTTTTCAATAAGCTGCAGGGCCAGCTCCTTGCGTACCAGTGCACAGAGTTCGCGGTAGGAACTGTTCTCCAGCGCCAGCTTGCGCTGAAAGGTGCGCACGGTAGTATTGAGCTGGGCCGCTACCACCTCCACAGGTGGAATAATGCCCTTGAATTCGGTGAGTAGCAGGCGTTTGATTTTTTCGGTAAATCCAATTGTCTCCTGCGCAGCCTCGGATTCTTTACGGAGCATCTCGGTGAAAAACGCAAAGAGTGACTGATCCTGGCTGAGCACGGGTGCCTCCAGGTCTGATTTGCGAAAGACAAGGCAATTGCGTGCTGCCTGCGGAATGATCGGGCAGCGAAAAATGCGCTCATATTCCGGCAGCTTGCTGGGGCTATGCTTGAGCTCGAGCCGCAGGGGAAAAATTCTTCTACCAGTAAGGGTGTAGAGCAGCTTTATCAAGGTAGACAGGCCGAAATCTAAGGACTGGGTAACTCCCATCGGGTCCAGATTTTCCCATACAGCATTCGAATCGGCGTACATCAGCAGCTCAGGGCCCTTTGTTTCGCGACTATAGGTTTTGAGATTGCAATACAGGTGACCCCACTCGCAGAGGATGTCGATCATTTCGCTGGCAGTACTGCAGCACTGCATACAAAGGCCCACTTTGCCCACTAGCATAGGACTTACCTTTTCACCGGCGTGCAGGCCCAGCAGCGCATCGCCCGAGAGGCGCGTAGCAATTTCCCAAACCTGATTGGTTAGCAACATATCAATCCCAGCTTCGCCCTGCAAGAGCGTGGCAGGATCTATTCCGGCTTCCCTGCAAACCTGCAGGGGGTCTACTTCCCGGGGCAGGCCCGTGTATAGCAGATCTCGTATAATGCTCATTTTACCATCCATGGCGCAAACTGCATGCTTTATGGCATAAGTTACACTTTTCCTGCCTTCCGAAAAGCCCTTCCTTTGTAATATAATTTATTTGTTTACTCCTAATCATGGATTTAACCACTTTTTACTATGGAAACTTCACAAAAAGGCGGGACTCAGTCACCCAAACCATTCAGAAGAATTCTTTTTGCCAACTGCCCGGCCGACGGGCACTTTAATCCGCTCATTCCACTGGCGGAATTCCTCAAGCAGCAGGGGCATGATGTGCGCTGGTACTCCTCCCGCCTGTATGCCGATAAGATTTCGCGCATGGGCATTCCCCATTATCCTTTTAAAAAGGCGCTTGAATTTGACACCCACGACTGGGAAGGGAGCTTTCCCGAGCGCAGCAAACACAAAAGCCAGGTAGGCAAGCTGCGCTTCGATCTGGAGCATGTGTTCATTCGCCGCGGCCCTGAGTACTTTGAAGATATTCGAGACCTCCACCAGGAGTTTCCCTTTGATGTGCTGGTGGCCGAGATCAGCTTTACCGGTATTGCATTCATCCGCCACCTGATGCACAAGCCGGTGATTGCGGTGGGCATTTTTCCCAACATCGCATCTTCGCGCGACTTGCCTCCCTATGGGCTGGGCATGCGTCCTGCTAGCGGGTTTCTGGGTAGAAAAAAGCAAGACCTGCTGCGCTTTCTTACCGACAAGCTGGTGTTTGGAAAACAGAACGAGCTGAATCGGCAGATTCTCCGCAGCTGGGGAATTGAGGCCCCCGGGCACCTTAACCTGTTTGACCTGCAGACGCAGCATGCCTCGGTGGTTTTGCAGAACGGAACCCCGGGTTTTGAGTACACCCGCAGCGACCTGAGTCCCAACCTGGTATTTGCAGGCCCCCTGTTGCCGTTGGTGAAAAAAGTGCGGGAAGATCTACCCCTGCAGGAGAAGCTCAGGAAGTACAAAAACGTAATTCTGGTAACCCAGGGCACTGCCGAGCAAAATACCGAAAAGATTCTGGCGCCCACACTGGAAGCCTTTAAAGACAGCACCTGGCTGGTGGTGGCAACCACAGGAGGAGCGGGCACCGAGGCGCTGAGGGCCAGGTATCCCCAGGAGAATTTCCTGATCGAAGATTATATTCCTTTTGATCAGATCATGCCCAATGCCGATGTATATGTATCGAACGGAGGCTTTGGAGGCGTCCTGCAGGCCATTTCACACCAACTGCCCATGGTAGTGGCAGGGGTACATGAGGGTAAAAATGAGATCTGTGCCCGGGTGGGCTATTTTAAGCTGGGGCTCGACCTGAAGACGGAAACCCCCAAACCAGCCCAGATAAGAGCGGCGGTAGAGCAGGTGCTGCAAGACCCCCAGTACCGCCACAAGGTGCAGGCCCTGAGTGCTGAATTCCGGCAATACAATCCACAACAGCTGTGCGAGCACTGGGTGCAGCGCCTGACAGGCGGACGTAGAGCGGCTGCACCCGCACCTCAGTCGGCTGGCGGGCAGCTACTTTCCCTGACGCTGAACTAAGCCGGCCTCCACAAATTTTTCTGAAGCCCTCTTACCAGGCTTCCTTACCTACTCCAGCCCCTTCGGGTCCGGGCAAGGATTCTAATGCCCGTGCCCGATGGGGCTATGTTAACACACCATACCTCATTTAAAAACAACAAACGCTTCATCACCATGTATTCATCCTTCACTTCCAGAACCCTGTATGCCCTGCTGTTTGCCCTTGCGTTTATGCTGGGCTGCAAAGACGACGAGGGCACCCCCCAGCCGGCAGGCCAACTGATGGCCAAGGCAGGGCCCGACCAAAGCGTACAAACAGGCCAGACGGTTACCCTCGATGGTTCTGCCTCCAGCGACAGCCACAACCTGCCCTTCAGCTACCGCTGGGCTTTTAGCAGCCAGCCTGCCGGCAGCACGGCCAGCTTGCAGAATGCCACTACGGCTACCCCAAGCTTTGTGCCCGATATCCCGGGCGCCTTTGAACTTGAACTTACCATAGCCAATGCGCATGGCGAAAGCAGGGATAAGGTACTGGTAAGTGCCGCCGCCGCCCAGCCGCTGGAGCTGCCGGAATTTATAAATGTAGCCATGGTGCTGGAAGACCGCATTGCTGATCCCAGCCTGCCCGACTATATAGCCAACAAAACTACCTTTGTGTCGGCCCAGCTCACCATTCAGCCAGGGGTGACCATTGCCTTTGCAGCTGATACCCGCCTGGACATCAACGAAGAGGGCGGGGTGATCATCGCCAAAGGCACGGCTGAGAAAAAGATACGGTTTGTAGGCCAGCAGGCTAGTGCCGGCTACTGGCGGGGCATGATCATCTACTCCAGCAGCAGCCTAAACGAGCTTGATCATGTAGAGATTGCCCACACCGGCAGCCAGGGCATGCTTAGCACCATTAAGGCAGGTCTCTCGCTCTTTGGCATCAGCCAGGCGCAGGTTGCCCTAAAAAACTGCTCTTTCACCCAAAATGCAGGCTGGGGCGTGCATGCCGCCAGTGGGGCCTCGCTGCGGGCTTTTGAAAAGAACAGCTTCAGCCATAATGCCGAAGCGGGCCTACTGCTGGCTGCCAATCAGGTAGCAAAGCTCGATGCTGCCTCCAGCTTTACGGGAAACAATGGCCGCAACCGGGTAGAGGTGCTGGCCTCTAATTTGGAAGCTGCCACTGGGGGAAGCGAGATCGTTTGGGCAGGTTTTGCCGATAAAACCCCCTACCGGGTGCTGGGCGAGCTGCGGGTACACACTGGCTGGAAACTGAAGCCGGGCGTAACTCTGGAAATGGGCAACGATCAGGTACTGGTGATTGAAAGTACGGGCTATTTGCATGCAGTGGGTACTGCTGCCAACAAGATCATCATTTCCGGCGCGCTTGCCAATAGTGGCTACTGGAGGGGAATCGTCATCAGTTCTTCTTCTTCCCAGAATATGCTGGAGCATACCGAGATCCGGCATGGGGGCAGTTACCAGCTGGTGTCGGGCCATAAGGCGAACATTGCGCTGGTAGGCGGGGGTGCCCGCCTCAGCATTACGCATTCGCTTATTGGCAACAGTGCAGGCTATGGCATTTATGTGCGCCACAACTCCAGCATCAATGCCGATGTGCACACCGCCAACAGCTTTGAGGCCAACAGTCAGCAAAATGTGCTAATAGAAGAATAGAAGGCATCCACCTTCAGCAATGCACAGGAAAGCCCCAGCTTTCCTGTGCATGTTTAGGATCGGTGGATGGGAAAAGACATAGGAGCCGGGCCTTTATGCGCATGCACTAGCTACCCGATTCTCCAGCTGCATACTTTTAACCGGCAGGGTGCGGGCTTTTGGTGCAGAACTGCACGCTCAGGCAGGGTCATCTTCCTTCCGGTCCTCCCGCCGGCGCTCCAGCGGGGCCTCCAGCTGGGCCTCCAGCGGGGCCTCCAGCTGGGCAGAGTCCTGGGCTTGCTCCTCTGCTTCCGCCTGGGCTTCGGCCGGCTGGTTGGCCAGGGGCTCCGCATCTGGCAGCTCCCGGATGCTGTATTCCACACTGTGTGCTTCGGTCAGGCTGGGCACTTCCCAGCGGGCCATCATGCTCACCAGTGTTGCCGGGGGCACGGGTTCTTCGCGCTGCTGATTTTGCTGCTGCAACAAGGGGTAGGGGGCTTCCATGTAGATGATGCGTACCCAGGCCCCATAGGATACAAAAAGGTCGATCAGCGGCTGGCGGGCCTGCCGGCTGGTGTTGGGGGCCAGCCAAACAAATGACTGCTGCCGGCGCATGTACTCCCTGGCCTTTTCTTTGGCGCGCTGCAGCACCCGGCCCCAGCCAGATTTATCCCCTTGCTTGATCTTCATCTCCTGCCGCAGAGCATCGGGCGATACCAGGGGCCAGTCGCTCAGGTGAAAGTTCACATACATTTCCTTGCCGCTGCCGGGTAGGCCGGCCATCAGGATCACCTCAAATTTGGTATCGTTATAGGCCCTATAATCGGGGGCTACCTCCTCCCGCTGCAGGTAAAAGTAGCGGGAATATTCATCAGCAAAGGGCCGGGGCTGTCCCCTAGCAGTCCCATTCCCGGCACAGTTCCCCAAAG
>NZ_AODQ01000197.1 GCF_000348925.1 Cesiribacter andamanensis AMV16 | reverse complement strand
GATAAAGATGTAACAAGCACTCTTTATACAACATGCAGCAGTTTGGTGGCTTGGGTTTTTCCAGGGTGAAGTAGAAGGTGGCGCCTTTACCGGGGGTAGACTCGGCCCATACCTTACCCCCATGGCGCTCGATGATGCGCTTTACAATGGTTAGGCCAATGCCGGTACCCTCGTAATCACTCGCATTGTGCAGGCGCTTGAAAGGCCCAAAGAGCTTGTCGTAGTCTTTCATGTCAAAGCCTACGCCATTATCCCGCACAAAATACACAGCCGTTTGGTCTTCCTGAAAGGAGCCGATCTCAATGCTGGGCTGCTCCATTTTCTGGGAGTACTTGATGGCATTGGTTATGAAGTTGATCCATAACTGTTTCACCATATTGCCGTCGCAGAGTGCTTTGGGCAGCTCCTGCACGCGGATGCTGATACCCTCCACAGAACGGTAGCTCTCAATTTCGCGCAGCACCCCCCCAACCATATCGTTCATGTCCAGCTCATCTTTAATAAGCTCGGCATTGGCCTGGCGGGAAAAGAGCAGCAGGTTTTTCACCAGCTTGCTCATTTTCTGGGAGCTTTCCTGAATGAGGCCTACCATTTTTTTACCCCCTTCGTCCAGCTGCTGGCTATACTGGTTTGCCAGAATACGGGTAAGGCCGCTGATATTATTGAGCGGAGACATCAGATCGTGCGATACAGAACCGGCAAACGCATCCAGCGACTGTAGCTCGGCCAGGCGTTCTTCCAGGTCTTTGTTCAGGGCCTTGATCTTTTCTTCCGACAGTTTGCGTTCGTGGATTTCGCGCTCCAGGTTTTTGTTAATGGTCCTCAGTTTTTCTTCCTGCGCAAGCAGCCGCTTGTTTTTCTGGCTCAGCTCCACAAACGCCCGCACCTTAGCACGCAATATGGCGGGTATCACCGGCTTTCCGATGTAGTCAATGGCACCAGATTCGTATCCCTTGTAAATATTCTCCTCAATGTCCATGGCCGTAAGGAAAATAATAGGGATGTTCTTAAGTTTCTCCCGGTTGTAGATCAGCTCGGCGGTTTCAAAGCCATCCATATCGGGCATTACCACATCCATGATGATCAGGTAAAAGTCCTGATCGTCCAGCAGGCACTTAAGCGCCTGCCGGCCCGAACGGGCTTTTACAAACTGGTAATTTTCACAGCGCAAAATGGTTTCCAGCGCCAGCAGATTTTCTTCCCGGTCGTCTACCAACAGTATTTTCGCTTCAGCTATGTTTTCCATGATGAAGGATTTGCGTGCTTTGATTAATATTCGGTTTCGTGCAGCCAGATGCGCATCAGCGACACCAGCTGGCCCATATCCAGCGGCTTGGTGATGTAATCGGAGGCCCCGGCTTCCAGGCATTTTTCCCGGTCGCCCTTCATGGCCTTGGCCGTTACGGCTATGATGGGCAGGTTATGATTTTCCAGCTCCTTGCGGATGATCTGGATGGTTTCAAAGCCATCCATCTCGGGCATCATAATGTCCATCAGCACAATATCCACATCCTGGGTTTTGCGCAGAATATCAATGGCCTGCTGGCCGCTTTCGGCCGTTTCCATCTCCAGGCCGTAGCCTTCCAGTGCACTTACCAGGGCAAAGATGTTACGCACATCATCGTCTACGATCAGTACCTTTTTCCCCACCATAATGTTGGAGGAGGGGTGCGAATCTTTCAGGATCTTCTGCTTGTCGGTAGACAGCTCCCGGAAGTTGCGGTGCAGGTAGAAGGTGGTGAGGTCCAGCAGCTTCTCCAGCGAATCAGCACTCTTCAGGATAATGCCCCGGGAGATCTGCTTGAATTTGGCCAGCTCTTCCTTGTTGAGGTCTTTGGCCGAATACACGATCAGGGGCGTTTCTTCAATGGGCATTTCCTGCTCCAGCCGGCTTACCAGCTCATAGCCGCTGATATCGGGTAGCTTCAGGTCCAGGACGATGGTATCGAAGCGATTCTCCCGCACCAGTTTCAGGGCTTCCTCGCCGGTTTTGGCGTTGGTGATGTGCAGATCATCCCCCTTGAGCATAAAGGCAATCTTATCGAAATCATCGCCGGAGTCTTCAATGATCAGCAACTCCTTGCTTTTCTTTTTGTAGAACTCGGTGATCTTTTCAAACACCTTATCGGCAATCTCCTCACTGAGCTTATTGCCATATACCCCATTGGCGCCCATGCGGTAGGCCAGGGGCATATCGGCTTTATTCACCGAGGTAAGCGATACGGGGATGCTGCGGGTAGCCAGGTCGTTTTTCAGGCGGTCAAGCACTTTCCAGCCATCAATGTCCGCCAGCTTGGTATCCAGGATAATGGCTACGGGCTTGTACTGGTTTACCATTTCAAAGACCATTCCGCCCTTGCTGGTCACCACAAACTTATAGCCATGGCCCTTGGCCTTATCCCGCAGGCGGCCCATGGCCCCCTCGTTGTCCATAACGATGAGCACCACGCGGTCTTTGGTTTTGATAATGGCGCGGTCGTCCTCCCACTCAAAGGGTTTGGTTAGCCCCTTGAGCGTGCTTACGGTAGCGGTAGCGATCTCCTGCACAGGCAGGGGCATTTCCAGCTGGATCTCTTCACTCTTGGGATAGGTGCGCTTCATTTCCCGGATCACCCCATGGTTGCCGTTCAGATTTACTACTTCGGCATCTTCAAGCGGGGCCTCACTAAGGGCATCATAGTTTAGCGGCAGGTAGAGGGTAAAGGTACTGCCCTCGCCCAGGTCGCTTTCCAGCTCCATGGCACCCCCCAGCAGGGCGGTAAGGCCTTTGCTGATGGAGAGCCCCAGGCCGGTACCTCCAAACTTGCGGCTGGTAGATCCTTCGGCCTGCTGGAAGGCTTCAAAGATGATGTGCTGCTTTTCTTTGGAGATGCCAATGCCGGTATCTTTGATCTCAAAGCCTATTACCTGAGAGGCGCGGTCCAGCACGCTGCTGTTGAACTTGGTCTTTTTATCAGCGGCAAAGATCTTGAGCGATACCGACCCCTTTTCGGTAAACTTAAAGGAGTTGGAAAGCAGGTTTTTGAGGATCTGCTTGAGGCGCTGGGCATCGGTTTCGAGATACTCGGGCAGGTAAAGGTCCTGGCTGATCTCGAATTTGATCTTCTTGAAATCGGCCATGTGGCGGAAGGTAAGCTCCACAAACTCTACAATCTCGGCAAAGCTTACCGGAGCATTGTCTACCGTAACCACGCCCGATTCGATCTTGGACAGGTCCAGGATGTCGTTGATCAGGTTTACCAGGTCATTGCCACAGGAGTTGATGGTTTTGGAGTACTGCACCTGACGGTCGGTGAGGTTGCCCTCGTGGTTTTCGGAGAGCTGCTGCGACAGGATCAGCAGCGAGTTAAGCGGTGTACGCAACTCGTGGCTCATGTTGGCCAGGAACTCCGATTTGTACTTGGAGGTGATCATCAGCTGGGCGGCCTGCTCCTCGAGCGACTTCCGGGCTATTTCCACCTCATCATTTTTCTGCTCCAGCTCTTCCTTCTGCTTGGCCAGCAGCTGGGCTTTGTCTTCCAGCTCTTCATTGGTACGGCGCAGCTCTTCCTGCTGAATCTTAAGCTCGGCAGCCAGCGTTTGCGACTGCTCCAGCAGGATCTCTGTACGGGTACTGGAGGTGATGTTGTTCAGTACAATACCGATGGACTCGGTCAGCTGCTCCAGGAAGTAAAGGTGCGTCTGGCTGAAGTGGTGGAAGGCCGCCAGCTCCAGTACCCCTTTCACCTGATCATCGAACAGGATGGGGAGCACAATAACGTTGAGCGGGCTGCTCTCACCCAGTCCGGACGAGATCTTGATATACTCATGTGGCACATTGGTAAGCAGGATGCGTTCTTTTTCAATAGCCGCCTGGCCTATGAGGCCCTCGCCAATGTTGCAGTACTCGATGGGGTCGCTGGTGCGGGCGCCGTAAGAGCCGATCAGCTTCAGTCGGGCCCGGTCTACTTCCGAGTTCTGGCTGATGAGGTAGAATACGCCGTGCTGGGCGCCTACTACCTTGGCAAGTTCGGAGAGGATCAGCTGCGAGAGGGTCTTCACATCTTTCTGCCCCTGGAGCATCTGGTTGAACTTGGCCAGGTTGGATTTTAGCCAGTCCTGCTCCTGGTTCCTGAGGGTGGTTTCCCGCAGGTTGGCAATCATGTGGTTGATGGTGTTCTTAAGGGCTTCCAGCTCGCCTTTGGCCTCCACATTAATGGTTCGGGTAAGGTCACCCTTGGTTACGGCCGTGGCCACATCGGCAATGGAGCGTACCTGGGTGGTCAGGTTGTTGGCCAGCTGGTTTACGTTTTCGGTCAGGTTTTTCCAGATACCGAGGGCACCCGGTACATTGGCCTGGCCGCCCAGCTTACCTTCTACCCCTACCTCGCGGGCTACCGTGGTTACCTGATCGGCAAAGATGCCCAGCGTATCGGTCAGCTCGTTTATCGTATCGGCCAGGGTGGCGATCTCCCCCTTGGCGTCCAGGGTTAGTTTTCGTTTCAGGTCACCATTGGCAATGGCGGTTACAATAAGGGCAATGCCCCGTACCTGATCGGTCAGGTTGTTGGCCATCTGGTTTACCGAGTCGGTAAGGTCCTTCCAGGTACCGCCTACGCCGCGTACCTGCGCCTGGCCACCCAGGATCCCCTCGGTACCTACCTCGCGCGCTACCCGGGTTACCTCATAGGCAAAGGAGTTGAGCTGCTCCACCATGGTGTTGATGGTGTTTTTCAAGTCGAGGATTTCGCCTTTTACGTCGATGGTTACCGTTTTGGAAAGGTCACCGCTGGCCACCGCTTTGGTTACCTCGGCAATGTTCCGTACCTGGGCAGTCAGGTTACCCGTCATTTGGTTTACCGAGTCGGTAAGGTCCTTCCAGGTACCGGCTACCCCGGGCACAAAAGCCTGGCCACCCAGTTTACCATCCGTACCTACCTCCCGGGCTACCCGGGTTACCTCGGAGGCAAAGGCCCGCAGCTGGTCCACCATGGTGTTCAGGGTTTCTTTCAGCTGAAGCATTTCGCCGCGTACGTCGGCGGTAATTTTCCGGCTCATGTCGCCATTCGCCACCGCAACGGCCACCTCGGCAATGTCCCGCACCTGCGAGGTCAGGTTACTCGCCATCTGGTTTACCGAATCGGTCAGGTCTTTCCAGGTACCGCCTACACCGGGTACGTTGGCCTGGCCACCCAGTTACCTTC
>NZ_AODQ01000196.1 GCF_000348925.1 Cesiribacter andamanensis AMV16 | reverse complement strand
AGTTGTTAGGGAATCAGGATACGGGCTACTCCCCGTTTGCCGGGGGAGCGTACCTGCAGCAGGTAAAGCCCGCTGGCCGGAAGCCGCAGGCTGGTTGTGCCGGTCCCTTGCTGTTGCTGCTCCAGCACCAGCCGGCCCTGCAGATCGTATACCCGCAGCTGCAAAGGGCCGCCCGGCTGGGCATCGCCAATCGTTACCTGCACCTGCCGGCCAGCGGCGGGGTTGGGGTACACCTCCAGCTTCTCAAAGGAGGTATAGCCCTGGAGCAGCCCCGTAGGCTCGGCCGGAAAGTAGCGGTCGGGGATCTGCAGGGCGGGGTCCAGGTAGGTAAGGGGCAGCCGGATAAACTTGGGCCGGTAACCATCGGCATTGCGGCGGTCCCGGAAGGCATCCTGGCATTCGTTCTGGCAGCTCACCCCCTGCACCCCGTTGTTGGCCAGGCCATTGACATTATAGGAGATCAGCAGCTCGTTGTTGCGGATAAACTGCGGATGGGCCGTGGCATTGTAGGTGACCCAGTATTCGCCCCGGTACTGGTCTTCAATGGTGTAAACAAGCTTTTTATTGGTAAAGGGTCCCTCGGGCGAGCTGCTCTCCCAGGCGTAAATCTCCCGGCCATAGCCGCATGTGAGAAAACCAATATCCTGTGAGATCATAAAGTACTTGTCTTGCAGTTTGAACACACTAAAGCTGGGCGACACATAATCATCCTCACTGGCCATCAGCTGCTGGGCGGCGGCGGCATCGGCCACCCAACCGGTACCGTCAAAGAATTCCCAGGGGCCGGTGATATCCCCATCAAGGGGTACCCGGGCCAGCAGGGGACGGTGGATGATCCAGTCCTTTACCTGCCCGTAGAGGTAGCGGTACCCGGTGTCGGTATCGGTGAGTACGGCATTGCCCCACTCTACCCCAGCTGGCAGGGGCAGTCTTACCAGTTCTTTAATAGCGGAGGCATCCCGGGGATCCCGGTTATCCATTTTGGCCAGATAGGTGCCTGCATGGGCCATTTCAAACCCCGTATAGGCCAGCCAGAACACATAGGTAGTATCGCCCTGGCTGTAGCCATGCCCCGGCCAGAAGTACAGGCTTTCATTAGAGAGATCCTTTACGGGGGTACGCTGCTTGCCAATGCGGGTCCGGTCCAGGATAAGGGTAAAGTCGGTGGGCTGCTCCATATCCTGCACCAGCATGGAGTTGTTTACCTGAAAGAGGCAGGGCATGCTGTTGTCGGAGGCCCGGTAATCATCCAGGTGCGTATCGCCAAAGAGCCAGAGCGAGCGGTTGTTGGGCAGAGGTACCGAAATAGTAGCATCTGAGGCGATCCAGCCCTCTACCTGCCGGAAATATTGGGTAAAGGCCTCGTCTTTATAGGCCGGCGACTGGGCCTGCAGGTCTGTAGATACCAACAGGAGTACGTAAAGCAGGAGGCAGCAGGGGTATTTCATGAACAGCGGCAAAAAGGAACAGCGCTTAAGTTACTACGTATGAACATATGAACAAACTAATTCCCTGCATTTCCTTCGCTTGCCGACAAACGCCTTAGCATTCATCAGCAGCAGCGGTGCTTTAGGATGCAAGAGTTAGATTTTACCGGAATTTGCCCTTTCAGCTCTTCAAGAGTACAAATCCTGCACTATAGTAGTTATACTAGCGCTTTATGCCGGGATTTTTTATATTTGTTTGAACAAAAAGACATAACTAGTGGAAACACCCATTGCCATCGACCACAACAGCCATTTACCCCTTCATGTGCAGGTAGAAAATCTGTTGCGGGAAATGATCAAGGAACCGGCCTACCAGAATGGCAAGTTACTCCCCAAAGAGGTAGACCTGGCCAAGCGCCTGGGCATTTCCCGCAACACCATCCGGCAGGCCACCAACAAACTGGTGCACGAAAATCTGCTGGATCGCAAAAAAGGGGTAGGCACCAAAGTGCTGAAAAAAGGGGTGACCACCAAGCTGGACAACTGGTTCAGCTTCTCCAAGGAGATGCACAAAAAGGGCATCGATTTTAAGAACTATAAGATAGAAGTAAGCTGGGTAATGGCCGATGAGGAAGTGACCTCCGCCCTGCAGGTGAAAAAAGGCACCAAAATTCTGAAACTGGAGCGCCTGAAGGGCTATGACGAGGGGCCCTTTGTGTACTTTATCTCTTATTTCCATCCCCGCGTGGGCATGACGGGCAACGAGGATTTTAACGGCTACCTCTACGACATTCTGGAAAACGACTACCACACCGTACCCTCCATCTCCAAGGAAGAAATATCGGCCATGCTGGCCGATAGCAAGCTGGCCAAGCTACTGGCCATGAAATCGGGCGAGCCCATTCTGTTCCGCAAGCGCCTGGTGTGCGACCCCGGCGACCGGCCCATTGAGTACAACCTGGGCTACTACCGGGCCGATAAGTTCAAGTACACCATCGACATCAAGCGCTAAGGGGTATACCCACCTCTTTTCGGCCGATTTTTACTCAAAGAAACCGGCTTTTTTTGTACCCCCTAAAAGCTATCGGCCTTCTTGCCCTTTACTTCCTTCTGGCTGCCGTCCTGGTCGGTCTCTACTTTCTTCATCTCTACCTTTACGGCATTGTCGGCCGGGCGTATACCGCGGTCGTGGTGCCGGGAATAGACCTGGGTAAACTCAGCCCCGAACAGAAAGATAATGGAGGTATAATACACCCATACCAGGATCATCACCAGGGCACCGGCCGCTCCATAGGTATCGGCCAGGGGGTCGTGCTGCAGCACAATGTTGATCACAAACTTGCCAATGGTGAATAAAAGGGCCGTCACCGTTGCTCCCACCCAGGTATTGCTCCAACGTATCTTGGCATCGGGCAACACCTTAAAGATGATGGCGAAAATAAGGATGCTGATGCCCAGGGAGACCAGAAAATTACCGGCAGTGATCAGGTATACGGCAATGCCCGAAAGGGCCTCGCGCAGGTAGTCGTTCAGCAGGCCCAGCAGCACATCTACCGAAAGGGATACCAGCAGCAAAAACCCCATGCTCACCACCATGGCCAGCGACAGTACCCGGTTAATGATCATCTTAACCCAGCCTTTTTCGGGTTTGGCCTCCACCTGCCACATGGCATTAAGGGCATTTTGCAGCGCTACAAACACGGTGGTGGCACTAAAGATCATGACGGCTATGCCTATGATGGTACCAATAGTGGTGGCCTCCGACTGCTCGGCATTTTCGATAATGCTCTGCACCTGCTCGGCACTACCCCGCCCTATGATGCCACTGGTCTGGTTGACGATCTCGCCCCGTACAGCCTCCTCCCCAAAAGCCGTGGTGGCAATGCGGATGGTAATGATCAGGACCGCCGGCAGCGAAAAAATGGTATAAAACGCAATAATGGCGGCATAATCCATGGGGTTATCGTCAAAGAAATCGGTAAAAGTTTCTTTGGTGATGGTCCAGGTACTTTGCATTCGTTTATACATCGCTAAAAAAATTTAGTACCCCCACCAGAACACCCCTTCTGCCTATTGGGGACTCTCTGTGGGAATAGGCTACTATACGAAAACTGTCCGACCAGGGGTCGTTAATGTCCGCCCTTTTGAAAGGCCTGCACCAGCTGCCGGGCCTCGCCCAGCCCCTTAATGCCCAGTTCCACCACATCGCCGGCCTTCAGATACCGGGGGGGCTTCATGCCCAGGCCTACGCCGGCCGGGGTGCCGGTAGAGATAATATCGCCCGGCAAAAGGGTCATAAACTGGCTTACATAGGCAATCAGCTGGGGAACTTTAAAGATCAGTTCGGCGGTGCTGCCATCCTGCATCAGCTGGCCGTTTACCTTTAGCCAGAGGCGCAGCGCATCCACATTGCCAAGCTGCTCGGGGGTTACCAGGTAGGGACCCAGGGGCGCAAAGGTATCGCAGCTTTTGCCCTTTACCCACTGGCCGCCGCGCTCCAGCTGAAAGGCTCGCTCGCTGTAGTCGTTGTGCAGCACATAGCCGGCCACATAGTCCGGGGCCTCGGCCTCCGACACATTGCTGGCCCTTCTGCCGATCACTACGGCCAGTTCCACCTCCCAGTCCAGCTTTTCGGCTCCTCTGGGGATGACCACTGCATCGTTTGGTCCGCACAGGGCAGTGGTGGATTTAAAGAACAGGATGGGTTCCTGCGGAGGGGTTGCGCCCGATTCCCGGGCATGGTCGGCATAGTTGAGGCCAATGCAGATGATCTTGGAAGGACGTGCCACCGGCGGACCAAAGCGCATTCCCTCTTCGGGCAGCTGGGACAGCCCGGCCCCCTTTTCGGCCAGAAAGGCCTGCAGGCGGTTTAGGCCATCGGTCTCAAAAAACGCTTCGTTGTAATCTTCGCCAAAAGCAGATAGATCATAATGCTTGTGGCCAATGCAGAGCCCGGGTTTTTCCTGTCCGGGGGCGCCAAATCTGAATAGTTTCATGGGTGGTCGGGTATGAGGGGTGAGGTATCGGATATCAGGTAGGGGGTTTGCTGGTTTTTACGCGGGTTCGAGCCTGTGGCTCGGATCCAGATCCAGTAGGGTGAGGGCCGGGCGAGACGCGCGAACCAGCGAAATAGATTGCCTGCTATGCGCTCCAGTACGTTAGGTATTCAGGGTGGTAAATCCGCCATCGATGGGGTAATCGCAGCCGGTGATAAAGCCAGCCTCGTCGGAGCAGAGGTAGAGCGCCAGGGCGGCTATTTCCTCGGGCCTGCCCATGCGGCCGATGGGCTGGGTTTTGGAGAGCTTGTCGAACATCTCCTGCTCCTGGCCCGGGTAGTTCTTGGCGATAAAGCCATCCACAAAGGGGGTATGCACCCGCGCCGGCGAAATGCTGTTGCAGCGAATGTTGCTGCTCAGGTAATCTTTGGCTACGGATAGCGTCATGGCCGCCATGGCCCCCTTGCTCATGCTGTAGGCAAAGCGGTCGGGCAGGCCCACCAGGGCGGCTATGGAGGCCACATTCAGCACCACCCCACCCCCTGCGGCTTTCATGAGAGGTACAGCCGCCAGCAGGCAGTTGTAGGCGCCTTTGATGTTTACCTGGTAGATGCGGTCGAAGGCCTCTTCGGTGGTGGCCTCCAGATTGCCTACATGGGCGATGCCGGCATTGTTCACCAGAATCTGGGGGGTACCAATTTGCGCAAATACCGCCAGTACCTCAGCCTGCCGGCTGATATCGCACCGATGGAAGTGGGCACTACCCCCTTCGGCCGCAATTTCCGCGCAGGTCTGACGGGCAGCCTCTTCAGAAACATCCAAAATATGAACCTCGGCGCCCTGCCGGGCAAAG
>NZ_AODQ01000195.1 GCF_000348925.1 Cesiribacter andamanensis AMV16 | reverse complement strand
AAGGGATTGTGGGCATAGGCCCCGGTAAAAGCACCCGAAACGGTTTTTACATCGCTCATTCGGTCGCGTTCCGAGCGGTTTTTTGCCTGCTCGGCATACTCGTTAACCAGTGCCTCCCGATCAGGGGTGGTAATGGTTTGCACCAGCTCATGTTCCGGCGCCAGCACCAGAAAGGTGGCGCCGTATACGGTATCAATGCGGGTGGTAAATACTTTTATTTTTTCAGCATGGCCCTCTACCTCAAAATACAGTTCTGCCCCCTCAGAGCGGCCTATCCAGTTGCGCTGCATTTCCTTTACGGCTTCGGGCCACTGCAGCCCTTCCAGATCAGTGAGCAGGCGGCCGGCATAGGCGGTAATGCGCAGGCTCCACTGCTTCATTTTTTTGCGGATCACCGGAAAGCCCCCCCGCTCCGATACGCCATCCTTCACCTCTTCATTGGCCAGCACGGTGCCCAGGGCCGGGCACCAGTTTACGGTGGTATCAGACAGGTAGGCCAGGCGGTAGTACAGCAGTATTTGCTCCCGCTCGGCCTGCGTCATGGCCTTCCAGGCATTGGCTGAGAACTGGGGCGTTTCCTCATCGCAGGCAGCCTGCAGGCCGGCATTACCCGATTTCTCAAAGCGCCGCATCAGCTCCTGTACCGGGCGGGCACGGTCCTGCTCCAGATCATAATAATGCAGAAACAGCTGCTTGAAGATCCACTGGGTCCATTTGTAATAGGCAGGGTCGGATGTGGCAACCTCACGGCTCCAGTCAAAGGAGAAGCCAATGTTTTTGAGCTGCTCTTTGTAGCGTCGAATGTTCTGTTCGGTAGTAATGGCAGGATGCTGGCCGGTCTGGATGGCGTATTGCTCGGCCGGCAGGCCAAAGGCATCAAAGCCCATGGGATGCAGCACATTGTAGCCCTTCATGCGCTTGAAGCGCGAAACGATATCGGAGGCAATGTAGCCAAGGGGGTGGCCTACGTGCAAGCCGGCGCCAGAGGGGTAGGGAAACATGTCAAGCGCGTAGAACTTGGGCTTGTCATGCCGGATCTCGGTCTTGTAAAGGTGTTGCTCCTGCCAGCGTTGCTGCCACTTGCGTTCAATCTCCAGGAAGTTATACTCTGCCATTGGTGGTGTTTTCAGGGGCTACAAATGTACGCGAAATCGGGTAAAATAGTAGCACATTGCCAAACAAAGGCCTTATGGAATCAGTAGAGGAGGTGTAG
The DNA here is from genome assembly GCF_000348925.1 of Cesiribacter andamanensis AMV16. Taxonomy (GTDB): domain Bacteria; phylum Bacteroidota; class Bacteroidia; order Cytophagales; family Cyclobacteriaceae; genus Cesiribacter; species Cesiribacter andamanensis. The sequence continues at coordinate 4,169 of NZ_AODQ01000195.1, read as the reverse complement.
ACCCATCAAATGTAACACAATGGAAAATCAATGGAGTTTCTTGAAAGATCTGAAAAGTACCACTATCCATCTGAAGGATGGCGCCAGCGGGGGTACACTGGACGATATAGTAGTTGACCTCAATACCGGGCGGCTGGCCTTTTATACCCTAAAGAGCAAGGGCTTTCTGGGAGAGGGGATAGACCGTGCAGCGCTGCCCCCCAATGTGCTGCGCTCCCAACGGGGAGATGTGCGCATCATGGCCGATACCGACCGGCTTCGGGCTGCGCCCGGCACAGCCGATGGCTGGCCCCAACAATACGATTCACAGTTTGTAGATACCCTGTACCGGCATTATGGGTACAGCCCTGATCACCCCTGAGGGTGCAGTCATAAATGATTATAAAAGCGCCTGTATGCAAATGCAGTGCGCTTTTTTGCTATGTATTGGTTGTTACCCCAGGCTTATTTTGCCTCAGCCAGGCGCAGCTTGCTGGTTTTTGCCTGGGCCGGTACTTCAGCTGAAGCCTTGTAAAACGCGATTTGCTTGCCGCTTTCTTCAATGGTCTGTTGCTGACGCATCCGAATAAAACGGGCAATCAGGTAAGAAGTGAAAATGATGAAAAGAGCTAAAAAAGTAGCCGCACATACATTAAGTATAATCGCTGACGGACTCATAAAACAAGGTTAAGGTTTAGGGCGCTTCAAAAAGCAGCGTAAATCTAAGGCAATTTAGCCAAAAATTAAAATCAGGGTATACCCTTTCCGTTATTTAATATAAAAGTAACCCAGGGATCAGGGTTGCCTGCTAGGCGGATCTTTGCGCACGGCTCTGGAAATGGTTGTTCCGGTATCACCACCGGGATCATTCCCACTTTTTTTTCTTTTTCGGTACCCGACTACGATAAATACGATCACAATCAACAGCACCACCAGTATAATGATCAGGTCCATGGCATTAAGCGTTTATTTTCTAAACTGATAGCCCCTCTATAGGTTTCGGAAAATCAACACTTTAGCCTGGGGTACAGGCGCCGCAGCTGTCGGAAAAGGTGAAAGCGTTGGCTTAGGCTGCATCTTTTCCTGAATTCTTTTTGGGTAGAAATAGGAGCAACAGCACCGGCAGCAGGCTAAGATCGGCTATTACGGCAAAGATAAGCGTAAGGCTCACCAGCAGTCCGGTATAAAAGGTGCTGCCAAAACTGGAGAGTAGCAGGGTTAAAAAGCCTCCTGCCAGAATGGTAGAGGTGATGATGATGGCCTTGCCGGTAAAAAGATAGGTATGTTTAATGGCATAGAGCAGCGATCGGCCCTTGTTGAGCTCCAGCTTCAGTTTGCTCAGAAAGTGGATGGTGTCGTCTACGGCTATGCCAAAGGCAATGGTAAAGATGATGGAGGTGGAGGCCTTCAGGTAAATGCCGGCCCAACCCATGATGCCGGCAATCATCAGCAGCGGTATAATGTTGGGCACCAGGGCTATCAGGGTCATGCGCCAGGAGCGGTACAGCAGTCCAATGATCAGGGCAATAACACCAAAGGCGATGCCCAGTCCCTCCAGCATGTTGCGCGTTATGTACTCGGCATTACGGTCTACCAGCACTGAAGTGCCTGTAAGCTGAAAGCTCACCAGATCCCTGCGGATGGCGTGCAGCATGAACGAATCCAGGGCGGCGTTTTTCTCTCTGCTTAGCTGGCTTCCCCAGTCGGGCATGCGGCCGCTCATGCGCCCCAGCTGCCCCTTTTGGGCGCTAAGGGGTACAGCGGCCTGGGTGCCCTCCAGCCGGCGCAGGTAACTTTCTATGCGGCGGTAGGCCTGCGGGCTCTCCGGCAGGCGAAACTGCTCCACATCCCCGCCGTTTAAGGCCCGGTTTACCCCCTTAACCAGCAGCAGGGGAGAAGCCAGGGTGCCTACTCCATACTGCTGCTGCAGGTAGGTTTCCATCTTCTGTATCTCGGCCAGCACTTCCGGATCCCAGACCGAACGGCTGCTGTCCTGCACCAGAATGGCCATTTCAAAGGGCTTGTTGCCGCCAAAATGCTCATCGAAGAAATAAACATCCTGCTTGAGGGGATCATTTTCGCCAATGTCTTCCAGCAGAAAGGTGTTGCTTTGCAGCCGGCTGATGCCCCAGCCCGAGAGGATCAGGATCCCCCCATAAAAAACCAGTACTGCATAGCGCCGGCGCACTACCCATAGAAACAGGCGCCGCAGGCTGCCCACCCAAAGCAGGCGGTTCTGGCTGCGGTGTACCACTTTTGGGGTTTTCATCAGGGCCAGCACGGCCGGCATTACGGTAAAGGCCAGTACAAAGGCGGCAAATACCCCTATGGCCACATAGAGGCCAAAATCACGGATAGGCAGAATGTTGGCCGTAAGCAGGGTAAGAAAACCGATAGCCGTTGTAAGCGAGGTCAGGAAAGTGGCCAGCCCTATTTCCTTCAGCGTAAGGCGGAGCGCCTGCTGCTTGGGCAGGCCGTTGCGCAGCTCTTCAATGTATTTGGTCAGGATGTGCACTACATCCGACATGCCTACCACAAACATGATGGTGGGCAGCAGCACCATCATCACATCCAGTTTTTTGCCGGTAGCCCCCATGATGCCCAGCACCCATACCACGGTAAGGATCACTACCAGAATGGGCACTGCCACCCCCCAGGCCGAGCGGTAGGCCAGGGTAAGAAAAATGACTACCAGCACCACCGAAGCTGCCGCAAACAGAGCCAGCTCTACCTGCATCTTTTCTACATAGACCGATTGTGCCCGCACCTTGCCGGCCAGGTGCACCGCATCAAAGGGGTGGGGCGCCAGAATCTGGGCTACCTGCTGCATGAGCGAATCGGCCTTGCGCTTGCTGATCTGCAGCTGGTGGTTGACCAGGATGGCTACGGCAGGGGTGTTTTGCGCCACCAGGGTGCCCCGCACAGCCGGGTTGGCATAGAGGGAGGCACTGTCGGCTGCATAGTAGCCCGGCTCATTGATCCGCAGCGCCGGGGGCTGCAGCACCCCCAGCGGACCAATGATGGGGTTTTTGAGGTTGGTGATGGAGAGTACCTGGCGGGTTAGGGAGAGGCTGTCCAGCTGGCGGGTAACCGTATCGAGCCGCTGCAAAAACTCCTGCTGAAAAATGCCCTCCCGGTTTTGAATGCCGATGAGCAGAAAATCATTGTCGTTTTCAAAAGCCTCCCGGTAGCTTAGAAAAAAGTCCAGGTCTTTGTCCTGGGTAGGAAAGAAGTTCTCAAAATTATAGTCAAAGCCCAGCCGGCCGATGAAAAAAGCCAGCACAAGGGTGATGAGGCCAATAAGATAAAGAGTGCGTTTTGCCAGCGTTTGCATGGGGTATAAAAAAATCAGCCCAGGTCTAGTACCTTCTGATTTGGAGCGCGTATTTTACAGATCCGAAATTAGTAAACTTTTACACTCTTTCTCTCGGCTATGCGGCAATATCTGGACCTGATGCAACACATCCTCGATAGGGGGGTAACCAAAGAAGACCGTACCGGCACCGGCACCCGCAGCGTATTTGGCTACCAGATGCGCTTTGATCTGCAGGAGGGCTTCCCCCTGGTCACCACCAAAAAAGTGCACCTGCGCAGCATTATCCATGAGCTGCTCTGGTTTTTGCAGGGCGATACCAACATCCGCTACCTCAAAGAGAATGGAGTAAGCATCTGGGATGAATGGGCCGATGACCAGGGGGAGCTGGGGCCCGTATATGGCTACCAGTGGCGCAGCTGGCCGGCCGGCGATGGCAGCACCATCGACCAGATCAGTAACCTGATTGCCCAGATCCGGCGCAATCCCGACTCCCGCCGCCTGATGGTGAGTGCCTGGAATGTGGCCGACATTGACAAAATGAAATTACCCCCCTGCCATGCACTCTTTCAGTTTTATGTGGCGGAGGGCCGCTTATCCTGCCAGCTTTACCAGCGCAGTGCCGATGTGTTTCTGGGAGTGCCCTTTAACATTGCCTCCTATGCGCTGCTTACCCTGATGGTGGCCCAGGTATGCGGCCTGCAGCCTGGTGAATTTATCCATACCCTGGGCGATGCCCACCTCTACAGCAACCACCTGGAGCAGGCGCGCCTGCAGCTGAGCCGGGAGCCCCGCCCCCTGCCCATCATGCAGCTCAACCCGGAAGTGAAGGATATCTTTGGCTTCCGCTTTGGATTTTACCTTGAGCCAGTATGAT
>NZ_AODQ01000194.1 GCF_000348925.1 Cesiribacter andamanensis AMV16 | reverse complement strand
AAGCTCAGGAAGCGGCCGTACTGGCCAATGCCGGCATGGCGCTGCAGGTAGGTAAAGGATACAGCCTGCCTGAGGGGGTAGCGGCGGCCCGGGAAAGCCTCCGGAGCGGCAGGGCCCTTCACTGTTTTCAAACCCTCATAGGCCAAAAAAAGAAAACATCCGTACACCTGCAGTAGGGCCTTTGGCAAGCCTGCATGGCCCGGACCACCTCCCCATACCTCATACCCCATACCCGACACCCCATACCCGACACCCATGAGCATTTTACAGGAAATCATTACCCATAAAAAGGCCGAAGTGGCCGAGCGCATCAGCCTGTACCCCATCAAGCTGCTGGAGCAAAGCTTGTTTTTTGGCGGGCAAACCGTAAGCCTCAAAAAATACATCCTGCGGCAGGATAAGTCCGGCATCATTGCCGAATTCAAGAAGAAATCACCCAGCAAAGGCATGATCAACCCCTATGCCGATGTGGAACGTACCTCCATTGGCTACATGCAGGCCGGGGCATCGGCCCTGAGCGTGCTTACGGACAAGCAGTATTTTGGCGGCAGCAACGAAGATCTGAGCACTGCCCGCAAGTTCAATTACTGCCCCATTCTGCGGAAAGATTTTATCATTGAGGAGTACCAGATTGTAGAAGCCAAGGCCATCGGCGCCGATGCCATTCTGCTGATTGCCGCCGTGCTTTCTCCGCAGCGGCTCAAGGAGCTGGCCGCCTTTGCCAAAAGTTTGCACCTGGAGGTGCTCATGGAAGTGCACAGCCTGGACGAGCTGCAGCAGAACCTGCATCCTGAGGTGGACCTGATCGGCGTCAACAACCGCAACCTCAATACCTTTGTGACCGATATAGCGGTTTCTAAAGAACTGGCGCCCCACATACCGCAAGAGTTTGTAAAGGTAAGCGAAAGCGGCATTTCCAATCCCGCTACCCTGCTGGAGCTGCAGGCGTTTGGGTTTGAAGGCTTTCTCATAGGCGAAAGCTTTATGCAGCACAGCCGGCCCGAGCAGGCTGCCGCCCGTTTCATTCATGAATTTCAGCAGCTGCAGCAGAAAAAGCGGGGAGATACCGCCCCTGGCACCCACGCATGAAGCATACTATATATATAAAAGTATGTGGCATGAAGCAGCCGGCCAACCTGCAGGCGGTTTCTGCGCTCAAACCGCAGTACCTGGGCTTTATTTTCTGGGAGAAAAGTCCACGCTACATGCCCGAAAGCCTGGCCCCCGAGGCGCTGGCCCAACTGCCCGATACCATTAAAAAAGTAGGGGTATTTGTAAATGCCGGCCGGGAAGAAATACTGCAACGCGCCCGCCAGTATCAGCTTCAGGCGGTGCAGCTGCATGGTGAGGAAGGGCCTGCGCTGTGCCGGCAACTCAGGCAGGAGGGGCTGGAGGTGATCAGGGCCATCCGGATAGGGGAGGTGTTTCAGGAGCAGGAGCTGCATCCTTACCTTGGGGCGGTAGATTATTTTCTGTTCGATACCCTGGGCCAGCAGTATGGGGGTACCGGCAAGGCCTTTAACTGGCAGCTGCTGACGCACTACTCGCTGCCAACCCCCTTCTTTCTGAGCGGGGGGCTGGAGCTAGCCTCGCTCGATGGGCTGGAGACTCTGGCGCACCTGCCCCTGCATGCCCTGGATGTGAACAGCAAATTTGAAGTAGCCCCCGGCCTCAAGAACATCCCGGCTCTGCAGGAACTGTTTAGCCACCCGATGCTATTACCATAGTACTATTTTTCAAGTCCATCGCCAGTATCATTTAATCGACATCGTCCCAGTCCCCCCTTTTTCTGTGATGAGAAGGGGGCAGCAGATGAATCAAACCCATATCCCCATGAGCACAGTCCCTACCCATAGCACCCCCTTTGCTGTAAACGAACGCGGCTATTACGGCCAGTTTGGCGGCAGCTTTATCCCCGAAATGCTCTACCCCAATGTGGAGGAGCTGCGGCAAAACTATCTGGAGATCCTCTATAGCCCGGATTTTCAGGAGCAGTACCGCCAGCTGTTGCGCGATTATGTGGGCCGGCCCACGCCCCTCTACCTGGCCAGCCGGCTATCGGAAGCGCTGGGCGCCCACATCTACCTGAAGCGGGAAGACCTCTGCCATACCGGCGCGCATAAGGTAAACAATACGGTGGGCCAGATCTTGCTGGCCCAGCGGCTTAACAAGAAGAAGATCATTGCCGAAACCGGCGCCGGCCAGCATGGGGTGGCCACTGCCACAGTCTGTGCCCTGATGGGGCTGGAGTGCATTGTGTACATGGGGGCGCATGATATGGAGCGGCAAAAGCCTAATGTAGAGCGCATGAAGATTCTGGGTGCGGAGGTGCGCCCGGCCACCAGCGGCAGCCAGACCCTGAAGGATGCCACCAACGAGGCCATGCGCCACTGGATCAATAATCCGCAGGACACCCACTACATCATTGGCAGTGTAGTAGGCCCGCACCCCTATCCCGATATGGTGGCTCGCCTGCAGGCCATCATCAGCGAAGAAATACGCCTGCAGCTGCTGGAAAAAACCGGCTCTGAGCTGCCCACCCATGTGGTGGCTTGTGTAGGAGGCGGCTCCAACGCTGCCGGAGCCTTCTATCATTACCTGGATGAACCCTCAGTAAAGCTGGTGGCGGTAGAAGCGGCCGGCAAGGGGGTCAGCAGCGGACAATCGGCCGCCACCACGGCCCTGGGCAAACCCGGCGTGCTCCACGGCAGCCAGACCCTGCTCATGCAAACCGATGATGGACAGGTGGTAGAACCCTACAGCATTTCGGCCGGACTGGACTACCCTGGCATTGGCCCCCTGCATGCCCACCTTTATGCCAGCAAGCGGGCACAGTTTATCCCCGTTACCGATGAAGCAGCCATGAAAGCCGGTATTCACCTGGCCAAAACGGAAGGCATTATTCCTGCCATCGAATCGGCCCACGCCCTGGCGGCGCTAAGCGAACTGAAACTGCAGCCACAGGATGTAGTAGTAGTGAACCTAAGCGGCCGCGGCGATAAGGATCTGGAGACCTACATCCGCTGGGGCGGCTACTAAGTTATCATATGCATAGGGGGGATCCTCCCATTGTGATCGCTATTTATAAACTGAAACACCCTTTATCTCTCATAAGGCCAGTTGGCTGACAGAGGGATTCATCTGCAAATCAACCAGTATACCTATGCCCGCTACGGCCACCCAAAACCGACTTGATCAGCTCTTTCAGCAAAAGCAGGAAAGAATTTTAAATGTATACTTTACCGCCGGTTATCCTCAGCAGGGGAGTACAGTGCCTGTTCTCAAAGCCCTCCAGAAAGCCGGGGCCGATATTGTGGAGATTGGCATTCCCTATTCCGACCCGGTGGCCGATGGTCCCACCATTCAGGCCAGCAACCAGCATGCCCTGGAAGGGGGCATGACCATGAAGCGGCTGTTTGAGCAGTTAAAGGAGATTCGCAACGAAGTTTCCCTACCGCTGGTGCTGATGGGCTACTTCAACCCGGTGCTGCAGTATGGGGTAGAGCGCTTTTGCCAGGCCTGCGCCGAAGTGGGCATCGATGGCCTCATTCTCCCTGACCTGCCCATGTACGAATACCGGGAAGTGTACCAGCCCATATTTCAACAGTATGGGTTGCACAACATCTTTCTGATCTCACCCCAGACCTCGCCTGAGCGGGTGCGGGAGATTGATGAGCACAGCAGCGGCTTTATTTACATGGTATCCTCAGCCTCCATCACCGGGGCCAGGCGGGACATTACCGACGAGCAGATCCGCTATTTTGAGCGCATCAACAGCATGCAGCTTCAGCGCCCGCGCCTAATTGGCTTTGGCATCTCAAACCGCCAAACCTTTGAGCAGGCCTGCCAGCATGCTCAGGGGGCCATTATCGGCAGTGCTTTTATCAACTTGCTGGGCCAGAGCCAGGACCTGGAGCAAGATATTATAGAATTTGTAAGTGCTATTAAAGGAAGCGACCGCTAACCCACCATCATGATCATACAATTACAACCCGATAGCAGCGAGGCCCAGAAATCCGCCATCGTCTCCAAAGCAAAGGAGCTTGGGTATAAGATCAGCGAAACCCGTACCCAAAAGGGGCATTACCTTATTGGCATTGGCAAAACCGATTTCGACATTCGCCAGATCGCCAGCCTGCCCGGCATTGCCGACATTCATCGCGTGTCGGACGATTACAAGCTGGTTTCAGGCAAATGGAAAGTAAAGCCCACAACCCTTGATCTTGGCGATGGGGTACACATTGGGCAGGATGATTTTAGCATCATGCTCGGCCCCTGTTCCATAGAAGGGGAGGAGCAGATCAGCCGTACCATCCGCCACCTGAAGGACAATGGCATCCGCATCATGCGCGGAGGCGTATTCAAGCCGCGCAGTTCGCCCTATTCGTTTCGAGGCATGGGCATCAGCGGCCTTCAGCTCTGGCATCAGCTGGCACAGGAAGCCGGAATCAAGATCATTACCGAGGTGATGCAGGTTTCGCAGATCGAAGAAATGTATCCCTATGTGGATGTGTTTCAGGTAGGCGCCCGAAATACGCAAAACTTCAACCTGCTGGATGAGCTGGGCAAGGTTGATAAGCCCGTTATGATCAAGCGCGGAATTAGCGGCACTATTGATGAGCTCCTGTATTCAGCAGAATATGTGTTCAGCGCCGGCAATGAAAAGCTGATTCTATGCGAACGCGGCATTCGCACCTATGAGCCCTCCAGCCGAAATACCCTGGATCTGAATGCTGTTCCCATCCTCAAGGAGAAAACCCACCTGCCGGTGGTGGTAGACCCCTCTCATGGCATTGGCATTCGCCACCTGGTAGAGCCCATGGCCCTGGCGGCCGTTATGGCCGGCGCCGATGGGGTAATCGTAGAGGTACATGAGCGGCCAGAGCTTGCCAGCAGCGACGGACAGCAGACGCTTGACCACCAGCAAAGCAGTCAGATGATCGATCGGCTACGCCAAACCTACCAGCTCCGGAGGCAATTTGTCTGATAGGCTGTAGGCCAGTACGTTAGGATGCCGGGGATTTAAGGCAAAAAATAAAGCCTTGGAAACACTTGCGAAGATGGGGATGCATCTGCTATACTTGCATCCCCATTCCGCAGAAGGCGTTTGGGAAATTGAAAGGAAGACAATTTGCCGGATGAGAAGTACCAAGTTGGTATGCAATTTATTCGTGGCAATTGTCTGGGGGTGGTAAAAAGCTAGCCTGAAAATTTTCTTTTAGGCAGTTCTTGCGAATGAAGATCCAGCGATGGTATCTTTGTAACCCGGCCTGAGAGAAATGCTCACAGGACGCCAAAATTGACAAGGTGTACGAAGCGTTTCGCTGTTGATAGGAACAGGGAATGGGTAAGAAAAAGCAGGGAAGCGAGAGTTTCTTCTACTTTCCCATAACCTGGTGGAACTATCAGGAAGCAGAATGTGGTTATCATAAGCTGGCCAAAACGGACAGCTAAAGAGCCACGTGATAGCGAAAGGGC
>NZ_AODQ01000193.1 GCF_000348925.1 Cesiribacter andamanensis AMV16 | reverse complement strand
GCCAGATGCGGCCCCAGGCGGTGCAGCTGCATGGCAAAGGGGGCTTCGGCTGCAAAAGCCTCGGCCAGTGCGTAGGTAGGGTCGGTACTGGCATCATCTACCAGGTGGAGCTCAAAGGCCTCGGGAGAAAGATCTTGCCGGCGCAGGCCATCAAAGAGCAGGGGCAGGTTGGCGGCCTCATTGCGCACCACTACCAGCAGGCTGATGAAGGGAGACGCTGGTAGTGCGCCCTCAGGAGCACCCCCCCGGGCCTGGGGCCGCAGCCAGTGCCAGCGCAGGTAGGCCAGCCCGGCGGCATAGGCCCCTACCAGCAACAGAAGTAGCCAGGCAGCTGTCATTCGCTAAGCGCAAGTTTTCGCCTCAGTTGCAGCACCACCCCCAGCCCAGCCAGCGAGGGCAGGCAAATGTTCAGGAACCAAAGCAGCAGGCTGGCGGCCACCACCTCGGCCTGGGGCTGCTCCAGCAGGGAAAAGATCAGCAGGGCCGAAAACTCCCGCACCCCCAGGTCACTCAGCAGGTTAAAGGCCGGCACCAGGGTCTTGATCAGAAAGGTAGCCGCTACCCCTGCCAGCAGCAGCCCCAGGGGCAGGACAATGCCCGCCCACCAGAGCAGGCAGACAAACTGAAAACTGAATACTCCATAGCGCAGCAGCCCCCAGGCATTGACCAGCAGCAGCTCCCGCACACTATATTCTGTTAAGGGGGTCAGCCAGCGCAGCCACTTCTCCCCCACCCATTGCTGCAGGCGCAGAAGCAGCCGCTGGCGCAAGGGCCCCATAAGCCCCAGCAGGGCCAGCAGCCCCAGCAGGCTGGGCAGCAGCAGCCAGACCAGCTCCTGGCTTTGCCATAGGCCCAGCGTTACTATAAGTATAAGTATGCCCAGCAGACCGCCTAAAAACGTACTAAGGGACTGCACCAGCCGGTTAAGCAGCACCACCCCTAGCATGCGTACCTTGTGCTGGCTGCCATGCACCAGCAGCCGCCCGGCATAATCGCCCAGGCTGCGGGGGGTAAGCAGGCCCAGGCTCAGCCCTGCCAGCACTGCCTGGCAACTGCTGCCCAGGCTGGCCGCTTGTATTCGCCGTACAAGCACCTGCCATTTTAAGGCCTCCAACAGCCAGTTGAGGGGCACCAGCAGCAGGGCCAGGCCTACCCAGCCATTGGCCGGACTGTGCCAGCCCCGGGCCAGTTGCGCCAGCATGCTGTGCCAGCTGGCCTCGTGCTGCCAGAGCTTGGCCAGCAGAAATAAGAGGATTCCCACAAAGAGCAGGAGCTTAGCAGCTACTGTAAGCTTTTTGGCCAGGCTTGTTTTTTTAAGCGGGGAAAGCGAACTAACTTGCATATCTGAGATAAAGCCTGTGCAGCAGAAAACCGAAAACATCATTCTTGGCCTTGATCCCGGCACCACTGTCATGGGCTATGGCATTATTTTGTCAAAGGGAAATCGCCTGGAACTGCTGCAGTTTGGGGTGATCCACCTGAGCAAATATAAGGAGCACGAGCTGAAACTAAAGAAAATCTTCGACAGAGTCATTAGCATCATAGAGGAGTACCATCCCGATGAGGTGGCCCTGGAAGCTCCCTTCTTTGGCAAGAATATCCAGTCCATGCTTAAGCTGGGCCGGGCGCAGGGCGTTGCCATGGCCGCTGCCCTCAGCCGGCAGATCCCCATCACCGAGTATGCCCCAAAAAAGATCAAGCAGTGTGTTACCGGCAATGGCAATGCCTCTAAAGAACAGGTGGCCCATATGCTGAAAGATATTCTGCACTTTGAGGAGATCCCCAAGCTGCTGGATGCCACCGACGCCCTGGCCGTAGCCATTACGCACCACTACCAGAAGGGCAACAACATACGGGGCAATAAGAGCTGGTCTTCGTTCCTGAAACAGAATCCGGAACGCATCGCCTGACCAACATTTTCGTATACCCTCTGCGGTGCATCTCACTGCACCCTCGCTTTACGTTTTACCTAAACTGGTGTACAGGCATGAAGCGTATCTCACCCCTCATTCTTCTTTTTCTGTTGCTGCTGCTCCATGCAGCCACCTCACTCTAGGTAGCCGTGTACCCGGCAACAGCCGTTAACAAAAAAAACAGCCCGGGGGCTGCTTTTCTGCTATGCTATCTGCAAGCCCTTAGGCCTGGGGCAGGTAGCGCTTGATGCGTTCGGCAATCTGCTCCAGCTCGGCCTTGCCGGGCGAGAGCTTGGGCTTGGTGAAGTTGATATCGTTCATGCTCTGCAGGGGCACCAGGTGCACATGGGCATGGGGTACTTCCAGGCCAATAATGGCCACCCCTACCCGGCGGCAGGGAACGGCCTGTTTGAGGGCTACTGCCACTTTTTTGGCAAACAGGTGCAGCTTGCTCAGGGCCGCATCCTCCAGATCAAACACATAATCCACTTCCTTTTTGGGGATCACCAGTACATGGCCCATGGCCACCGGGTTGATGTCCAGAAAGGCCAGGTGCTGCTCATCTTCGGCCACAATATGGGCGGGAATGTCCCGATTGATGATCTTTGAAAAAATTGAGCTCATGGCAAAAAGGGCTTACAGGCTGATCTCCAGAACTTCAAACTCCATGGTACCGGCAGGGGCTTTCACCACGGCCGTTTCGCCCACCTTCTTGCCCATAAGGCCCTGGCCAATGGGCGACTTGATGGAAATGCGGTTGCTCTTCAGATCCGCTTCCTCCTCCGACACCAGGGTGTAGGTCATGGTCATGCTGTTCTTTTTGTTGCGGATCTTTACCTTGGACAGGATCGATACCTTGGAGGTATCCAGCTGGCTTTCGTCTATTTCCCGGGCATTGGCTACTATGGCCTCCAGCTTGTTGATCTTCAGCTCCAGCAGGCCCTGGGCATCTTTGGCGGCATCGTACTCAGCGTTTTCGCTCAAATCTCCTTTATCCCGCGCCTCGGCAATCTGGCGCGCCATATCGGCCCGGCCTTTCGTCTTCAGCTCATGGAGTTCGGCCCTAAGCCGTTCTAATCCTTCTTTGGTGTAATACGATACCTGTGACATAGACAGTACAATTAAAAATAAAAGAACGATTCTGTTACCAAAACCGTTTCTCCCTATCTTAACAATTTATAAACGAATTTTATTCTGCTTCGACTATACGCTATGGGGCGTTGGGGCAGATAGCAAAGGTAAGGAAATAGGCATCAAAAGAAAAGGGGCCCTCTTCTTTCAGCTGTAAAATATGTTGGCTGGCTGCACCAAACACCCCTTACCCTACTATGTAAGTTTAACCCGCAAGATGCAGCGGATTAATTAGAACAGAATAAAGATATTGCAGTCTCATCTAAAGGTTTACGTGTTGGCTAACCCGCACTTTCGGCTTTATGCGCTGCGCACACTTACGGGCGTTTTCTGGCTGCTGGCTTGCCTGCTGTCCGGGCCCCTTGCTGCCCAGTCCGCACAGGATGTGCTGCCGGCCGATAGCCTGGAGGTACGCCTGATCCTGGCCGATGAACAACAGAAGCTCCAGATCCTGCTTACCCTTTCAGAACAGTACCTGGACAAGCAGGCCGATCTGGCCCTGGCCCGCAGCAAGCAGGCCCTTACCCTGGCCCGCCGCCTTAACGATGCCCGCTCCGAAGCCATTGCCCTGCGCGCTACCGGCAATGCCCTTCGCTACCTGCTCTCCGATTATGAATCGGCCCTGGATTACTGCTACAAAGCGCTGAAGATCACCGAAGAGCGGGAATATAAGCAGGAGCAGGCCGAGACCCTGCACCTCATTGGCGATATCTATTTTGAAGTAGGCAACAGCTACAAGGCCATTGAGCATTACATGCAGGCCCTGGCCATGGCCGAAAGCCTCTCGCTCTATCCTGAGGTGGTAAAGATCTTTAACAAAATAGGGGTAGTGTACACCGCCCTGGGCAGCGATCAGAAATCGATCGAATACCACAAGAAAGCGCTGCGCATCAGCAAGAATAACGAGTATAATCCCGGCATTGCCGCCAGCAACTATTATCTGGCCATTACCTATACCCAGGTAGGCAACCTGGACCTTGCCCTGGAAATGCAGCACATCGCCCTGGCCCTGCGCCAGAACATGCAGGACCTGGAGGGGCAGGCAATTTGTTATATGGCCCTAGGTAAGATTTATCTCTTAAAAACCGATTATGACAAAGCACTGGTACAGGTGAACAGCGCCTACCAACTCTATGATCAGATCGGTGATACCGATGGCACCGCCCGGGCCCTAAACCAGATGGGCGCCATCTACATTGAGAAGAAAGATTTTGCGCAGGCCATCAACCAGCTAAAACTGGCCCTTAGCCTGGGCGAGCAGTTCAACAACAAAAAGGTAATGCGCGATAGCTATGAGTATCTCTACAACTGCTACGCCGCCCTGAAAAATTACGAGCAGGCCCTGCATTACAAAGACCAGTTCATTGCCATCAGCGACTTTATCTATGGCGAGGAAAGCGAGCGCCGCATGGCCGAGCTGCAAAACCGTTTTGAGATTGAGCAGAAGGAAAGCGAAATTGCCGTTCTGAAAAAAGACAAGCAGATCCGGGACCTGGCCCTGCAGGAGCAGGCCAACTTCCGCAACTTCCTGATCATACTGCTGGTGCTCCTGAGCGTAATCTTTACCCTGGTGCTGTACCTGTTCCGCAACCACCGCCGCAGCAACCAGCAGCTAAAAAGTGTTAATGAGCACATCAACCGCCAGAATGGCGAGCTGCAGGAGCTCAATGCCACCAAAGACAAGTTCTTCTCCATCATCAGCCATGACCTCAAGGGGCCCCTCAACTCCCTTACTTCCTTTGCCGGCCTGCTCATTAACCATACCGATGCCCTGAGCAAAGACGAGATCAAGATGCTGGCCACCGACTTGGACAAGTCCATCAAAAACCTGCTGAGCCTGCTCAACAACCTGCTGGAGTGGTCCCGCTCTCAAAGCGGCAACCTCGACATTAAAGTAGAGCCTCTGGATGTGCGGGAGCTTGTCTATGCCAATGCCGAGCTGCTGCAGCGCACGGCCGAAAACAAGGAGATCACCCTGCACACCCGGGTGCCGGCCAACCTGAAAGGCTTTGCCGACAAGAACCAGATGAATACCGTGCTGCGCAACCTCATCAGCAATGCCCTTAAGTTTACCGAAAAAGGAGGCAGTGTAGAGGTAGAGGTAAACGAGTGGAAAGATGCCATAGAAGTAGCCGTGCGCGACAGTGGCGTGGGCATGAGCCCTGCTGTACTGGCCAAGCTCTTCAAGATCGAGCACAAATACTCCACCCCCGGCACCGCCAATGAATCGGGCACCGGCCTGGGCCTTATGCTCTGCAAAGAATTTGTGGAGCGTAGCGGGGGCATGATCAGTGTAGAAAGCCAGGAAGGAAAGGGTAGTACCTTCCGGTTTACCATTCCCAAATACAAGCCTGCTCCCCAGCCGGCTATGGCCGTCTGAGCAGCCCCTACCGGCAGCGGCACCCCTTGCCTTCAACTTGCTGCAAATCAGGCAACTGCCCTTCCCTGGCGCATTCCTATCATCTGACAGTCCCAACTTTCTTTGGGTCAATAAGGCTGTTTTTAGCCTTCTGCATGCCTTTTGCCAAAATCTTAAAAAAAGTAAGTACTAACCCTAACAAAGTATGCGTTAGCACACTTAAATAGGCGTTGGGTTGAGGAGACATCGGATGCGCTACAATTCCAAGACATTAAATTTTTCGGAATTTTTTTTCCAGCCGAAGATTTTTCCAAAACCCTTTGGTT
>NZ_AODQ01000192.1 GCF_000348925.1 Cesiribacter andamanensis AMV16 | reverse complement strand
GCCCACCGTTCATACAATACGCCACTTCCATCTATTTTCCCTCCTGCTTTTGCTGCTGTAAGATGTTTCTTAAACTTGATTTTTCTATCACTGAGCATACCAGCAATTGTATTTTACCAGGCATAGCATTGGGCTGCTGATTAACTGCATACGTCGAATGAGGGCAAAAAAAGCCCATTTCTGTTGAATTAAACCCCATTTTGAACTTCTTGCTGCCGGTATTGGATAATTACGGCCCGTCAATTCTACTTTTAGTGCCCCTGGCTAAGTGCCTATTTTTAAGCCTTCTATCAGCGTAAGGTATGGAGGCCTGCTACAGCTTTAATCCAAAAAATGCACATTCGTCCCCACACCTTTCGTGCGGCCTGCCCCGCAGAATTGTACCTCTTTTAGGGATGGAAATATTTTTATCTACCTTTCGAATACCAACACACGCAGTTTACCCTTTAACCAGATTGCCGTATGCAAGTGATTAAAAAAACCGCCCAGGCCCTGATCCTTAACCTGCTGATCATTGTATCCTTCTTTGTCTTTGTGAATTGCTTTGGCAAACAGGAGATTTGGCCTATCGTAGTTTCCGGCATGTTCCTGCTCAGCTTTCTGCTGATCAAAATCGCTCAGGTATCCAAAGGCGACGGCCGCAGAAGCAGCAGCCCGGGCTATTACCGCAGCCGCTAAGCCTTAGCTGATCTTACTCCAGTTTACAACCTCTTTTGTCTGGGCGTCTACCTGACGCTTAATGTTGCTGTTCTGAGCACTGTTTAGCTCAGGATCGTTCTCCAGCACATCAATTGCCGCCTGACGGGCCAGTTTCAGAATCTCCCCGTCTTTTGTCAGGTCTGCAATGGTCATGTCCATCAGGCCACTCTGTTGCGTGCCGGTAATATCGCCCGGCCCCCTGAGCTTCAGGTCTATATCGGCAATTTCAAATCCATTATTGGTGCGCACCATGGTTTCAATGCGAATGCGCGCCTCCTTGCTCAACTTTACGTCCGACATCAGGATACAGTAACTCTGGTCGGCTCCCCGGCCTACCCGCCCGCGCAGCTGGTGCAGCTGCGCCAGGCCAAAGCGCTCAGCATTTTCAATCACCATTACCGAGGCGTTGGGTACGTTTACCCCTACTTCTATTACCGTAGTAGCCACCATAATGTGCGTTTCGCCCTTGATGAAGCGCTGCATCTCCCATTCCTTCTCATCGGGCCGCTGCCGGCCATGCACAATGCTGATCTGGTACTGCGGCTGCGGAAAGGCCCGGGCAATGCTTTCGTAGCCATCCATCAGGTCCTTCAGGTCCAGCTTTTCCGATTCTTCAATCAGGGGGTATACCACATAGATCTGCCGCCCCAGGGCAATCTGCTCCTTCATAAAGCCAAAGACCCGCAGGCGGTGGCTATCGTAGCGGTGCACCGTTTTGATGGGCTTGCGCCCGGCCGGCAGCTCGTCGATGATGGAAATGTCCAGATCGCCATACAGCGTCATGGCCAGGGTGCGGGGGATGGGGGTGGCCGTCATCACCAGCACATGGGGAGGATACTCCCGGTTCTTTTGCCAGAGGCGGGCCCGCTGCGCCACGCCAAAGCGGTGCTGCTCGTCGATAATGGCCATGCCCAGGTTCTGGAACTGCACCGGATCTTCCAGTAGCGCATGGGTGCCCGCCAGGATGTGCAGGTGGCCGCTTTCCAGCGCCTCGTGTATCTGGCGGCGGGTCTTGGTTTTGGTAGAGCCGGTAAGCAGCGCTATGGTAAGGCCCATCTTTTTAGCAAAGGGCTTCAGGCCCTGGTAGTGCTGGGTGGCCAGAATTTCGGTAGGGGCCATCAGGGCCGCCTGCGCCCCGCTGCCCAGCGCCAGCAGGGTGCTGATAAAGGCTACAATGGTCTTGCCCGAGCCTACATCGCCCTGCAGCAGGCGGTTCATCTGCCGGCCGCTGCGCACATCGGCATATATTTCCTTGATCACCCGTTTTTGAGCGCCCGTAAGGTCAAAGGGCAGGTGATCGGTATAGAAACGGGTTAGCAGAGCGGGGTCGTTGAAGACCTGCCCCCGGTATTTTTCGGTACGGCTGAGCTTAAGGGTGAGCAGACGCAGCTGTATGTAAAACAACTCCTCGAATTTAAGCCGGTAGCGGGCTTTCTGCAGCTGTTCGTTCCCGGAAGGGAAGTGGATCTGCCGCATGGCCTCCCGCTTGTCCATAAGGCTGTAAAGGGCCAGCAGCGAGGCAGGCAGGGTCTCATGGATGTGCTCCAGGGCCAGCGCCAGCAGCTGCTCCTGCAGGCGGCTGATGCCCTTACTGTCCAGCCCCCGGATCTTAAGCTTTTCGGTAGAGGTATACACGGGCTGCAGGTAGCCGGTACGCTCGCTTTGGGGGCTGAGCAGCTCTATCTCCGGGTGGGCAATGGAGTACTTGCTGCCAAAGCGGCTGGGCTTGCCAAAGACCACATACTGCACGCCGGGCTTTAGCTGGCGGGCCACCCATTTCTGGGCCTGAAACCAGACCAGCTCCAGCTCGCCGCTGCCATCGGTAAAGTAGGCCACCAGGCGCTTCTTGCTCTTTTCCCCAATGGTTTCCATGGCCCGGATGTGGCCCCGGAGCTGCACATGAGGCAGGCTCTCATCCAGCTCGGCGATGCGGTAAAAGCGGGTGCGGTCTTCGTAGCGAAAGGGGTAGAACTGGATCAGATCGCCATAGGTAAACAGCTTGAGCTCCAGCTTGAGGAGATCTGCTTTTTGGGGGCCCACGCCCTTCAGGTATTCTATGGGGGTGCTGAAGAAACCAGACATAGGTGCTACAAACGCATTTCTGCCGGCCGGGCAGACGTACTACGCTATTTATCCTCCCACTCCAGCGTATTCAGCAGATGAATGATGTCCTTTTTCACATACTCGATCACCGGCTCCAGCGAGTCGTTTTGGGTGGCGGTGCGAAAATAGAGGGCGCCCCGCAGGAAGTGCCGGGTAGAATCGGTAATGAAGAACTGAAACTGGCTGGGCACCTCGCCGCTGAGCTCTTCTACCACGGCGGTTTTGCCGCTGGGGGTGGTAAGCACCGATTCTTCAATGGCAGAAGCCTTGATCTGGTGCTTGGAGGTAAGCTTATAGGCATCGCGCAGGTGCTCCTTCAGCTTTTTCTCCGAGCCCCCTATGGGCTTGTAGGTAAGCTGCACATTGGCATCCAGCGTGGGGTAGTAGAGGTTGATCCAGTAGCGCTCGGCAATCCAGCTGGTATCGGGCTTGATGCGGGCATGGCTGGAGTACTCAAAGGAGTAGGGAAAGCTATCGGGCAGAGCCCTGTACTGGTGCTCGGGCAGCTCAATGCGGTTGTAGGCCCGGGGTTTGGGTACGTAGGCAGTATCGCCCCCGCAGCTGGTTAGGGCCAGGCCAACTGCAAGTAGCAACAGAAGTAAGGAATGGGTGTTCATGCAGTGCAGTAAGTTCTCTATCAGAACTGCCCGGGGGGCAGCTATCGTATATTCAGAAAGCGAATGTAGCAAATTTAGGCCGTACTATAGCAGTGCGGCCGCTGTGCGGACGCCGTGCAGACGCAGTGGGGCCAGCGGCTCTTCTACTGCCAGGGGCTGGCTAGCGAGAGGCCTGCCAGCAGCAGCATGGCCAGCAGAGCAAGCAGGCAGGGCAGCAGCAGCAGCAGCAGGCGTCTTTTAGCGGGCATCACATCCTTAAGATGAGGCACGGATTCCCTTGGCGGCAGGCTCGGGCTGCATTTCCGGCACTGTAGGCTTAATAAGTACCCGTACCCGTTTGATACGTTTCAGGTCTACCGATACCACGGTAAACACAAAACGATCGAACTGGATCTTTTCACCCGCCCGGGGCAGTTTGTTGTTGATCTCCAGCAGCAGCCCGCCCAGTGACTCGCTCTCCCCTTTTACCGGCTCAAACACCGCCGGATCAATGGCAATGATCTTGCAGAAGTCGTTCAGGGATGTTTTTCCTTCAAAGATGTAGGTAGTATCATCCAGCTTATTGAAGGCCACATCTTCTTCATCAAACTCATCGTTGATCTCGCCTACAATCTCCTCAATGATATCCTCCAGGGTGATAAGGCCGGAAGTGCCGCCGTATTCATCCACTACCACAGCCACGTGAATGCGCTTGTGCTGGAAGTCTTTCAGTAGCGCATCAATCTTCTTGGTCTCGGGCACATAAAAGATGGGGCGCAGCAGCTCCTGCCACTTAAAGTGTTCGTTTTCCTGCAGGTAGGGCAGCAGGTCTTTTACATAGAGCACCCCCCGGAGGTTATCGATGGTCTCATCATAGACCGGCACGCGGGAGTAGCCCGATTTGTTTACCCGGTCCATCAGCTCATGAAAATCGTATTCAATGTCAAAGGCCGTAATGTCCAGGCGGGTACGCATGACCTGCTTTACGGTAAGGGTGCCAAAATTTACAATCCCCTTCAGAATTCCCTTTTCTTCTTCGGTTGTGCCCTGGCGGGTGGTAATGTCCAGGGCCAGGTTCAGGTGGTCTACCGTAATCTGATAGTCCTTACGGGAGATGCGCTTTTCAATAATGCCGCTAAAGCTCATCAAAAACCAGGCAAGGGGCTTAAACAGGGTTTCGGCCCCGCTCAGAAAGCCCGACATGCGGCGGGCAAAGCTCAGGTTATTGCTGGTGGCATACACTTTTGGCACCACCTCCCCAAAGAATACAATCAGCACCGTAACCAGAAAGGTGAGCAGCGTAATCACCAGCCCTTCGGTGGTGCGGCCGCCCACAATGCGCCAGGTAACAAAGGTAGAGAGCGTTACAATGGCAATGTTTACCAGGTTATTGAGAATAAGAATGGTGGCCAGCAGGCTGCGGGGCTTTTCCAGCAGGCGCAGCACTTTGCGGTCGGTAGCGGTGCCGCTGCGCTGGCACTCGGCCACATCTACCGCGCTAAAGGAGAAATAGGCCACCTCCGAGCCCGAAACCAGGGCCGAAAGCAGCAGCAGTACCACCAGGGCAATGCCGCTTACGGTATAAAAAAGCAAGTTAGAGGGGGTAGCCTCAACCTGCAGGGGAATCAGCAGGGAGGAGTCCAGCAGCACAAGGGGTACCCCCGCCCACCAGGCTGCAGGTGCAGCAGTGGTGGGGGTAGGTGTAGCCTGTTGACGACCGGCAGTGCTCGGGGATGGAGGCTCTGCCGGCTCGGTCTGGTAGGGGTCTTCTAAGGAATGATCCAAAGTGTACGTTTACGTTCAACCATTAGTTAAAAGGGCAGATCATCCTCCTCGCCGCCGCTGTTGAAGCTGGTAGGCTGAGGAGCGCTTTGCTGCGCCTGCGCGCCGGAGCGCTGCTGGCTGCTGCCCGAGTCATGCCCGCCCATGTCATTGCCATGGCTATCTGAGCGTCCGCCACCCCCACCCAGCATGTTCATTTGCTGGCCCATGATCTCGGTGATGTAGCGGGTCTGGTTATCTTTATCCTGGTAGCTCCGGGTGCGGATGCGTCCTTCCACATAAATAGAGCTGCCTTTTTTCAGGTAGCGCTCTATGGTATCTACAATAGGTCCCCAGAACACCACATTGTGCCATTCGGTTTGCTCCTGACGGTTTCCGTCGCGGTCTTTGTAGGTTTCTGTGGTAGCCAGGGGGAAGTTTGCCACCTTGCGGCCGCTTTCCATAGCACGCACTTCGGGGTCTTTGCCCAAATTGCCCACCAAAATAACTTTGTTTACTCCGCCATAAAAATTAAATAATTAATAAAGTTTACACCCTCTCAGCGAGGACAAAAGGTAACCATACAATATA
>NZ_AODQ01000191.1 GCF_000348925.1 Cesiribacter andamanensis AMV16 | reverse complement strand
TCAGCTTTCAGTTGGTACCCCTCGGGCCTGGTGGCCAACCGTACCCTGCAGGGCAATTACCTGCCTCATGTGGACCAGTATGCCATCCCCTTTGATACCATTCCCGCCTACCGCAACAAGGCCCGCATGGTTTATGAGTTTGATGGGGGCGATATCATGAGCCCCTACATGTACCCGGCCATGGCCCGATCCTTTCGCTCCGCCGGCTTCCAGTGGGCCACCCAGTTTGCCTACGACCCCCTGGCTACCGCCTATGCCAATACCGAGTACCAGACCCACTACGTAAACCTGGCCTATACCCCTGCCAAAGCCATCAGCCTGCTGATTGCCGCCAAAGCATTCAACCGGCTGCCCCGCAGCAAGAGCTGGGGCGCCTATCCGGCCGATACGCTCTTTGATGTGTTTCGCCTCAGCCACCGGCAGCAGCTCAGCGAAATGAACACTCCGGAGGAATTCTACTACACCGGCACTACCTCTACCCCTCCTAAAAACCTTGCCAGGTTGCAGCAGCTGGCGGGCGTGGGCAGCTCTCCGGTGGTACAGTATGAGGGAACTGGCGCCTACTTTCTGGATAAGCTGGAAGGGGGCCTCTGGCGGCTGGAGGTGATGCCCGATGCCATCCCCATCCGGGACCCCTATGCCAAAGCCTCGCCCGCTAAGGAAGTAACGCGCATCCAGTGGCAGGCCCACTCCATGCGCATCCAGCTGCCCGATCTCTCCCCCACATTTCGCATCGAAGGGGCGAATGAAGGGAACAGCTTGCGAACAAACAGCCGGGAGGGCGCCTTTACGATAGCACCGGGCACTTACCTGCTGCGCCGGGGCGAAAAAGGCGGTAAAACCCCCACTGGCAAGCTGAAAGGGATACTGGGCATGGCCGAGTTTGTGGCTCCCCAGCCCCGCAGCAGCGCTCCCTATGTGCAGCATACCCCCTTTCGGGAGCTAAGCGCCGGCAAGGCTTTTACTCTTACTGCCCGTGTGGTAGGGGTAGATAGCACGGCAACACTTACGGTCTTGATGCGGACCTATTCCGGTGTCTGGAAAAACCTGCCCATGGAGCGCTACAGTGCCTACGAATACAGGGCAGAAGTGCCCGCCGACCTGGCTACCCCCGGCCTGATCAGTTACCGCCTGCTGCTGCAGCAGGGCGATACCACTGCCTTTACCTATCCGGGAAACCACCCGGGTAACCCCTGGGCCTGGGATTATACAGAAGATGAAAGCTGGGAAACCTATGTAGCTGCTCCCGGCAGTGCCCTGGCACTTTTTGATGCCGCCACCGACCGCCAGCCCCTGGTATACCCCAACCTCTGGCGTCCGGAGGAGCGTCAGCTGCTGACTACCAACCTGCCCGGCCAGCTGCTGCTCCGGCTGGCCGTACCGGCTCTCCCCTCTGAAGGGGTCCTGGGCTGGCAATTGCCGGTGCTGGAGAAACTGGCCGGCCGGCAGGGAGAGCTTGCTGCCTTTACCAAATTGCTTATCAAGGCCCGCACAGATGGAGATCAGCCTCAACGGCTAAAGGTGAGCCTGATCACCAAAGATGCCGCCAGCTATGCCGCCTATGTGGAGCTGGGCAATGTGTTAAGCCAACTGGAGATTGGGCTCAAGGAGCTGAAACCCGACCGCATGATGCTGCTGCCAAGACCCTATCCGGGTTTTCATCCCTTCTGGTTTGCACCGGCCCAGGCACCCCCTTTCCGCCTGCAGGATGTAGAAAAGATAGAAGTAACCCTGGTACCTGAGCAGCCCCTTTCCAACACTCCCTACAGCCTGGAAGTATCCTCGGTCTGGCTGTTGCCCTGAGTGCGGACTGCAGTTTTGTAAAAATTAACCCAAACTGATGAATTGACTATTAGCGTATGAAAAAGTTTTACCTCCTGCTCTTCCTGCTCCTGCCGTTGGTGCTGCAGGCACAGGTTACAACAGAACCAGCCTTTGTCCAGCACGACAAAGCCGTTACCATCTATTTTGATGCCAGCCAGGGCAATGCCGGCCTGGTAGGTGCCAGCAAGGTGTACATGCACGCCGGTGTGGTTACTGCCGGTCCCAACAGCACCGAGTGGAAATATGTAAAAGGAAACTGGGGTCAGGACAATGGCGTTGGCCAGATGGAGAAAGTAGAAGGCCAGACCAACCTCTGGAAGATCACCCTCCCCTCGCCCCGTGCCTATTTTGGAGTGCCCGCCAGCGAGACCATTTACCGCATCGGCATGGTGTTCCGCAATGCCGACGGCAGCCGGGAAGGCAAAACCGCCCAGAACGGCGATATTTTTGTAGAGGTGTATGAGGGTTTTGCTGTATCCATTACACAGCCAAGCGCATCTCCCATCTTTGCCAGTGCCGGTGAGCAAATTACCATACAGGCACAGGCTTCTGCCGCATCCACTATTACAATTAAGATTAATGATCAGCTTGTACGCACCGAAACGGGTGTTACCTCCATCAGCTATACCTACACCTTTAGCGGCACCAATGATCTGGATCGTATTGTGGTGACCGCCACAGATGGTACCAATACCGATTCCGACACAATTGATGTACTCAAGCGGGTCATCTCCCCCACGGCTCCCCTGCCCTCGGCCAGCCTGAAGCAGGGCATTAACCGTACCGGCAGCGGGGAAGTTACCCTGGTACTCTCCGCCCCGGGCAAGAACAGTGTGTATGCCGTGGGTGATTTTACCAACTGGGAAGTAGACCCCGCCTACCTCATGAAGCGGCAGGGTGATCTGTTCTGGCTCACCCTATCCGGGCTGGAGCCCAGCCGGGAGTACCTCTACTATTACCTGGTAGACCAGACCATAAAGATTGCCGACCCCTATAGCGAAAAGGTGCTTGATTCCGGCAACGACCAGTACATAACGGCCAGCCGCTACCCCGGTCTTCCCTCCTTTCCGGCTGCCGCCGCTACCGACCGCCTCACCGCCTTTCAGGTACAAGAAAATGAGTACCAATGGCAGAGCAGCGGCTATACCCGGCCCAAGAAAGAAGATCTCATCATCTATGAACTGCTGGTGCGCGACTTTTCGGCCGAGGAGTCCTTTCAGGGGGTAATTGACCGCCTGGAGTATCTGGACTCCCTGCATGTGACCGCCATCCAGCTGATGCCCGTGCAGGAATTTAATGGCAACGACAGCTGGGGCTACAACCCCACCTTTATGACCGCGCTGGACAAATGGTATGGCCCCAAGAACAAGCTCAAAGAGCTGGTAGACAAAGCGCACCAGCGCGGCATGGCCGTAATCCTGGACATTACCATGAACCACCAGGACTACCCCGCCCCCTTCCTGAAAATGTGGTGGGCCGGCAGCACCGCCAGTACCGATAATCCCTATTTCAACCCGCAGCCTACCCACCCCTTCAATGTCTTTACCGACATGAACCACGAGAGCCCCTACACCCGGGCCTTCCTGGACCAGGTAAACCGCTATTGGCTGGAAGAATACCGGATAGACGGCTACCGCTTTGACCTCTCCAAAGGCTTTACCCAAAAGATTACCGGCGATAATGTGGGCGCCTGGGGTGCCTATGATGCCGAACGGGTAGCTACCCTCAAGCGCATGGCCGACCAGATCTGGCAGACCGATCCGGACGCCTATGTGATCCTGGAACACTTTGCCGATAACTCGGAAGAAACCGAGCTGGCCAATTACGGCATGATGCTCTGGGGCAACCTGCACCACAACTACGGGCAGGCCATCATGGGCTACGACCTTAGCTCCGGCGGCAGTGACCTGCGCTGGCTCTCCTATAAGGCCCGAGGCTGGAACGAGCCCAACCTGGTTGGCTATATGGAAAGTCATGATGAGGAGCGGCAGCTCTTCAAGGCCCTGCAGTACGGCAACAGCAGCGGCACCTACAACATTAAGGAACTGGCCACTGCCCTGGACCGCGTAAAGCTGGCAGCAGCCTTCTTTATTCCCGTACCCGGCCCTAAAATGCTCTGGCAGTTTGGCGAGCTGGGCTATGATGTGAGCATCGAGCAGAACGGGCGTACCGGCAAAAAGCCTCAGCGGTGGGAGTATCTGCAGGATGCGCAGCGCCAGCAGCTCTACCGCACCTTTTCAGCCCTTAATTACCTAAAGACCACCTATCCGGTTTTTGAGACCGCTGATTTTCAGATGCCTGCCACCGGCGCCATCCGCACCCTTAAGCTCAACAGTGAAGACATGAATGTGGTAATAATTGGCAACTTTGGCCTTACCCCTCAGCCAGCTTCCGTTAGCTTCCAGCATACTGGCTGGTGGTACGCCTATTTCCAGAAAGATAGCCTGCAGGCCAGCAGCAGTGCCACCAGCCTGCAGCTGCAGCCCGGTGAGTTCAGGCTGTTCACTGACCAGCCAATCTTTTACCAGGGTGCCGGCGGCAACCCGCTGGGCCTGGAAGAAAGCAGTTTCTCCCGCCAGATCAGCCTGTACCCCAACCCTGCCTCAGCCAGCCTGCGCCTGCACCTTCCTCAGCAGGGAAGCAGCGCCCTGCGTTACCAAATCATCAATGCCTCCGGTCAGCGCATGCACGTGGGCCTGTTGCCAGGCGGCACTGCCAGCGCAACACATGAGCTGTCCATCAAAGAGCTGCCCGCAGGCCTCTATCTGCTAAAAGTGGAGCAGGGTGGCCAGATCGCTATCAAACGCTTTATCAAGCAGTAGTAGCACACTCCTGGCTAACCTGTCAGTTCAAAAACCTAACAGGTTTTTCTCCTCTTTAACCAAAAAGCCCCCTCCGCTTCCAGGCAGAGGGGGTTTTTTGCTTAATGAGCACGGTAGGGGGTAGTTTTTTGGATAGACCGCACAGTCAGCAGTTCTACCCCCGCTACCCCTTCTCTGCCTAGTTCCAGAACAGGATGTAGAGCACCGCAACAATGGCACTTACAGCCAGCGCGGCCATGTTAAAGACAGGGTCGGTATAGAACAGGCCCTTCTCTACCCGGATGGACTTAGGATTGTCCTGCCCTCTGTTTTCGATCAGGGAAATAATGATCATCACCGCACAAAGGATCAGGAATACAAGCCCCATGCGGTCCAGGAACGGAAGGTTCATAACAGGAGCTATCCCCATTGCCTCATTTCCTTCCGACAGAAACTTAAACAGGAAGGAAAGCGGGATGGACAGGATGGCCGCCCACAGGGCACCATTGGCCGTTGCCTTGCGCCAGAACAGGCCCAGCGCAAAAATGGCCACAATGCCCGGGCTGATAAAGCCGGTAAATTCCTGAATGAACTGGAAGGCCTGGTCCAGAGCAGCTAGCTGAGGGGCCACCAGCACCGCTATTGTGAGGGCTACGGCGCTTACAATACGGCCTACAAATACCAGCGAGCGCTCTGTGGCTTCCGGGCGGATAAAAGACCGGAAAATATCAATAGTGAAGATGGTAGACGTACTGTTGGTCATGGAGCTGAGGGAGGAAACCACAGCCGCTATTAGGGCAGCAAAGGCCAGTCCCTTGGCGCCGGTAAAGACAAAGTTGTTCAGCAGCCAGGGATAGGCTTCATCCGACTTTGAGATATCGGCCTGCAGCACAAAGGCAACGATGCCCGGCACCACCACAATCAGGGGCATCAGCACCTTCAGGAAGGCAGCAAAGGCAAGGCCCCGCTGGGCTTCTGACAGGCTCTTGGCCGCCAGCGCCCGCTGAATGATGTACTGGTTAAAGCCCCAGTAACTCAGGTTGGCGATCCACATGCCCCCGATCAGTACACTGATACCGGGCAGGTAACTATAGGCCGGGTGGCTGCTGTCAAAGATCATCACAAACTTTTCAGGCGCCCGGTCCAGCAGGTTGGAAAAACCAGCAACTACCCCCTGGCCTTCGCCCACTTCGCTCAGGGCCAGGTAGGTGGTAAGCAGACCCCCGCCAATCAGAAAGACTACCTGTACCACATCCGTCCAGGCTACCGCTTTTAGTCCCCCG
>NZ_AODQ01000190.1 GCF_000348925.1 Cesiribacter andamanensis AMV16 | reverse complement strand
AAATAGTTTTGAATCAGCACGGGTTTTGGCAGTTCCTGTACCTGCGGGGGGCTATACCAGCCCATGCGGGGGGGCAATGCTAGCTTGTTTTTTGCCGACTTTGTCCACCTTAAAATGAAAAAATCGGACATGCAGCCGCTGATGGCTCAGCAGGTGGCGGTACTCCGGCGATTCCAGCAGGGGTGCCTCCAGCTCCTGCAGTTGCTGTACCATAGGATCTGAAAACGCATGAATTTGTTTAATTTTTTCCTCTTCCCGCAAATAAAAGTCAAACAAGCCCTGCCAGATATCACCTGCCGGGCGCGGCCCATCAGCAGCCGGCCCTGCTCATCTTCTACTACTATATAATGGAGGTGGCGGTCCCGTACCGGCGCTTTTTTACTCTTTACCGGTAGCTGGGCCTGCTGCCCCTAGCGCATAGGCCTGGCAATGCTCCTTTAGGGGGCAGTAGAGGCAGAGCGGCTTCTGGGGGGTGCAGTGCAGGGCGCCAAATTCCATCAGGGCCTGGTTGAAGACATCGGGCTGCCGGGGGTCGATGAGCTGCTGCGCCAGCGCAAAAAAGTGGGCAAATGCCTGCGGTTTGGCAATATCTGTGGGATCGGCATAAAGGCGGGCCAGCACCCGGTACACATTGCCATCTACCACAGGTACAGCCTCTTTAAAGGCAAAAGAAGCAATAGCTGCAGCCGTGTAACGGCCTATGCCAGGTAAGGAAAGTAGTAGATGGTACGTTTGCGGGAATGCACCCCCCCACTGGGCCACCACCTGCTGTGCACAGGCATGCAGGTTGCGCGCCCGGCTGTAATAGCCCAAGCCCTGCCAGAGGCGCAGCACCTCCTGCTGGGTGGCTGCAGCCAGGGCCTCAACGGTGGGGAATTTTTCCACAAATCGCTGATAGTAAGGCAGTCCCTGCTGCACGCGGGTCTGTTGCAGAATTACCTCCGAGAGCCAGATCCGGTAGGGATCGCGGGTCTGCCGCCAGGGCAAATCGCGCTGGTTGCGCTGGTACCAATCCAGCAGTTTAGCGGTGAGCAAGTGGCTGTTTTCTATAGGGTTAAGCGGGTTTTGCACAATAAAGGGATCCGGAAGATGAGGTAATATTTTTTCCAAACCTATGTTTTTATATTGAGCAGGTACTTATAGATTTGTGAACGTTTTTCTCCTGAGGAAGACATATCATCCTTAACCTAAAACATTAAAACTGTGACGAAAGCTGAAATTATCGCAGAAATTGCTGAGCAGACCGGTATCGACAAAGCCGACGTACAAACCACGGTAGAAGCCTTCTTTGATGTGGTAAAAGAATCGATGGCCAGCGGCCAGAACATTTATGTGCGTGGGTTTGGCAGCTTTGTCAACAAAAAGAGAGCCCGCAAGATTGCTCGCAACATCTCTCAAAACACCGCCATGGTTATTGATGAGCACTTTGTTCCCAGCTTTAAGCCTTCAAAGGTATTTATCGACAAGGTAAAAAAAGCGATAAAGTAAAGGAGTTCAACGACGAAGTGAAACTAACCGAAGAAGTTGACGGTTAATTTTTCGGAGACGAACAACCCTTAACGCATGACGGGAAAACAATGGGCTGGTGTTGCAGTAGCTGTGGTGATGATCCTCATCCTCTTCTGGCTACCCCAAACAGTAGTAAAAAGTGGAAGTGATACGCTGGCTACCAGCAGTCCACCCCCTGCCACAGCCGCCCCGGCAGCCGTAGAGGAGCACAGTGACGACGATGGCCATGACCACAGTGCCGACGATGGCCACAAGCATGGTGAGCATCAATTTCGCCAGGAATTGACCGAAGCCGCCCGTCTTCATCTTCAAAATCTGAAAGAAAGCGCCTCAAATACAGCAGATAAAGAAAAGTTTGCTATATTTGCCGACTCATTGGCTGCCAACTGGGCCAAATGGGCCTGGTACGATAGTGCCGCCTATTGGTCTGAGCAGGCATTAAAGGCCAAACCCACCACTAATCGCCGCTATAGGGCAGGCAGTATGTGGTTTGAGTCGTACCAGCTGGCGCCCGATGTAGCGCAGCAGCGGCAGTTTGCCGAGCGGGCAGCTTCTCACCTCAAAGAGGTACTGGAAGCACAACCCACGCGCTCCGATGCGCAGGTACGGCTGGCCCTTACCTATGTGGTAACCGATAACCCCATGCAGGGCATTGTGTTGCTGCGGCAGGTACTGGAGCGGGAGCCAAACAATGTAGAGGCGCTTTATCATATGGGTATACTCTCTTTTCAGAGCAACCAGCACGATAAAGCCGTTGAGCGCTTTGAGCAGCTTGTAAAGCTGCAGCCACAGCACAAAGAGGGTCATTTTTACCTGGCCATGAGCTATCTGGAGCTGGGTAAAAAAGACAAAGCCCGGGAGCATTTGCTAGCCGTAAAAGAGCTGGAAAGCAATGCTGAGGTACGGGCGGTAGTGGATGGCTACCTGGAGCGCCTGTAATAAAGAATTAAATTAATAGTATACACTAAAACTGAACGGTTATGCCTTGCGGTAAAAAGAGAAAGAGACATAAGATTGCTACCCACAAGCGTAAAAAAAGACTTAGAAAGAATCGTCATAAGAAGAAGTAAGGCACTTCTTGAAAGGGCGTTCTACACGAGCTACTCTCTTCTCACCTCTTGCATGGGTATGCGAGAGGTGTACTTTTTTGTTTAACATTTAATATACGATAACCTTGAGTTACGAACTGTTAATCAATTCTACTCAGGACGGTAGCCGTATAGCTCTTTTAAAAGATAAAGGCCTAGTTGAGTTTCACCTGGAGCACGACGAAAACCGGTTCACCGTAGGCGATATCTACCTGGGAACGGTCCGCAAAGTATCGCAGGGGCTCAACGCAGCGTTCATTGACATTGGGTATGAAAAAGACGGCTTTCTGCATTACCTCGACCTGGGGCCGAGAATGCGATCGCTCAACAAGTTTTCCAAGCTGGTTCAGCAAGGCAAACTCCCTGTGACCGGGCAGCAACCCGGCAGACTGGCTAACTTTCAGCTGGAGCCCGAAATTGACAAGCATGGCAAAATTACCCAGGTACTGAGCAAGAATCAGCAGATTCTGGTACAGGTAGTAAAAGAGCCTATCTCCACCAAGGGTCCCCGCCTCTCCTGCGAACTTTCCATTGCAGGACGTTACCTGATCCTGGTGCCCTTTTCCGACAGCATCAACGTTTCCAAAAAGATCAGCAATGCTGAAGAACGGAACCGCCTGATGCGCCTCATTACCTCCATTAAACCGGAAGGCTTTGGCGTTATCATCCGTACCGTGGCCGAAGGCAAAGATGTGGCTGAGCTGGACCGGGACCTTTCCGAGCTGGTCAACAAATGGGACAACGGCATTAAGAAGCTGAAAACCGCCAAGCCCCGCGAAAAAATCATTGGCGAGATGAACCGGGCCTCTTCCATTCTGCGCGATGTGCTCAACGAAAAGTTTGATGCCATCATTACAGATGATGAAGAGATGTTTTCCGACATCCGGGACTATATTCGTACCATAGCGCCGGACAAGCAAAAGATTGTGAAGCTGCACAGCGGTAAAGTAAAGCCCTTTGAGCAATACGGCATCGAAAAACAGCTGAAGAGCCTTTTTGGTCAGACCGTAAGCCTGCAAGGCGGCGGTTATCTGGTAATTGAGCATACCGAAGCCCTGCACGTAATCGACGTTAACAGCGGCAACAAGTCCAACTCAGCAGAAGACCAGGAAAGCACGGCCCTGCAGGTAAACATGCAGGCTGCCAAAGAAGTGGCCCGCCAGCTGCGCCTGCGAGACATGGGTGGCATTATCGTAGTCGATTTTATCGATATGCGCAAGCCCGACAACAAGCGCAAGGTCTATGAGGCAGTAAAGGAGGAAATGAAGGATGAACGCTCCAAATTTACCGTACTGCCCCTCACCAAATTTGGCCTGATGCAAATTACCCGCCAGCGGGTACGCCCGGAGCTCAACATAGCTACCGGCGAAAAATGTCCGACCTGTAATGGAACCGGCAAAATCTCGGCCTCCATCCTGGTATCTGATGATGTGGAAAAGCATCTGGATTACCTGATGACCCGCCAGAATGAGCGAACTGTAAAGATTGCCCTGCACCCCTATCTCTATTCTTACTTCACCAACGGAATTATTTCCCGGCGCATGAAGTGGTTTATGAAATACAACCGCTGGGTAAACCTGGAGCAGGACTCTTCCCTGGGCGTAACCGAATACCGGTTTTACAACGGCAAAGATGAAGTGATAGACATACCCAACGCATAAAGCTATCCGCTACCAACCCTGAGTAGAAGACAAAAGCCCGCTAATGGATTAGCGGGCTTTTGCTTTTTTAGCCCTGTTCGCCCCTTTGCGGGGCCTTGCACTGCAATCCGCAAAGCACCTATCTGCCCTATGAACCCCGACGCTCCTGCGCAGCGGCAGGGCGTATTTTTTTTGCGATTCTGAATCTAAATATTTTGAAAGATTTTGATTTGACGCTAGCTTTATAAAGAAAATTTCTTTCTGTATCCTGTACAACATACGCGCTCGATCAGAGGCTTCTGGCGCCTGTTGCACTTTAGAAAGTAAAAGGAGGGGTAGGCAACGCAGCAGACGTATACCTTTAGAGAAAATACAAAACAGCCCAACATTTTTTGGTTTTGCCCTGGCCGGCATACATCGTTGGTCCTATCCTGCACGCACAGCCTGTTGTGCGTGATTTTTCCCGAACGTGCGCTCTTCCCTGCCAAAGGGGGAGCCGGCAGAAGCAATTAGGATTTCAAGTACACACATGAAAAAAGCACCTCACTGGATCCGGCCACTCTTATGGACTGGCGGAAGTATAAATAGCCTGCTGGCACTCTTCTTTATTCTGTTACCCCATACCAGCCACAGCCTGTTTTTTGGCGGCATCGGCTACCTGACTCCCCAGGCCATTAGCCTGTGGGGTATCCTGCTGCTGGCCCTGGGCCTTGGCTATATGGTAGTGGCCACCAATGTGCTGGACAATACCATTGTGCTGCTCATGGGCCTTCTGGCCAATCTGCTGGTGGCAGCAGTACTGCCTGCCTTTGCGGGCGGCCAGTTTTGGGCAAGCCTGGCGGGCCCCTTCTGGAGCCTGCTGTCCCTGCTGTGGAGCGCTACGCTGGTGTATGTGCTCTACCAGATAGCCCGGGTACGGCTCATGCCCCAGCCTCTGGGAGCCGGCTATGATGAGCCCCTCTCCAGAACCCTTAGCCGCTTCAGGACCCACAGAGGCAAAAGCCTGCTGCAGCTCTCCAATGAGCAGCCGGCCCTGGTGGTCTTTCTGAAGCAGTTTGACAGCCCCCTTTGCCGCGAAGCCCTGGAGGACCTGCACCACCAGCGCTCAGCCATTGAAAACCGTGGCGCCCAGCTGGTGCTGGTGCATCTGAACGAAGAAGAACTGGCTGCCGATGCCCTGCAGCGCTTTGAGCTGAGCGATGTGCACCGCATCAGTGACCCCAGCGGCATTATGTACCATGCCTTTGGCCTGGAGCGGGATAAGCCCGGCAATGTCCTTAGCTGGAAAATGCGCATCAAGGCTCTTTTAGCCAACCTGCTGGACCGCCAGGATGCCGCCCACCTCAAGAGCGACAGCCTGCAGATTCCGGCCGCTTTTCTGATCAGTAAGGGAGCGATTGTGAGCAGCTATCGCCACCAGTACGATGCCGAGCGGCCCGATTACCGCAAGCTGGCATCGCCACAGGCTGCCTGAACAGGAAATGGGTGAATCGGGCGCTGCGCCCAAGCCTCCGGAACCGCCCTGCTACAGACTATTATCCCCTTCAAGCATGAAAGAGCACTACCTGCGCCTGCTAGGCTATACCAGCTGGGCCAACCGCCGCTTTATGAGCTGCCTGGAAGAAAGCTCGCTGATCAACAGCAAGATTTACCTGCTCTTTAGCCATGTACTTACCGCTGAAGAAATATGGCTGTGCCGCGCCAAAAGGTGAAGACG
>NZ_AODQ01000189.1 GCF_000348925.1 Cesiribacter andamanensis AMV16 | reverse complement strand
GGGGGATTTTTTTATACTCAGAAATAGCTACTACAACTTTATAAACTCGGCCCGGCGGTTGTTGGCCTTGCCTTCGGCGGTATCGTTGCTGTCGATGGGGAGCGTGGCCCCTTTGCCGTCGGTTTCCAGCCGGTTCTCGGCTATGCTGTATTCGGTGGCCAGCGCGGTTTTAATGGCCTGTGCCCGGCGGCGGGAGAGATCCAGGTTGGTTGCGGCAGCCCCATCGCTATCGGTATGGCCAATGATGCGGATGCGCAGGGAGGGATCTTCCTGCAGCACGGCGGCTATTTCACGGATCAGGCCGTAGGATTCTGGTTTTATTTTGTCGGAGCCCGAATCAAAGGTAATACCATGGGTCACAAACTTACCATCGGCGGCTAGTGCCTTGCGCATATCGGGCCGGCCCTCGGCCACCCGAAAGTTGCTCAGGTACACCTGGTACTCAGGATCTTCTTTTGCCAGGTGGGAATCCAGAAAGATCATGTTGCGTCCGGCCCCTTTTTCCAGCAGCTGGGGAATATCAAAGACCTTTTTTTCATTGATCCACATGCGGTAGCGGGTGCCGTTTACAGCAATGGCTACATGCATGGGGGTTCCCCGGTTCTCATAGAGCACATTATTGTTGAAGC
Organism: Cesiribacter andamanensis AMV16; assembly: GCF_000348925.1. Classification (GTDB taxonomy): domain Bacteria; phylum Bacteroidota; class Bacteroidia; order Cytophagales; family Cyclobacteriaceae; genus Cesiribacter; species Cesiribacter andamanensis. The sequence continues at coordinate 5,440 of NZ_AODQ01000189.1, read as the reverse complement.
TGTTGTGCACCTTGCTCTGGTTATCGGTAATGGAGAAGCTGGAGTAGTTAAAGCCCATGTTGAGTGTTGCCTTGGTTTCAGCAAAGCGCCAGGCGGCCATGGGGTTTTTATCGGCCTCTTCCAGCTGCACCAGCCGTATATCCACCTGGCCAAGCGAATGCCCCTCCGGCCCCAGCATGATCAGGTCAAACTCTACGGTATAATCGGCCGGTAAGGCAAAGCGCTTGTCGGGCGCATAGCGGGAGCTTTTGGAGAGCTGCAGCCACTGGCCGGGCAGCTCATCCAGCCGCACGGTCTGGCCCATGCCGTTGGTGAGCCAAAAGTCGGGAAACTCCCCAATGCGGCTGCTCATCAGGTCGTCATAGAAGAGCACCTTTGTGCCCGGCACAAAATCAAACTTGCTGTAGCTGGTTATGGCGGGCTTCCTGGGTGTGGCAGTGGCGGTAGCCCCTTCTTCGGGGGGAGTGCCTTCATCAGCTTCGCCCCGGCTGGAGGCATTTTTAGGATCTTTGCTTTCCTTACCTTCGGCAGAATCCAGGGCCTTGTCGATGGCTTTATCGACCTTTTGATTGGCCCGCTGGTTTACCTTGCTCTTGATGCGGTTTCCGACATTGATCTGGGCAGCCAGGCTAAGGGGTAAGCTTGCCATGAGAAGCAGAATAAGAAACTTTTTCATGCGGTATCGGGAAATGGGTGAAAAATAAGCGAATGACCTAGGGGACAGGCGCTTAGCCAAGGTACAAAAAATGAGGTACGAATAGTAAAAAGTAGCAGAATTTTGTGGATATATAGAATCGGTCTACTGTTGAAACAATAAACAGTGGCTGCAGAAAAGCAGCTCGGTAGGGGGTGCGCAGACCCTCTTCTGCCCAAGAGCGGCGCTACCACAGCGGGAGGGGGTATGAAGAGTTACAGCAGCAGGGGGTAGAGCCCGAAGACCATGCCCAGGCAAATGGCATAGCCTGCAAACCAGCCGGCCCATACCTCGGGCGGGCGGTGGTGGTTCAGGTACAGGCGGGCCCACATCACCCCTCCTGACAGAAACAGGAGCAGCGCCAGGGGGTACATCAGCTCCAGGGCCCGGTCGTAAAACAGCAGGCCGGTTACAAAGCCGCTTACCCCGCCAGCGGCCATGCCATGGGCGCTGATCTTCCAGTACAGGCTGATGATGGTAAGCAGCAGTAGGGTGGCCGTAATGCTGGTAAGGGCCAGGTTGATGAAGATGAGCTGGGGAAAGTTGCGGTAAAAAAAGCCGGTGATGATGGTGTAAAAGATGGAGACGAACAGGAAGGGCAGGCGGCGGTCCTGCCGGCGGGTCATGGTCAGGCTGGGAATATTGCCAAACAGCCGCATGGTAAGCACACTAAGGCCCGGAATGGCAAAGGTGGTGAGCACCAGCAGGCCCAGCAGCCGCCAGCGCAGCTCGGGCGAGCTGGCCAGCATCAGCTCGGGGGCAAACAGCAGCACCAGCGTAAACATAAGGCTGGGCAGGGGCAGGGGATGCATCAGCAGCGACAGGCCCCAGGCCAGCAGGTTCAGGGGGTCGCGCTGCCGGGCAGGGGGTACCGGCGGGGCCGGCTCCAGGGATAGGGGCTGTTCCTCCTGCGGATGATTATGCTGGGGATCGCTAGGGGTCAACATTACAATTCTTTACGCAGGCGGGCTACGGGTATGCCCAGCTGCTCCCGGTATTTGGCTACCGTACGGCGGGCAATCTGGTAGCCCTTGTCGTTGAGCATTTTTTCCAGTTTGTCGTCGGAGAGGGGCTTGCGCTTGTTTTCCCCATCGATCATCTCTTTCAGCACCTGCTTTACCTCCCGGCTGCTCACATCCTCGCCGGTATCGGTGGAGATGCCCTCGGAGAAGAAGTATTTCAGGGGCAGTATGCCAAACTCGGTCTGTACGCTCTTGCTGTTGGCTACCCGGGAGATGGTGCTGATGTCCATGCCCACCTGGTCGGCAATGTCTTTCAGGATCATGGGCCGCAGTTTGGTCTCATCCCCTTCCAGAAAATACTCGTACTGGTAGTCCATAATGGCGCCCATTACATTTAGCAGGGTGTGCTGGCGCTGGCGAATGGCATCAATAAACCAGCGGGCGGCATCCAGCTTCTGCTTCACAAAACTTACGGTCTCCTTCAGCTTCTTGTCCTTTTTATTGCCCCGGTCGTAGGCATCCAGCATATCGGCATAGGAGCGGCTGATGCGCAGGTCGGGAGCATTGCGGCCATTGAGGGTAAGCTCCAGCTTGCCGCTATCATTGGTGATGATAAAATCAGGCAGCAGGTACTGGGTGCGGTTGGTAGAGCCGGCAGCGGCCCCCCCTGGTTTGGGGTTGAGGCGGGTGATCACCTCGATGGCCGATTTCAGGTCTTCCTCCTCCTCCAGCCCCAGGCGGCGCAGAATTTTCTTATAGTGCTTTTTGGTGAATTCCTCAAAGTGATCTTCAATAAGGCGGGTAGCCAGCTGCACGGCCTCAGTGGGCTCTTTGCGGCGCAGCTGCAGCAGCAGGCACTCGCGCAGGTCCCGGGCGGCAATGCCGGGGGGGTCAAACTCCTGGATCTGCTGCAGGATCTGCTCCAGCTCCTCCTCATCGGTGCGCAGGTTCTGGGAGAAGGCCAGGTCGTTGGCAATGGCATCCAGCTCCCGGCGGATGTAGCCATCGGGCTCAATGCTGCCGATCAGCTGCCGGCCAATGGCCTCCTGCCGCTCATCCAGGCCCAGAAAGCCCAGCTGGGAAAGCAGCTGCTCGGTAAGGGTGCTGCCAGCGGCCAGGGGCATATCGCGCTCCTCCTCATCGCCGGGGCCATCGCCCTGCATCTTATAGCCGGCATAGTCATCGTCGCGCAGGTAGTCGCTTACGTCCAGCTCATCTTCGTAGCGCTCGCCCTCCTCAAACTCCTCCTCGGCGGAGGGGCTCTCGTCGGGGGCCTCGTCGGGGCCCTCTTCCAGGGCGGGATTGCTCTCCAGTTCCTCTTCGATCCTGGCATCTAGCTCAGCGGTTGGCACCTGCAGCAGTTTGATGAACTGGATCTGCTGGGGCGACAACTTCTGGGATAGCGTTTGGCTTAGCTTTAAGTTTTGCATATAAGCCCTTCTTCTCTAAAAATCTCTGCTAACTGGTAAAATTAGAAAAATCCTCTAGTTCTTCCGCATGCAGCGGCCCTGCAGCAGGCTATGTTTCTAAAATAAACGCGCTCTGGCAGCTGAGGCTATGTGGCTGCTCCCCTTTTTTTGGCTGGCAAAAGTAAATAGGGGGTGCTTCAGTTGTATATAAACGAATAGGGAGGGCTAAGTTTACCGAAATAAGCAAAGCTTTAGTAATATTGCAGCCAACAGAGAGCATAACCACCGTGGAAGGAACAATCGCAAGCAAACGCATCGAGATCAGGGACTTGCTGCAGGGCCAGCACACCGGCGCACAGGTAACGGCCATGGGCTGGGTGCGCAACAAGCGCGAGAGCAAGAATGTCTTTTTCTTTACCCTCAACGACGGTTCCTGCCTGCAGGCGCTGCAGGTGGTGGCCGATCCGGCCCAGACCCCTGAGGAAGTGCTGCGCAAGATCAGCGTAGGGGCTGCCCTGGCTGTAAGTGGCCAGCTGGTAGCCTCCCAGGGCAAGGGCCAGAGCGTAGAGCTGCAGGCTACGGACATTCGCATTCTGGGCGAGGCCGATCCGGAAAAATATCCCCTGCAGCCCAAAAAGCATTCGCTGGAGTTTCTGCGGGAGATTGCCCACCTGCGCATGCGCACCAATACCTTTGGCGCCATCTTTCGCATTCGCCACCACCTGCAGTTTGCCATCCACCAGTTCTTTAACGAGCGGGGCTTCTTTAACCTGCATACCCCCATCATTACGGCCTCCGATGCCGAGGGCGCCGGCGAGATGTTTCAGGTAACCACCCTGGACCTGAAGAACCCGCCCCGCACCCCCGAGGGCGAGATCGACTACAAGCAGGACTTTTTTGAGCGCTCCACCAACCTGACCGTAAGCGGGCAGCTGGAGGGCGAGCTGGGCGCCCTGGCCCTGGGCAAGATCTACACCTTTGGCCCCACCTTCCGGGCCGAAAACTCCAACACCAGCCGCCACCTGGCCGAGTTCTGGATGATTGAGCCCGAGATGGCCTTTTACGAGCTGGAAGACAATATGGACCTGGCCGAGGACATGCTCAAGTATGTGATCCGCTATGCACTGGAGCACTGCGCGGAGGATCTGGAGTTTCTGGCCCAGCGGGCCGAGGAGGAAGAGAAGCAGAAGCCCCAGCAGGAGCGCAGCGAGATGGGCCTGCTGCAGCGGCTGCAGTTTGTGCTGGAACACCCCTTTGAGCGCCTCAGCTATACAGAGGCCATCGAGATCCTGCGCAACTCGCAGCACAACCGCAAAAAGAAGTTTCAGTACCTCATTGAAGCATGGGGTACCGACCTGCAAAGCGAGCATGAGCGCTACCTGGTAGAGAAGCACTTTAAAAAGCCGGTAATCCTATACAACTACCCGGCCGCCATCAAATCATTCTACATGCGCCTGAACGAGGACGGCAAAACCGTAGGGGCCATGGACATCCTGTTCCCGGGCATTGGCGAGATTGTAGGCGGCTCGCAGCGGGAGGAGCGTTACCAGGAGCTGAAGGAGCGGGCCAAGTCCATGGGCATTGAAGAGGAAGCCATCGCCTGGTACCTGGAGACGCGTCAGTTTGGCACCGTACCCCACAGCGGCTTTGGTCTGGGCTTCGAGCGCCTGATGCTCTTCGTTACCGGCATGACCAACATCCGGGATGTGATCGCCTTCCCCCGCTTTCCCGGCAGTGCGGAGTTTTAGGGGCATAGATGTTGGAAGAAAGAAGTTAGTCATTGAAAAGGCAGTAGCTGAAGCAGCTATTGCCTTTTTGCATTTATGGTTGTAGCTTGTTAGGCAGAGCCAGTAGGGTATAACGGACTTAATGACTCTCCTGTCATTATCCTACCAGAATTGGATGCAAAATGACAAGTGATACAGAGTATATAGTAAAAAATGACAAGTCACTTGTCATTAGCTAGTAGTTGTGCTCAAATGAATAATGCTATGAAGCTGGACTTAATTCTTATCATTCCAATAGGAATATCAATACAACTAATCCTTTTATTTAGGAGGGACCTACTTACTGACAAGGTCGCTAGAAACTGGATATGGTTGATATCCGGAGTTCTGTTTATAATAGGACTACTACTTGCACGTAGATTTGGTGCAGAAATGAAGTCGCTACCTTTTTTAATGCTGCCTTTCCTATCTTTTATAATATTCAATGTCCTGTTAAAAATATATAGGACACTCTTTCACCAAGACCCAGTAGATACCTTTTATTCGATGGACTGGAAGTTAATGCGTTCAGGAATATTCAATTTCTTATACTGGGTATTAGGACTGTTAATTCCAGTATTCATCATTTATAAAATAATAATCTGAGCA
>NZ_AODQ01000188.1 GCF_000348925.1 Cesiribacter andamanensis AMV16 | reverse complement strand
TGGAACCTGCGGGACGAGCACATGATGAGCACCCTCAGTGAGCTGTTGCGGGTGCACGGCCCCGAGAGCAAGGCGATTGTGTGGGCGCACAATACCCCATATAGGGGATGCCCGCTATACCGATATGGCAGCTGGCGGGCTCTGGAACCTGGGTCAGCTGGCGCGCCAGCAGCTTGGCCCAGAGCAGGTAAAGCTGGTTGGTCTGGGAGCCTTTGAGGGGAGCGTTACAGCGGGACGGTACTGGGGCGCACCCCTGGAGCACATGCAGCTGCCACCGGCCCGAGAGGGCAGCTGGGAGGAGACCCTTCAGCAGGCCGGCAACAGCTTTTATCTTCTTTCCAAAGAAATTGCCCATACCAATGCCGTCCAGCAGAAGGTGCTGCATCGCGCCGTAGGGGTAGTATACAATCCGGAGCAGGAGCGTCGCTCAAACTATGTGCCCTCCCGGATTACCAAACGCTATGATGCCTTTCTCTTTTTCAAAAACAGTCAGGCGCTGCACCCCCTGCGGCAGGAAGAAGCGGAAAGCGGCCTGCCCGACACCTATCCCTGGGGCTTTTAAGCAATAACTTTTTAGGGGTAGGATCGTTTTTACTACTGTAGAACCACTAAACACGATATAGATATGGCAACTGATAGTTCAAAAAACAATAGATCTCCACAAGGCAAAGGAAACCCCGGCGACGTGGGTAAGTCAAAATCTCCGCTTAAGGACAATAAAGACCGTGGCCCCGCCGACCTGAATTATAAAGCCCAACTGGCCGATGAGTATACCGAAGGGATAGATGAGCCCAGAAGCGACCTGGCCACCAACCCCAACCGCAATACCGATAAGGTAAATAACCAAAGTACCCCCTATGGGGCTAAAGGAAAAGAATAGTACCCGTATACCACCATACTTGTAGAAGCCTGCAGCTTGCAGGCTTTTTTAACGTTTAGGCTATCCCAACAAAAACAGTACTGAGCAGTTATACTCCTGTTAGCGTACAGTTCAGCTACTATTTTTTCGCCATGTCCTATCATATCCGCACCAAGCCCCTGCTACGGGCAGTTCTTATTTTTTTAACGGTCTGGGCCTTCTTTGCAGGCATCTATTATGCAAAGCCTTTTTTATCCCCGCTGGTATTTGCCGGCCTGTTTGCCATGCTGCTGTGGCCAATCTGCCGCAAGCTGGAAGCCTGGGGGGTAAATGACAAACTGGCGGCCCTTCTTTCGGTGCTGCTGTTTGTGGCCGTATTTTTTGGAGTTGGCTTTTTGCTAAGCAACCAGATCAAAGGCTTTGTAGAACAATTGCCGCAAATGCAGGAAGCTTTTGAGCAACGGCTGGAAGATGCCAAGATTTTCATAGAAGACACCTTTGGCATTTCTGAAGAGCGGCAGGAAAAAGCCCTGTCGGAGCAGGGCAGCCAGCGCGGCAGGCAGCTGGGGCAGCAGGCGGCTTTTATATCGTCAATGCGCTGGGCAAATTCCTGATCATGCTGGTGTATATCTTTTTACTGCTGCTGTACCGGGCCCGCTTCAAAAATTTTATCATCCAGTACACCCCCGAAGAGCGGCGGGACAAGGCCCATGAGATCATTGTGCGCTCAGCACATGTTGCCAAGGACTATCTGGGCGGCCGTCTGCTGCTGATGATCATTCTGGCTGTATTTTACTGTGTGGGTCTGAGTGTAATTGGCATAGAACAAGCCATCTTCTTTGGGGTGCTGGCAGCCATACTGGGCATCATACCGTTTGTAGGCAATATCCTGGGCGCCATACTGCCTATTTCCATGGCGCTCATCAATGATGGCACCTCTACCGCCCTGGCAGTAGTAGGACTCTTCACCGTGGTGCAGCTTATTGAAAACTACCTGCTGGAACCCATGGTTGTGGGCAAGAAGGTAGACCTCAATGCTTTTTTCGCCATTGCCATTGTCATTCTCGGAGAAATGCTCTGGGGAATATCAGGCGCAATTCTTGCCATGCCGGTGCTGGGCATCGCCAAGATCATTTTTGACAACATCAAACAGCTGGAGCCGCTGGGCTACCTTATTGGAGAGGACAAGAATGAAAGTGACTCGGGGCTGAGCAAAAAACTTGTGGATAAAATCAAGGGGATATTTAGCAACTAAAATGGTGCGACAACAGGTAGTAAAGCTGCACTTGAAGCAGATAACATAAGACGCTCTGCATGCACAACTTATAGGCTGCAGGTTAAAGAAAATAAATTGGTATAGCTGGTGCTTTACCTCTCAAATTTTCTATATTACTAAACGATCAGGGTTACATCCCATTTTAGTAATAGCATGCGGTATCAAAGCAGTACCACCCTTCTTCTTACCCAGCTTTTGCCCCTTGACCCCCTCGTTACCACCAAAGGGCCAGACTGGAAGATGCCACCCCCAGGGCCCTCGGAGGGGGTGGATTACCACTTCCTGATCCATCCTCAAAAAATCAGCATCTATGCCGGAGAGCAGCTTTCTGCCACAGCACCCGAGCTGCAGCTTCCCCTGCTGGTGCACCCCACCGATGCTGCCCGGCTCATCAAAGAACTGCTCAGGACCCACGATACCGAGACCCCTGCTGCCGTTACAGCCATAGGCCGCCTGCAGGCCCTGGATGGCCACCAGTGGATAGACTGTGAGCTTACCGCCCATGCGCTGCCCGGTTCATACAAAGATCTGCTGGGCTGGCATGTGGTAGCCCGGCAGTGCCGCCCCGCCGAAGAGCCGGCCGATGCTCCCCTGCTACAGGTACTGGCCCATATGTACCGGGCCGGCCAGTGGGAATATTCCCCCCAGCAGGGCTGTCTGAAGCTGGACCAAACCCTGCTGGACCTGCTGAAATTGCCCAGGCTAAGCGGCTTTACACCCCAAAGTCTTTTTCATCATTTTTCCAGAGCAGACAGAACCCGGCTGCTCAAACAGGTCTTTCAGGTACAGCGCAAAGGTGGCTTTTTCCAGCTGCACCTACGCTTCAAAACCCCGGTGCCCGGCAAAGTCAAATCCATCACCATTTCCGGCGGCGCCTTTCACAGCCCTGAGGGAGCCCTGTACCTGGCCGGCCTGTGCTTTGATAATACACAGGTTCAGCGCTATTACTCCAAACAGAAGCTAACCTCTGCCTTTCTGGATGAAACCCAGGATCTGGCCAAGATCGGTTGCTTTGAATGGAACCCTTCTATTCAAAAACTGCGCACTACCCCCCAGTTGCGCAAGCTCATAGGCCTGCCCGCCGATGCCCGACCAACCCCCGACCAGCTGGACCACCTGCTGGCACCTGCCGACCTGCAGCAGCTAATGGCCGCTTATAACCGCCTGCTCAATGGCACGCCCGAGCAGGAACTTACCCTGCAGATCAGACTTCCCCAGGGACAGCAGCGCACCCTTTGGTTTCGGGCAAGAGTAATGGAGCAAAAAGACCGGCTTCTCACCCTGATCGGTATTGTGCAGGATGTAAGCGAACGGATCGAACGACAGGTACAACTGGAGTCCAGGGACCGCATCATCAGCGGGTTTTTAGAGAATCTGCCTGTAAGCATCATCGCCATCGACAATACAGAAACCATTGTTTCGGTAGCCGGCAATGGCCTGGCAAGGCTCAAGGGGCCATCCAGATCAGCGGCAGGCCTCCCCCTGGCGCAGGTACTGCCCGAACTGCAGCCCGAGCTGCGAGAGGTTTTAAAGGGACAGGCCAGAAGTTTTCATACCGAACATCAGCAGGGCAAGCAGTCCAACAGCTTTTTTAACCACTTTTATTTTGATGAACAGCGCCAGCTGGCCATAGGCTTTATGCTGGACACATCCGAGCAAAAACAGGCAGAGCATGCGGCTCGCCAGGTAAAGCACCTGGAGCATCGCCACCAGCTCATGGATACCTTTGTGCATGCCGTAGCCCATGACCTGCGCGCACCGGTAGTAAACCTGGACATGCTGCTGCATTTCTTCAAAGAAGAAAAAGTGCCCAGTGAGCAGGACCGGTACGTAACAGCCATGAGCAATGGGGTGCAGCACCTGAAACGCACCCTGGATGCCCTTATTGAGATTTTGCGCCTGGAGAAAGACAGCAACCTGCATGCCGAGCATATCTCCTTCCAGGAGCTGCTGGAGGAGCTTAAAGAAGAGTGGCAGGACAAACTGCAGGAAGCCGGGGGTGCCCTTACTACCTTTTTACAGTGCGAAAGCATCTGCTATAACCGCGCCTACCTGAGCAGTATTTTGCGCAACCTCATCTCAAACGCCATCAAATACAGTGCACCGGGCCGCCCGCCCCAGATCACCATCTGTACTGAGATACGCGGCAATGTGGTAATGCTGCTGGTGCAGGATAACGGCATAGGCATGGACCTAAAAAAATGGAAGCATCTGCTCTTTCAGCCCTTTAAGCGGCTGAACAATTACAAAAAGGGCACCGGCATAGGCCTGCACCTCATTCGCCAGATGATCGAGAAAAATGGCGGCAAAATTAAGGTAAAAAGCCTGCCTGGCGAAGGCAGCACCTTTTTCTGCTTTTTGCGCCCCTATGCCACCCCTCCAGGGCATCCCAGCACCGGGCTGTAAGCTGCCTCCTACTTTATCAATCCGTACCGCTCTCCCCTTCAACACGCCCTGCCCGGATATGCTTACGCCCTTTCCCCAAAGCGGAAAACTGTCCGAAAAGCGTATGCCCGGTGGGTATTTTTCAAAATAAAATCCATACCTTATCGCTGAATTCATTACATCAACACACTCATATCAACACATTAACAATGAGGATTTTACGAAAACAAGCTTGGGCGGCCTGCATGGCGGTAGCATTGGCTGCTACGTCTGCCTGCGAAACCTCCCGGCCTCCTCAGGCTGTTGCCGAACCCGCTGCAGTGGCCCCCGAAACCGGACTTAACCTGGCCTACGACAAGTACACCCTTGACAACGGCCTGGAGGTGATTTTGCATCAGGACGCTTCCGACCCCATTGTGGCCGTATCCATTCTCTACCACGTAGGTTCCAGCCGGGAAAAACCTGGCAGAACAGGCTTTGCGCACTTCTTTGAGCATATGCTCTTTCAAAGCTCCGAAAACGTGCCTAAAGGCCATTTTTTCAGCCGCATCAATGATCTGGGCGGCACCTTCAACGGCGGCACCTGGACGGATGGCACCATTTACTATGAGACCGTCCCCAAGGATGCCCTTGAGAAAGTGCTCTGGATGGAAGCCGATCGCATGGGCTTTTTTATCAATACCGTAACCCGCGCCGCCCTGGAGAACGAAAAACTGGTAGTGAAAAACGAAAAGCGGCAGCGCTACGATAACCAGCCCTACGGACACACCAGCTATGTGATCAACAAAGCACTCTATCCTGAGTCGCACCCCTATAACTGGCTCACCATAGGCTCCCTGGCCGATCTGCAGGCCGCCACCCTGGACGACGTACAGGAATTTTACGATACGTACTACGGCACCAACAATGCCACCCTGGTAATTGCCGGTGACTTTAGCAAGCAAGAGGTCAAAGCCTGGGTAGACAAGTATTTTGGCGAGATCAAAGACAAGGAAAAAGTGGAGCCAATGCCGGCCCAGCAGCCCCAGCTGAGCAGTACCAAAAAGGTATACCATGAGGATGCCTATGCAAAACTGCCGGAGCTCAGCCTGGTATGGCCTACTGTACAAATGCTGCAGGACGATGCCTATGCGCTGGACATCCTGGGTGATCTGCTGGCCGATGGCAAGCGTGCCCCCCTGTACCGCCTGCTGGTGGAGCGGGAAAAGCTGGCGCCCAGCGCCCGCGCCTACAACAGCAGCCAGGAGCTTGCCGGCACCTTCAACATCAAGGTACGGGCCTTTGATGGCAAGGACCTGGACCAGGTATACGCCAGCGTACAGGCCGCACTTGATAGCTTTGCCACTACCGGCTTTACCGAAGAGGACCTTACCCGCATCAAGAACAAGCAGGAAACCAGCTTCTACAACGGCCTTACCAGCGTATTTGGCAAAGCCTACCAGCTGGCGTATTACAATGAATTTGCCGGCTCACCCGATAAACTGATGGAAGCGGTAGAAAAATCGCGCCAGGTAAGCCGGGCCGATGTAATGCGCGTGTTTGAGAAATACGTGCGCAACAAGCCGCACATCATTGCTTCATTTGTACCCAAAGGCCAGCTCAATCTGGCTGTAGAGGGCTCGCAGCAGGCAGCCATTGAAGAAGAAGACATCTCTTCTGCCGTAACCGAAACCTTTGACGAGGAAGCCGAAGCTAAGGAAATTCAGCGTACCCCTTCCTCCTTTGACCGCAGCCAGGAGCCCGGTCTGGGCCAGGCGCCTACCCTATCGGCCCCACAGATCTGGGATACCCAACTGGAGAATGGCCTTAAGGTGTACAGTATCCGCTATGAGGAGCTACCCCTGGTGCAGATAAGCCTGCGCATGATGGGCGGTGGCTACCTGGAAGATCCCAACAAGGTAGGGGTTGCCAACCTGCTGACCGACCTGATGATGGAAGGCACCGCCACTAAAACGCCCGAGGAGCTGGAAGATGCCATCGGACAGCTGGGTGCCAGCATCAGCATGGTAGCCGATAAGGAAAGCATTACC
>NZ_AODQ01000187.1 GCF_000348925.1 Cesiribacter andamanensis AMV16 | reverse complement strand
ATTATCGTACCGCAAGTTACTTTTACTATACTACGCATCAAGACTACGCATCAAGGGGGAAACACTTCTTTGCTATCCCTTTGGAGAACACTATCTCTTACTGGGATTCCGCTAAGGCATGCTAAAACCCATCCTCCAGCCAGTGTGCCAGCAGGGCAATGGCCATCAGCTCCTGGCTGTAATCGGCCCGGCCGCTTTTGTGGGTCTGCAGCAGCTCTTGTGTGACGGCAGGGGGTAGCAGGGGGTGCGAGGGGATGATCCGCCTGCTGCAGCCACTGCCAGAGGGCTTCGGTCTTTCCCTCCCCGTACCCAGCCGCCAAAAGGGGGGCCAAAGCCCTGTTTGGGCCGCTGGGCATAGGCCTTACCGCCATGCCGCTCCAGCAGGGCCTTCAGGATCCACTTTTTACCCCCTTTCAGCAAATGGTGGGCCGGCAGCCGGGCCAGAAAGTCCCAAAGGGGTTCGTGCAGGTAGGGCTGGCGCAGCTCCAATCCCCACTGCATGCCCGCCCGGTCGTTGAGCGCCAGTACATCGGAGGTAAGGTAGTAGTGGCGGTCATGCTCCAGGGCCCAGGCCAGCCAGTCGGGAGGCTGCTGCGGCTCGGCGCGCTCGGCCGGGCCGCGCTCGGCCGGGCCGCGTTCGGCAGGGGGCAGCAGGGCCAGGCTGGTAAAGTTGAGATAGGTCTGGTAGGGATCGGCCCGCAGGTTGCGGCTGAATTTTTTGGCAAGCTGCCAGCCCGCCCGTCCCGGCAGGGGCAGGGCCGTCGGGAACAGCCCGCTGGCCGATTCCAGCAGCGGAAACAGGGGCAGCAGCCAGTTGCGGTTGCGCAGGTACCAGGCAAAGGCCCCGTGGCGGTTGTAACCCCCAAAGGCCTCATCGGCACCGGCACCGCTTAGCACCACTTTCACCCCCTGGGCAGCGCCATCAGCTCCATAATTTCCCGAGGTGGCAAATTCGCTCAGCAGGTTGGTGAGCAGCCAGGCCCCATCGCCTATGGGCTGGTCCTGGCGGGAGGCCAGTTCGCCAAAGCGGCCCAGCAGCGCATCGGCCTCCAGGGCCAGGGGGTGGTGGTAGGCCCCGTATTGGCGGGCAGCTTTTGCAGCCCACTCAAAATCGCGGGTGCCCCAGCGGGCCTCCTGCGCGCTATTGCCCAGCGTAAAGCAGCGGGGCAGTTGCCAGGCCGCATGCTGGCGCAGCAGGGCCAGCAGCAGGGTAGAATCTACCCCGCCGCTCAAAAACAGGCCCACGGGCACATCGGACTGCAGCTGGGCCAGCAGGGCGTCTATCAGCAATTCTTCAACCGTATCCAGTACCCCCTGGTCACTTTCTGGCAGCGAGGCAGTGGGGGCAGGCGGTACAAAGCCCTCCAACAGGGGGTCGGCGCCGGGCTGCAGCAGCAGGCTGTGGCCCGGCTCCAGCTCCCGTATACCCCTGTAAAAGGTATGGGGCCGGGCAGCGTATTTATAGCGCAGGTAGTGGAACACCTGCTCCTGGTGTAGCGCTTTGTGCACCAGGCCGCTGGCCAGCAGGCCCTGCAGCTCAGAGGCGGCCAGCCAAGTGCCCTGCTGCTGGCTGTAATAGAGCGGCTTTTGGCCCCAGCGGTCCCGTGCCAACAGCAGCTGGGGGGGCTGGTCCTCCTGCTGTTGCCAGAAGGCCAGCGCAAACTGACCCTGAAAGCGAACCAGTGCACTCCTGCCCCAGGCCAGCAGGGCATAGAGCACCACTTCGGTATCGGAGCTGCTGCTAAAGGCGCAGCCCAGCCGCAGCAGTTCGTTGCGCAGCTCGGTATAGTTATAGAGTTCCCCATTGTAGCTGAGCACCCCCTTCTTGCTTCCCAGCTGGCGCTCCATGGGCTGGTCGGCGGCGGGCCTGGGGTCCAGAATGCGCAGGCGGTTGCTGCCCATGGCCAGCAGGCCGCTGCCCCAGGGCAGGTACTGCTCTCCCTGGCTATCGGGCCCGCGGTGCTGCTGCCGGCTGAGCATCTGCTGCAAGGGCGTCTGCAGAGGGGAGCGGGCTGCCAGCGGTCCGTCGGTGGCCAGTATGAGGGCGATGCCACACATGGGCTATAGGGTCTGGGGCTTTACATTCTTTTCGAAGTAGCGGCAGAAGTGGGTAAGCGGACACTCCCCGCATTTGGGCGTGCGGGCCAGACAAATGTAGCGTCCGTGCAGGATCAGCCAGTGGTGCGCCTGCGGAATTACAGCCTTTGGCAGGTGGCGGATCAGCTCCAGCTCTACCTCCAGCGGGGTTTTGGCCTTCTGGGCCACCAGACCCAGGCGCTTGCTTACCCGGAATACGTGCGTATCGACGGCCATGGTAGGCTGGTTGTAGACAACGGAGGCAATAACGTTGGCCGTTTTGCGTCCTACACCGGGCAGGCGCTGCAGTTCCTTTACATCGGAGGGCACCTGCGAGCCAAACTCCTCTACCAGCATTTTGGCCATGCCCAGCAGGTGCTTGGTCTTGTTGTTGGGGTAGGAAATGCTGCGGATGTAGGGGAAAAGCTCATCAAAATGGCTGGCCGCCAGGTGTTCGGGTGTAGGGAAAGCGGCAAAAAGGGCAGGGGTGGTCAGGTTTACCCGCTTATCCGTACACTGGGCGCTCAGGATTACGGCCACCAGCAGCTCGTAGGGATTGCCGTAGGCCAGTTCGGTTTCGGCTTCGGGGCTGTGGGTGGTAAAGTAGTCCAGAAAAGCCCTATAGCGATCTTTTTTCTGCATGCACCAAAGATAGGCAAAAATCAGCCTATTCGGCCCGCAGGAGCCCGTTTTGCCGGCCGGCCGGCTGCTGTCTCTGGAAAGCGCAGATAAAAAACGGCCCTGCACTTGCACCTTTTCAAAACCAACCATCGTATTGAAGGTATGGCGCCAGTGAGGTGCTGTATTATTCTAAGGAGACATTCCCATGAGTACCCGTAAAATTTACATAGTAATTTTTGTGCTGGGGCTGGCCATGGTCTGGTTGGGTTTTTTGTACACGACCTGTGAGCAAAAAATGCATTCCTCCTCTGGCGTTGCCACTACCGAGCAGGTGGTGGAAGACAACAGCTTAACCGGGCACCGTATCGATCCTCTTTCTTCTGCCGGTGTAGACAGCGGCAGTGCCTCCGTAAAAAAAGCCGTCAGTGGTTTTCCGCTGGTGCTGGCCGGTCTTGGCCTTGTAGTTGTGCTGGGCGGGGCTGTGAGCTACCGCCAGCGGGAATAAGCCATACCTACTCCCTCCCATACAAAAACAGAAAGCCTGCAGGAACACTGCAGGCTTTCTGTTTTGGGTAGGTATACAAACAGTATTAGTTTCTGAGCCCGGCCATGTTAAGGGCGCCGGCCCAGTCCAGTATGCGGTTGGTAACGGCTTCTGAGGGGTGCAGAAGCAGGGTATCGAGCTGTTGCCTATCGGCTTGCAGCTGTTGCCACTCGTATTGCAGGCGCTCATCAAACTGGAGCGCGCGTTTGATTTCTATGCTTTCAGCAGGGCTGGTATCTTCATAGAGGTACCTGAGCAAATCATCCGGGGTAAAGGTTTTGATCATAGGCGATATTATTGCTTTCCATCTTTTTTCTAAGATTGATCAGCGCATATCGCATACGACCCAGGGCGGTATTGATGCTTACTCCGGTTGCGTCGGCTATCTCCTGAAAGCTCATTTGCATGAAGTGCCGGCGGATGAGCACATCGCGCTGGGCATCGGGCAGCTCGGCAATGAGCTGGTAGAGCAGCGTATGTGTTTCCTGCCGGATCTGTTCATCCTCATAGGTGCCTTCGGAGAACTCCACCGTATTAAAAACAGGGTTGCTATACTCCATATTGATAACAGGATAGCGCTTCTGTTTCCGGAAGTAGTCAATGGCCAGGTTGTGCGCGATGCGCAATATCCAGGGAAGGAATTTTCCCTCCTCATTGTAGCGGCCCGATTGTATGGTATTGATGGCTTTCACAAAAGCATCCTGCAGGAGGTCTTCTGCTATTTCGCTATCTTTTACAATAAGGTAAACCGCTGTGTAAATCCTCGACTTATGACGTTCTACTAACGTCTTAAAAGCCTCTTCGTTGCCATTTTTGTACAACAGCACTAATTGACTGTCGTTCAATGCACTTTTACTCATGTAATTGTCTGTTAAGCTAACGTAGAGGTTTAAGCCATAGTATCGTTTTAGAGGTTTAAGGAATAAAATATTTCGAGAAGGGTTTGCTCGTTAACCAAATATAGGGAATCACACTAAAATCTTCAAGAGATGTAAGGGATTATATAAGAATTAACAGTTCTTAACGTTTAGGACCCTCGCTATCAGGCTGCTGGCAAAAAAAACAGCTTTTTTTCCTGATTTTCAGCACAATTTTCCTGCCATATTTTTGTGAACTCAGGAATTTAGGAAATTAAATTTTGTGAAAGGGGATGGCAACGGAACTTTTCTGCAAGCAGCTCCTTAACTACCAGCTTCTTACCGTATACCGTACCCCCAGGCGAAGCTGGCTGGCCCTGGATCTCTCATATCCTTTTCCGATACGTTCTTCCCCATTGTATACCGGGCTCAGGCTGTGCTGCAGAGCCAGGGAAAGGGAGAAGCGATCGGTAAGCTCATAGGCAATACCGGTATGGACCCCTAGCAGCACACTCCTAAAGCCAGTCCCGCTCCGGTCTTTTTCCATCTCGAAATAATATTCGCCCGGATCTTCCCAGCTGCTGCCCGGTGTGTAGTACATCTCGGGAGCATAGAGCTGGGAGTACAGTTTGTAGGAGAGATCAAAGCCGGCCTGTACCGAAAAGCGGGCCAGCAGCTGATAGCTGGCACCCAGTTCCTGTAGGGCGTACAGCACGCTGGTTCGGCCGCTTCGGCTATCGGAATAGCGTAGCGTGTTGTTGTCATCACAGGGAACAGCAATCAAATTCCCATTTTCATCCCGCTCATAGCAATAGGAGGTGGGGTTTTCGCCGGATGAAGTTTCGCTTACTGTAGGCTGAAACCGAAGCAGGCTGAAGCCCAGGCTATGGTAAACCTGCAGCCGCTCATTGCTCCTATACCCCAGGTTCAGCTTTACATATCCCGCTGGCCTGTTCTGATAGGTATATGCAATATCATTGGTAGCCGTAATGCTGCAATAGCCTGAACTAGGTGGGCAGGGCTGCCGATCGGCCATATGCGTATACGCTGGGATAAACGAGTGCTGCCCACCCGCTTCCAGCGAAAGCTGCCATTTTTGAGCACTGGCCGATAGCAAACAGCCCCAGAAAAGGCTGCAAAAGAGGATAAAATGGGTACGCATGGAATAAGGGGGTATTGTTATGCCAAAGCTAGAAAAAGTTTTCCGTTCTCCAACAGCCCCTAAAACTTTCCCTTTACACTCCAGTGTTATACCCCTGAGCCTCTGCTCATTTTTTTGTATTTTTGCACTATCTATGAAGCAACCAACCGCAGTATCCCCTGCCTCCGATATCCTCGACGAGCTTGATCCGCGCCAGTACATCATCATCAAGGGCGCCCGCGTCAATAATCTCAAAAACCTGAGTGTGGCCATTCCCCGCAACAAGCTGGTGGTGGTAACGGGCGTATCGGGCTCGGGCAAATCGTCTCTGGCCTTTGATACCCTCTTTGCCGAAGGGCAGCGCATGTATGTGGAAAGCCTCAGCTCCTACGCCCGGCAGTTTCTGGGCCGTATGGAAAAGCCCGAGGTGGAGTACATCCGCGGCGTATCGCCGGCCATTGCCATTGAGCAAAAGGTAAGTACCAAAAACCCCCGCTCTACCGTAGGCACCACCACCGAAATTTACGACTACCTCAAGCTGCTCTTTGCCCGCATTGGCCACACCTACTCGCCCGTAAGCGGGCAGGAGGTGCAGCGCGATACGGTCAGCAGCGTGGTAGACTTCCTCAACAGCCTGCCCGAGGGCACGCGCTTTCTGGTGCTCTGCCCCTTTGTGCGGCACCCCGAGCGCAGCCTGCAGGCCGATCTGAAGGTGTTGCTCAGCAAGGGCTATACCCGCATCATGGCCAATGGCGAAACGCGCGAGATCGAAGAGCTCACCGAGCTGCCCGAAAAGGAGCTGGCCGGCCTGCAGTTTGACCTGCTCATCGACCGGGCCGCCACCGACCCTCAGGATGAGGACCTGCAGTTTCGCCTGGCCGACTCGGTGCAGACGGCTTTTTATGAGAGCCACGGCGACTGTTTAGTTGAGGTGATCGGCGATGGTCCCCAGGCCGGCCGCCATCCCTTCTCCGACCGCTTTGAGCTGGATGGCATTCAGTTTGAGGAACCCAGCGTAAACCTCTTTACTTTTAATAACCCCTATGGCGCCTGCAAAACCTGCGAGGGCTTTGGGCAGGTGCTGGGCATTGATCCCGACCTGGTTATTCCCGACAAAGGCCTGAGCGTATATGAAGGGGCCATTGCCCCCTGGCGCAGCGAGGGCAAGCGCGAAGACTGGCTGCAGCCCCTGCTGCGCAACGGCATCCGCTTCGATTTTCCCATCCACCGCCCCTACAACGAGCTTACGCCTGAGGAGCAACAGCTGCTCTGGGATGGCAACAGCTATTTTGAGGGGATCAACCGCTTCTTTAAGTGGGTAAACACCCAGCTGCACAAGGTGCAGTACCGCGTGCTGCTGAGCCGCTACCGGGGCCGCACCGTTTGCCCCGACTGCCGCGGCACCCGCCTGCGCAAAGATGCCCAGCATGTGCGTATAGGAGGAGACCTGAA
>NZ_AODQ01000186.1 GCF_000348925.1 Cesiribacter andamanensis AMV16 | reverse complement strand
ACTCCCCGAGACTACAGCATTGAGGCCGACTGGTCGGGGGCCAGCTACTGGTTTAGCCTGGTGGCCCTGGCCGAAGAGGCCGAGCTGCTGCTGCCTGGCCTGCGTCCCCACTCCCTGCAGGGCGATCGGGAAATTGTTGCCATCATGGAAAAACTGGGGGTGGGTAGCCGCTGGGACGCCGAGGGCCTGCGCCTCTACAAGACACCGGCCAGCAAAGGCCTGCAGCAGGATTTTGCCGACTGCCCCGACCTGGCCCAGACCGTAGCCGTTTGCTGTGCTGCCAAGGGCATCCCGGGCCGCTTTACCGGCCTGCACAGCCTGCGCATTAAGGAGACCGACCGCATTGCCGCTCTGCAGGCCGAATTGGCCAAGCTGGGCGCCTCCCTGCAGGAAGAGGAAGCCGGCATGTTTAGCCTGATCCCCGCCCGGCAGCCCCTTCCAGAGCGGGTACAGATTAGCACCTATGACGATCATCGCATGGCCATGGCCTTTGCCCCCCTGGCCGCCAAAATGGATGTAGGGATTGAAGATCCGGAGGTGGTACAGAAGTCCTTTCCCCGCTTCTGGGAGCAGATGAAGGGGGTAGGGTTCCAGATTCCTTGAGTGTTCCGGTCGGCTTTCCGCCCTGCCGGTCAGGGGGAATCGCAGCCACGATCCGCGCTGGCCTGTGGGGCTATTTCCCCAGAAGTTCCTGCTGCAGCTCCTTAAAATAGGCCGGTGCCTGCAGCAGGCGGCTGCCGTACCAGCTGAACAGCTCGCCATCCACCAGCAGCAGCCTGGACTGAGGCAATAGGGCCTGCAGCTCGGCCAGGTGCTTTTCCTGAAAGGGGTAGGGCTCGGAAGAGAGCAGCACCACCTCCGGATTGAGCCGCTGCAGCTCGGCCTCGCTTAGCTCGGGGTAGCGGGCCTGGTCTTCCAGCACATTGCGCAGGCCTATAAGGGTCAGCATCTGGTGAATAAAGGTGCTATGGCCCACCCCCATCCAGGGCTTTCGCCAGATCAGGTAAAGGGCCGAGCGAGATTCCATAGCAGGCAGGGCGGCAAAGGCCCGGATCACTTCTGACACCAGCTTTTCGGAGGCTTCTGCCCGGCCGGTGATCTCTCCTACCCGCCGCATCATTTCCAGGGCATCCTCCAGGCAGGCGATATCGCTCATCCACACGGGAAATTCAGTGGCCAGGGATTCAATTGCTTGCTGCTCGTTCTCTTCCTTATTGCCGATGATCAGGTCGGGCTGCAGCTGGCGTATCAGCTCCGGATGCAGTGTTTTGGTACCCCCTACCAAGGTCTTTTGTTTGCGCCAGTGAGGAGGATGCACACAGAATTTGGTAATGCCCACCACCTGCTCTTCCAGCCCCAGGTGATAGAGCAGCTCAGTTTGAGAGGGCACCAGGGAAATAATGCGCCGGGGAGGCCAGGGTAGGCGTATCTCCCGCCCCATCTGGTCGGTAACGCTTCGGTGGTTTTTTGCTTCCATACCTGTATTGTCTGTTAGAGGTGCAGGTCACTGGCAGGCGGGGCCCTGCTTTCTTCCCCTTCAGGGAAAATAGCAATTTTGAGGCACCGGTCCCCAGGCAGCTTATAACTTTTTCGCTTCCTGTATGTAGCGGAAATCATGCCGGTCGGGCAGCTCTTTCAGAAACTCGCACATCAGGCGAATGATGTTCTCCACATCTTCCTTATGCACCATCTCTACGGTGGTATGCATGTATTTGAGGGGAAGGGAAATAAGAGCGGCGGCCACCCCCTCGCTGGAGTAGGCAAAGGCATCGGTATCGGTGCCGGTGGCGCGGCTGGCGGCCGCCCGCTGAAAGGGGATCTGGTTGCGCTGGGCCACATCGATCACCATTTCCTGCAGCTTATACTGAATAGCCGGCCCATAGGTAAGCACAGGGCCCCTGCCGCACTGCAGATCCCCGTTGAGGATCTTGTTGTAGCCTGGAGATGTAGTATCATGCGTAACATCAGTAACCAATGCCACGTTGGGGCGGATTCGGTGGGCAATCATCTCGGCACCCCGCAGGCCTACTTCTTCCTGCACGGCATTGACCACATAGAGGCCCCAGTCGGGCCTAAAGTCTTCATGGTGCAGCCGACGGGCCACCTCGGCAATCATGTAGCCGCCAATGCGGTTGTCCAGCGCCCGGCCACAGTAGTATTTATCGTTTAGTTCTGTCAGCTCATCTTCAAAGGTGATGACCGTACCCACATGTACCCCCATGGCTTCTACGGCCTCTTTGGTGGAGGCGCCCACATCAATGAACACATTTTCCTGGGAGGGGCTGGGTTCCCCTTCCTTTTTGCGTACATGGATGGCCGGCCAGCCAAACACCCCCTTTACAAGGCCCTTTTTGGTGTGCAGGTTTACCCGCATGCTGGGGGCTATGCTGAAATCGGAGCCGCCATTGCGCTTTACATAGATATAGCCCTGCTCGCTAATGTAGTTCACAAACCAGCTGATCTCATCGGCATGCGCCTCAATCACCACCTTGTAGGGAGCATCGGGGTTGATCACCCCTACAGCCGTGCCATAGGTATCGGTAAACCAGCGATCGACATAGGGTTTGAGATAGTCTAGCCAGAGCTGCTGGCCGGCGCTTTCGAACCCGGTGGGGGAGGCATTATTGAGGTAGTGGTATAAGAACTTCTGATTTTCTTCCATAAACATTAGGGTTCGGTACAGGTATTCTTTTTAGTCTACTGTGCTAGTCCCCTTTTTGTTAGGCCTATGCCCTTTACACTTTCGCATCCGCTGGGGGCACTGCCCCTCAAATGGCTTAGTCCGCGCCTGTTTTCAACAACAGGCCTGATCTTTGGCAGCATGGCGCCCGATTATGAGTATTTCATCAAGCGCTACCCCAGCCCTACACTGGGAGAGCTGGGCTGGGGCATCTTTCTGTTTGATCTGCCACTGGCCATTCTGGGCGCCTTTGTGTTTCAGCTGCTCATCAAGCAGCCGCTGCTGCAGCATCTGCCCCACCCCCTGGACCGACGGCTGAGCGGCTATGCACAGGCCCCTTTTCTGAGCTATCTGGGCCGGCACTGGCTCATTTTTCTCTTCTCCATTTTGCTGGGCATTGGCTCACACCTGTTGCTGGACTGGCTTACCAATCCCGGTGTCGGCCCTCTGGCGGGCACAGTCCTCACTACGGCCACGATCGGCATCGGACCATTTTCGGCCACCCCCCTGCTGCTGGCCGATCATGCCTTTTCCATTCTGGGCCTGTTGCTGCTGGTGGGAATAGTTGTGCGCCTGCACAGACCTTCGGCCGATTTCAGGCAGGCCAGCAGGGGACGTAAGTGGGTGTATTGGGGGTTATTAGTGGCTACTGCTGCATTTCTGGTGGCAACAGAGTGGCAGCAGGCAGACGGTTTTGAAGGTTTCAAGAAAGGGGTAACCACCGGAGTATGGGCGCTTTTTGCAGGGCTGGTGGGGGCATCCGTTTTCATACGACTGATTCTGCGAACAAAAGCCTCCTGAATTTTTGCTTTTTCAGGTAAATCTTGCCACTTTATTGGTAGATCTTCACCTCATGCCCATGATCACTATTTTTTGGCCTGCCCATTTTAGAAGAGCTTCTTTTTTACTGGTCTCATCTCTTTTCTTACTGTCTCTGTCTGCCCAGGCCACCCATATTCGCGCAGGAGAGATTACAGCCCGACGCATTGATCCGCAGAGTTTTACCTATGAGATTACGCTGCATGGTTATGCAGACCAAAGCTCTGCAGTATTGTTTGGCAGTAATGGCACGCTGGATTTTGGAGATGGCACCATTCTGGTTATCAACAACCAGGGCACCGATATTCCCCGTACGCTTGTATCGCCCGACACCTGGCAGTATACGTTTAAGGTGATCCATACCTATTCCAGTGCTGGTACGTATTCGGTATCTTTTAGAGAGTTTTACCGCAATGATGGTACCCTTAATATGGATAATCCGGTGCAGACGCCCTTTTATCTTGAGACCATTCTTGTCATAGACCCTTTTCTGGGACCCAATAGCACCCCTACCTTTAAGCGCCCTCCCATTGACAGGGGTATTCTAGGCCTTACCTATCACCACCAGCCAGGAGCCATGGAAACAGATGGAGACAGCCTCGCCTACCGGCTGATTCCCAGCAGGCAGGATCGAACGTATATGGTGCACAACTTTCGGTATCCGCATCGTACATTCCCGCTCGGAGATGCCCGCAATGGAAGCACTGAAACAGGAGAAACCCCCTATTTTCGGATCAACCCGCTAAGTGGCGATGTGGTATGGGATGCGCCCGGCACAGAGGGTGAATACAATTTTGCACTACTTGTAGAAGAATGGCGAAAGGTAGAAGGAGAGTATTATCTAATAGGGTCTGTAACCCGCGATATGCAGATTATTGTGGAAACCCCGGAGGAGATTGCCGGACTGCAGTTTCCCATTAATGGCCTTTCTACAGCTCCAGCTCCGGGAGAAGCCATACAGTGGCAGGTCTCGGCAACGGCCCCTACCCCTTCCGACAGTATTGTGCTGGAGATTTGGGGCGATTTTGCTGATCGCAGCGGGGCCAGCCTCAGTGCCCGGCAGGTCAGGGCCCTGGGCGAGGCCAACATCACCATTACCTGGACCGGAGAAGAAGATCTGGGCCAACACTACCAACTGATTGCCAAAGCCTACGACCCGCTGAGCCCGCAGCTGGCCAGGAACCGGGCCGCCTATGTTTACCAAAACCTCAGGGGTCCGCTGGGGATTTCAGAAAACAGGTACACCCCCCTGCGGATCTACCCTAACCCCCTGCAGGGAAACAATTGCGCCATCTACCTGCCCGAAGCAGCAGGCAAAGAGGTCCGCCTTCAGCTCCTCGATGTCCGGGGCAGGCTGGTACAGCAGGAAACCGTAGCTACCGTTGGGCAGGAAATCCCCTTCAGGCTTGCACATCATGCCCCCGGATTATATGTGCTGCATCTGTATGTGGATGGGCGCAGGTATAGGGGGAAACTGGTTATTCAGTAATCAAAAGAGGCCACGTAAATGTGGCCTTTCTTTTGTATAGCTACCCCCTATACCAATTCGCTTAAAGCTTCTTCAAGACCAGCTGCAATAGCTGTACATCTGCTGACTTATGCTAAACACTCGTGCCACGAGTAATTCGTGGCACGAGTGTTTAGCTACTGCGCATTCCAGTTGAAGATGCTATAGCCAGATTGGTCGTATATCACTCTTTTCGCTCCGCTACCAGGGGTTGCTCCTCTTCCCGCATGGTGGTTTTAAGGTTTTTCACCACCCATTCGCCAACAGAACGCCCCTCCTTTACCCCATTTTCAATGGCGGGCATGTAGTGGATGCCTCCGTACAGGCGGCTGATGGCCGCTTCTTCGGCGGCATGCGTAAAGGAAGTAAAAGAGCGAAAGCCCAGGCCGTAGCGCACTTCGGTAGAATCCACAAAGGAGAAATTGGGGCCAAACAGATCGGTAAGCACTACCGAGGCCGCCGTAGAAATTACACTATGCCCGCTGGGATATTCCGGAAAGGGGGGGGTCTGCAGCAGGGGCTCCCAGCTTTCGTCAATATAGCGGTTGATCACCGTTTCGGGACGGATCACATTGCTGCGGTACTTCTCATCCCAGCAGCTGATAAAGCCATCGGCCAGGGCCACAGCCGTAAGGGCATAGGCCTGGGCGCTCTGCATCAGAGGGGCTCCGGCTTTCTGGCAGGCGATTTTAGTAATGCCCATCCAGTGGCCGCCGGGGGTGATCTTCTTGGCGGCAAACATCACATGCCCGCGCACATTCATCACATAGGGGTTGCAGTCCCAGAAAGACGCAATCTCCTTCTGCTCCTCGCTCAGGTTTTGGGCGGTCTCATACACTTCCAGCATTTCATTGTAGAAGGGACTGCCCTTTTCGGCACTAAAGGGGGTAGCAGCCGCTGGCTTAAACTGACTGGACGAATCCAGCACAAAGGGCCGGATCTTGTTCCAATGCGGTTCTATGGCTTCCATATAGGCCGGAGGGGTGGGCTGCCATTTGCCTGGCTCCGGATCGATGGAGTGCTTTTCAAAGGTGCGGGTCTGCTTGTAATTGTCGGTGCCGGACCAGGCCAGGATGTGGCTGGCAACGGCCTGGCTGTAGGCAGTGGTCTGGTCGAGCAGCTGCCGGGACATGCCCTGCTCCAGCAGGCGCTGGTGCCACTGCTGGCGGTAGTCCTCTATCTTTTCTTCAGAGAAAATAAGCGCACGCCCGGTTTGCAGGTAGGCATCTACGGCCGCTACTTCCCAGTGGATGGGGGCGCCGGGTTTGGGCAGCGGCTCCAGCCCGTTAAGCTGGCCGGCCAGTGTCAGGTAGGCCGAATCCTGCTGCACCAGTACCTCATACGCTGCAATGCTGGCGTAGGCATAGATACGGCTGGCAACCGGCGGCGAAAAGATGTCATGCACGATCACATCGGTGAGCTTCTGAACCGACTGATGCAGCTCCAGGGGGGGTACATGCACTTCCTTTTCGGGCTGGTCGGTAGAGACGCAGGCGGAGGTGACCAGTAAGGCAAGGCCCAGAAAGTAGTTGATTGCCCTTTTCATGATAGTACTGCGCTGTTGGATCAATGTTGAAGATACAAAAAAAAATTGATTCCTTCTATTGGGAAGGGGAAAGATCGAGTCGTGTGGTTTGAGAGCAGGGATGAGGGCATGACCGAGCGCATGGATAAAAGGCATGGCCCTTACAGGCCATGCTGTATGTATATCGCCCCTTTGGGGCTCACACCTGATG
>NZ_AODQ01000185.1 GCF_000348925.1 Cesiribacter andamanensis AMV16 | reverse complement strand
TTTGAAAATATCTTCATTAGAATTAATGTGGCACTCATGTAATCCCTCTCTGTGCCCCATGAAAAGCTTCATTCCATATGCTTTGAAGTCAAAAATTGGCATGCTAGGGACCTCATGATGCTTTGTTATATCCTCTTCTTCTAAATATATTTCTAAATTCAATTCTGAAACAAGTTTCCATGAATCAGCAAATGTAGAGTAGAGATTATAACCTCCTAACATATGCTTTGCCTGCTCATTATTGAGCCAATCATTACGTAAAAAAGCTAGTCTGAATAAAGCTGTATGTTCTGGATGGACCTTTTCTAGTTTGCTTATAATTCTATCCATCCTAATAGAACATATTTCACCATTATGAGAAACCAGAAATAGTACTCCTAAATATATATAGCCATCTAAAAAACCAGGATGTATATTTAATTTGATAGGTCTCATAATTGGCTTCTTTCTATTCTCATTCTTATAGGACGTGTAACCACGTTATTTGCCTGCCATTTATCTAATAGCTCCGAGCTTGGTCTATGTTCACTAGAATTAACAGGAAAACCATGATAAACAGTATTTCCATTAGTAGGCACACGAAACATAGCCAACCTCTCTCCCTCTGTTCCCAATGTTACCTTACCGTTCTCAACTATAGAGAAGAAGGCTTGCTGCTCGAAACAAAGCCAATCATTTTCATCCGCACACTTAAACACACCAAACTCTTCATTCTCTTCCATACTCCAGCGATTCTTACCTTTCATAGGTTTAGCTCTTAGCCTGTGATAATAGATCGATTCGTAAAAATTCGCCTTTGATGTAGGGCCATAGTAGCCCTCTTTAGTTTTTGCGTATTTTGAGAAAGAATAGTTCATCTATAATTAAAAATAATAAAGCTATTTAATGCATTAACCTATAATAGGGCCATTCATACTATGAACCAGACACAATCCCTTGTAAGACCTTCCTAATCCGCTTCTCCAGCACTGCCCCATCTTCAAACTGCTTTGCAAGTTCCTCCGTCAGCGCTTTCATCTTTTCTTCAAAGGGCACGCCATCCCCCTCTTCGGCTTCGGAGCCTACATACCGACCCGGGGATAAGACAATTCCCCCTGCTTCTACTGCTCACCTTCAAGCCTTTTTTCTACTCGTTGGTCGCTTTCGCTTTTACCTGTTGAAAAAGCTCGGCCGGGTTAACAATCGGCAAGATCAGGTGGCTATGCCGGGTACCACATACACTGCGGGCCAATAAGGCCCGCAGGTGGCTGATGGCAATACTGAGCATGGTTATTGCTATCTGGTCAGGCAACTCCAGCCGTTCTTCTTCGCCCTGCTTTACCGCAAGGCTTTTCAGGTTTTCTACTTTATAGTCAGTACGCACCTTGCCTCCGGCTAAGAATCTGGCAGGTTCATCGGGCAGGTTAAAGCCTGCTTCCACGGTGAAGCGGACCATTTCCTCGGCCAACTGGGGTTCAACGCTCAGGGTGATGTTCAGCCCGGCCTCTTTTCCTTCCGGCAAGCTCACTTCTTCGTTTACATAAAAGCCTAATTCGACTATACCGGCAATGCTTAACCCAAGGTTTACCTTCTTCTTTTCCATGGGATCAGGCAATTTGCAGGGCGTCGAAGCTACTGCTTTCCAGGGCTACTTCCATAGGGTATGGGCTAATGGCCGCATTCAGCTGTACCGATACAAAACCATTGTTTTGCATATAGTCCAGCTTCTTTTCCTGATGCTGGCTGTAGGCTGCTACGCTTTCCTGCAGATTGACTTTAGGGGCCACCCCCAGCGCAAGGCTAAGTTCTATGAGCTTTGTTAAGGAGAAGTTGAAGTTGCCGTTTACGATTTGGGAGATATAGCCTTTGCTCACCCCTAACTCTCTGGCAAGCGCCGTTTGGTTAAGGCCCCGCTCTTCCATATAGACATGCACCATACGGAAGATATCATTCTGAATTCTTTCCAGCCAGTACTCGGGAGTTTGGTACAATTCTTCTCTTGAGATCATGCTTGTTTGCTATTTAAGTAAGCTTCCTTCAGCTTGCGAAACTTTTTAATGTCTTTTGGCTGCGTGCCTTTCTTGCCGGCCAGGACTACGATCCGTCCCCTATGCTCTTCGTGAATCAGGTATACCCGCAGGTGTTTGGTTTTAAGCTCGTATTCCTTGACCGGATCATTTTTTGGCGTTAAATCCCGGCATTTTGTTTGAGGCATCGGGTTTCGCATCTCGGCCATTTCCTGCATTCTCACCTGAACGGTCACCAATTCACTGCTCAGGTTACCTTCGGTGCGTATTTGCGCTTCAAAAGCCTCAAATTGGCTTTCTCCGTCTATGGTAAGAAAGAAAAATTTAATCTTACCTTTTATCTCTTCTATCTCTTGTAACGCAAATATAGCCATATAGTTTAGTTATAACTAAACACTTCAGGGTTTAATTCTGAATACTGCGCACGTCAAGGGGCTCCAGTTCATGCAGAACAGGGCTTAAAATCCTAAACTGTCTAGATTTGCCTTTATCCTGACTTCCAGCGCTGCCCCCTCCTCAAACTGCTTTGCCAACTCCTCCGTCAGCGCTTTCATCTTTTCTTCAAAGGGCACCCCATCCCCCTCTTCGGCTTCGGAGCCTACATACCGGCCCGGGGATAGGACAAAGCCGTTCGCTTCCACTTCTGCCAGGCTGGCGGCTTTGCAGAAGCCTTCCACATCGGCATAGGTGCCACCCAGGTTGCGCCACTGGTGGTAGGTGTCGGCAATGCGCTCAAGGTCTTTGTCTTCGAACACCCGCAGGCGGCGGCTGACCATATGGCCCAGCTTGCGGGCGTCGATGAAGAGGATCTCCCCCCTGCGCTCCCGGTGCTCTCCATCCTTACCATCGCGGTTGCGGCTCAGGATAAAAAGGCAGGCGGGTATGCCGGTGGTGAGGAAGAGCTTGTCGGGCATTTGCACGATGCAGTCTACCATTCCTCGCCGGATCATATGCTCCCGCACGTTGCGCTCGCCGGCGCTGCCGGTGGTCATGGCGCCGTTGGCCATCACCACACCGGCCGTACCCCGTTCGCTGAGGTGGTGCCAGAGGGTCTGGAACCACATGTAGTTGGCATTGCCGGGGGTGGTAAATTCTTCCTTGGCCCCGAACAGGCGCGGATCGTTCTCGGGCAGCAGCTCGGGATGCCAGTTGGAGATGTTAAAGGGCGGGTTCATGAGGGCATAGTCGGCCTTCAGCTGCGGGAAGCGGTCCTGCAGCAGGGAGTCGCCCAGCTTTACATCGAAGGAGAGGTTGCGCAGCAGCAGGTTCATTTTGCAGAGGCGCAGGGTGCCCTCGTAGCGCTCCTGTCCGTAGATGGAAATATCGTTGCGGTCGCCGCCATGGGCCTGCACAAACTTAAGGCTCTGCACAAACATGCCGCCGCTGCCGCAGGCAAGGTCCATGATGCGGCCCCTGAGGGGTTCGATCATCTCTACCAGCAGGCGCACCACCGAGCCGGGGGTAAAGAACTGCCCCGCGCCGGAGCCTTCGGCCTGGGCAAACTTGCCGATGTAGTACTCGTACACCCGGCCGTAGATATCGCTTTCGGGATTGTTGATCTCCGAGAATTTCTCTTTGGAAAAGAGGTTAATAAGCCCGGCCACCTGGGTGGGGCTCAGCTGGCTGCGGACAAAGATGGGCTCCAGCACCCCCTTATAGTCGGGATTGCGGCGGGCCAGGATCTCGTCGAGCAGAACAAAGGCCTGGTCTACCTTTACCTTGATGTCGTCCTGCTCGGCCCGTTCCCGCAGGTACTCCCAGGTGGCTTCCCGGGGCAGGCGGTACACGTTTTTGGCCTGGTACTCCAGCTCGTCTTCCAGCACCTCGCTTTGCATCTGGGCATCAATGTTATAATAGTCGCTGCCGGGCACAAAGAAAGAAAGCTGCAGCTCCTGCCGGCGGATCTCGTAGCGTTCGGAGAGGTGCTTGACAAAGAGCAGGGAGAGCACATAATCCTTGTACTGGTTTTCGGCTACGGCACCGCGCAGTTCGTTGGCGGCATCCCAGAGTTCCTTTTCAAAATCGATATCGGCCTTGGGTTTGGCCTGGGGAGAGGGCTTTTTGGACATTAGGTTCTTACGCCTGGTTGAGTGCATTCCCAAGGTAAGGAAGATTTGGGAAAGGTGGGAAAGAGGGGTGGGGAAATTTGTTAGCACATTTATTAGCTATCACAAGCAGCCCAACACAGAAATCAACTCTTTCACCGTCTTGAAAATAGCGAAGTCTTGCAAATCACCCCATCTTTTTCCAATTTAAGCAGATGGCAGGCAGGCTTTGGTCTGCTCCTTTTTTCAACAGCCGGGCATAGCCCTTTTTCACCTGACCTATGCGTGCACAGCCCTCCCCCCTTAAACTCTTTGACTTTTCTCTTTTAGAGCTGCAGTACAGCATGCTGCTTCAGGAGGAGATCCATCCGGATACGGATCTTTTGGCGCTTTTCGACCAATACCCCATCGATGTGGAATTTGAGCAGCAGCACTCAGACAACAACCATATCGAGCTTTTTATAAAGGTGGAGGTGAACCTGGGCCGCAAGCCGCTTCCCGGACTGCAGCTGCTGGGTGTTGGACTGGCTGTCTTTGACATTCCGGACGCTGAGCGCCTGGCGCCGGCACTGCTCGACAACCTTCGCCACTTTTCAACGCTCAGCATTTGCATCAACTGCATGCGCAGTGAATTCAGCAATGCCACCGCCAACTGCCCCCTGGGCCGCTATATCCTCCCCTCGCTTGATGTAGGCAGCCTGCTGGTACCCCAAAAAGCGAAAACGGTGAAACCGGTGAAAAAGGCACACATGAAGGTGAGCCGCAACCCCAGAAAATAGTAGACCTGTAGGAGTTAAAGGGATTAGCGCCTGAAAGCAGGTAGTCCCTGATGGACCTCAGCCTCATTCCCGCAGTTGGTCAGTGCCCCCGGGGCCGGCCCCTATCCGGTGGCACCTGATCCAATGCCCGGATCTGCTGCCGGTAGGCAGGGGGCAAAAAGATTCCCTTCAGCAGCCACTCCAGGCCCAGCCGCCGAAAGCCCTTGTAGAGCAGGAGTACGGGCCCTAGCAGTGATCTCCTTCTGAATCCCAGCATCTGCCCCACTGTCAGGGGAATCACTAACCGTTGTGCCTCCAGCAGGATCCGGTAACGAAAAGCGCCCAGGTGCAGGCGATATTGCCGGTACAGGTCCTGGCTAAAGGGGCTGAACTCCAGATGCTGCTGCAGGTGGGCCTGCCGCAGGGGCAGCCAGTCGGTATAGCTGAGGGTAAGATCGGGAATGGCCATGCGCCTGCCCAGCCGGTAAAAGACGGCGTACACCTCTTCCTTTTCGACGATCGTCAGGGGCCGTTCTACCAGCTCAAAGGAACGGATGGAGTAGTCGATGAGCAGGAAAAGCACATCCCGGTAGGCCCAGGCGGGGATGCGGGCCCCTCTTGCCGACTCTACCCCTGTATGGATGGCGGTGATCTGATCGATGGCCCGATGGGCAGCCTGTTCTTCGGAAAAGATGATCTGACGGGCATAGTCCACGGTTGTAAACAGGCGCCCCAGCGGATCGGCCGGCAGGCGTCCGGTAAAGTAGAGCCAGTCTACGGCCTTATTGAGCGCAAACTCGGCGGCCGCCCCGGCAAAGATGAACAGGATGGTATCCCCCTTTCCCCAGATCTGGCGCACCACCGAGTCTTGTTTTACAAAATAGTCCATATGCTACTATAACGCCGCGTGCTGGCAATCAAATGCTCCTCCAGCAAGATACCCCCATTTTTTATCCCCGAAAGGGAAGGGTCAGGCAGACCAGGTATCTCTTCCAAATGGGCGCTGCAGCAAAACATCCGCTTGCCTGTTAAAGCTGGCCTTGCTCTACCCATGGGTTTATCAATCATGGGCTCATCTGCCTGTAAAGGGGGTGCTGAACCGGGGACACAGGCACCTTACCCCCCTACAGGATAGGGCCACCAAATGCCCTGTACACTACTGATTACCAGCACCTTTACCCCTTGTTTCAGCAAGCCAAAACACCTGCAAAAAGCAACTTATTTACCCCGATTTTTTGTTTTAGTAGTATGAAAAAAGCATTTGAATCGATACCATATACCCCTCTTGAGCAGAAGGAAAACCAGCAGGCCGACATCCGGCAAAAGTCGATCCCGGCCCAGGTGTTTCTGAACTACTTTACCGCCATCAACTACCACATTCAGCACAATCAGGAGCCCGGTCTGCAGACGCTTCCCTTCTTTCAGCAGCTTCAGCCACTTCAGCTAAATACCGATGATGAAGTAGCGCTGCGCAGGCTGCTGCTCAGCTGCTGGAGTACGGAGTTTGCCCTGCGGTCTACCGCCGAGCTGGGCAATGCCGATTACCTGCGGTACGCCCTGCACTGGACCTTTCCCCAGGCTTACTATACGGTGCTGGCCGGCCTGCAGGCCTTTTTGCTGACACTCAACTTTCGCAGCCGCAACCCGGAGGCCATTGCCCGGCAGCTTGGGCGCCTGGTGCTGCAGCGGGCCTATCCGCGGGCGGTGGGTTACTATGCCGCCGGTCCCTATCCGGAGGTTAGCCTGCACCGCCTGCCCCTGAGCGGCTATAAGGCAGGCCTGCAGATTCCGGAGCAGGAACTGGATGCCCAGGCCCAGATCGGGCAGTTTCTGCGCACCAGCCGCCGGCTGAAGGCCCAGGCCATTCGCCGGGAGCTGCAGAGCAACCCGCAAACGGCCCTGCGAAGCCCCAAGACCGGCAAGATCCTGGAAAAATGGAACAAGAGCCACTGGCAGCAGATCAGCTGGCGGCTGGGCTATACCACCTACTTTGATCTGCTCAGCCGCCTGCGC
>NZ_AODQ01000184.1 GCF_000348925.1 Cesiribacter andamanensis AMV16 | reverse complement strand
GGCCACTGAAAAATAGCATTGCGGGCAAAGCCTGTAGTGGTGGGCAGGATAGAAAAATAGAGCTCCTCGGATTCAATGTTGAAATACTCCGATACAATGGGGCTCCATGCTTTTCCACTGGTCGTAGCGCAGGTTATCGATTACGATAAAAAAAACGGGCTTTTGCTCCTTCAGCAGCGGAAACACCTTGCTTTTCATCAGCTGATGAGAGAGCAGCGGCTTGTCGGCCTTGGGGTCGTTCATCCAGTCCTGGTACTCCTGGTCGATGAATTTGGCAAAGGAGCCGTTGGCCTCGTCTTTCTGCATGCTCAGCACCTCGTTCATGCTGCCCCCTTCGGCGGCGCCAATCTCCAGCTCCCAGTACACCAGTTTGCGGTAGATGTCGGCCCACTCCTCCCAGTTGCGGGCATCACCCACCTGCATGCTGATGTTGCGAAACTCCTGCTGATAAGTAGAGGTGGTTTTTTCCGATACCAGCCGCTTGTTGTCCAGGATCTTCTTAACTGACAGCAGGATCTGGTTGGGATTGAGGGGCTTGATAAGGTAATCGGCAATTTTGGCGCCGATGGCCTCTTCCATAATATGTTCTTCCTCGCTTTTGGTGATCATGATCACCGGCAGGGCGGGTTTTTGCGATTTGATATAGGTGAGGGTTTCCAGGCCGGTCATGCCTGGCATGTTCTCATCCAGAAACACGATGTCGTAGTGCTGATCGGCTACTTTATCTATGGCATCGGTGCCACTGTTCACAGGGGTTACGTCGTAGCCTTTTTGTTCCAGAAAAAGTATGTGCGGTTTGAGCAGGTCTATTTCATCGTCCGCCCACAGGATGCTGTATCTTTGCATAAAAAAGTGTTACTTGCCTTATGGTTTGCCTATACAACGTCCCGTTTAAGGCATTAAGTTTAATAGTCCGGTAAATGTAAAACATTTGCTTCCGGATGCTTCTACAAGTTACACAAAGCGGCTTGAATAAGAAAAAAATTTTTAACGACCCTGTCTACGGCTTTGTGACCATTGGCAGCGAGTTGGTTTTTGACCTCATTGAACACCCTTTTTTTCAGCGGCTGCGGCGTATCAAGCAACTTGGCCTTACCGATATGGTCTATCCCGGGGCGCTGCACACCCGCTTTCATCATGCCATTGGGGCCATGCACCTGATGAGCATTACGCTGGACAACCTGCGCAGCAAGGGGCATGAGATCTCCCAGGAAGAATACGTAGCCGGCCAGATTGCCATACTGCTGCACGATGTGGGCCATGGGCCCTTTAGCCACGCCCTGGAATTCTCCTTACTAAAAGGCATCCGGCATGAGCACCTCTCCCTGCTGCTGATGCGCTACTTTAACAAGCTTTTTAATGGGGAGCTGGAGCTGGCCATTAAAATGTTTACCAATACCTATGAGCGCCGCTTTTTTCACCAGCTGGTGAGCAGCCAGCTGGACATAGACCGCCTGGACTACCTGCAGCGCGACAGCATGTTTACCGGCGTATCGGAGGGTACCATTGGCGCCGATCGCATTATCAAGATGCTTGATATCGTTAACGACAATATCGTCGTTGAGGAAAAAGGCATCTACAGCATCGAGAACTTTCTGAGCGCCCGCCGTCTTATGTATTGGCAGGTGTACCTGCACAAGGCAACGGTGAGCGCCGAAAAAATGATGATCATGCTCATTAGCCGGGCCAAGTACCTATACCAGCAGGGCGAGCCGCTCTTTGCCACCCCTGCCCTGCACACCTTTCTGGAGCGCGACGTACAGCTGCAGGACATGGCCGAAAATACGGAGATCCTTAAGGCCTTTGCTTCGCTGGATGATTTTGACATCTGGGCCGCCGTGAAGGTGTGGGCCCACCACCCCGACCGCATTCTGGCCTCTATCAGCGCCATGCTGCTGGAGCGCAGGCTGTTTCGGGTAATCCTCTCAGGCCAGAAGTTTAACCGCGATGCCATTGAAGAGCTGAAAGGAAGGATCAGCGATACCTACAACATTAGGCGGGGTGAGCTAAAATTCTTCCTGGCCTGTGGCTCTATGAGCAATGCCGCCTATGTGGCCGGGGGGCAGCACATCAACATCCTCACCAAAAAGGGACGGGTGGTAGATGTAGCCGAAGCCTCGGACCTGCCCAACATCAAGGCCATGAGCAAAATTGTAAAGAAGTACTACATTTGCTGGCCCAAGCACATTACCATGGAAAAAGCCCTCTTTATCCAATGAAATTTACGGTAGCACAAATCGCCCACTTGCTGGGAGGAACAGTAGAAGGCAGCGGAGAGCAGGAAGTGCATACGCTGGGAAAAATTGAAGAAGCCGGTCCGGGAAGCATCTCTTTTCTGGCCAACCCCAAATACGAAGCCCATCTCTACACCACCCGGGCTACAGCCGTGATTGTAAGCCGGGAGCTGGAACTTAAAAAGGGGGTACACACCAGCCTGATCCGGGTAGAGGACCCCTACAGCAGCTTTACCCGCCTGCTGGAGGAGTACCACCGCATGCTGAGCTTTCAGAAAACAGGCACCGAAGACCCCTGCTTCATGCACCAGAGCGTATCGCATGGGGAGGGCCTGTACCGGGGGGCTTTCTCTTACATTGGCGCAGGCAGCAAACTGGGCAAGGGGGTAAAGATCTATCCCAATGCCTACATTGGGGAGAATGTGGTGATTGGCGATAATACCATCATCCTGGCCGGGGCCAAGATCTATCCCGATACCAAAATCGGCAGCAATTGCACCATTCATGCAGGCGCTGTGGTAGGCAGCGATGGTTTTGGCTTTGCCCCACAGCCCGATGGCAGCTACAAGACCATTCCCCAATTGGGCAATGTAGTGCTGGAAGACTGGGTGAGCATTGGCGCCAATGCGGCCATCGACTGTGCCACCATGGGCAGCACCATTATCCGCAAGGGGGTAAAAATCGATAACCTGGTGCAGGTGGCCCACAATGTAGAGATTGGCGAAAACACGGTAATCGCTGCCCAGTCGGGCGTGGCGGGTTCCACAAAAATAGGCAGGAGCTGTATTCTGGCCGGGCAGGTGGGGGTAATTGGCCATCTGCAGATTGCCGATAAAACCACCATTGCGGCCCAGGCCGGGGTGGGCAAAAGCATTAAGCAGGAAGGAAAAGTGCTCATTGGCTCCCCGGCCTTTGAGCGGGACGACTACCTCAAGTCCTATGTGGTCTTCAAGAATTTACCCGATTTGGATAAGCGGCTAAAGCAACTTGAAGAAAAAATTATAAATTTGCGGTCACCAGACGAGCATTCATGAATATTAAACAGCATACGATCAGCCGATCGGTTACGCTTTCCGGAGTTGGCCTGCATACGGGCGTGATGTGCAACATGACCTTTCAGCCCGCCAGACCAAACCATGGCATTAAATTTCAACGCATTGATATAGAGGGGCAGCCTACCGTAGATGCCGATGTAGACAATGTGGTAGACCTGAGCCGCGGCACCACCATTGAGCAGAATGGCGCCCGCGTTAATACCGTGGAGCACGTACTGGCCGCGCTGGTTGGGCTGGAGATCGACAACATCATCATTCAGCTGGATGGCCCCGAGCCCCCCATCATGGATGGCAGCTCCATCCAATTCATTGAAGCCCTGCATGAGGCTGGTCTGGAAGAGCAAAATGCCCTGCGCAACTTTTTTGAAGTGCCCGAGGGGGTTTTCTACCGCGAGCCTGCCCGTCAGGTAGAAATTGCCGCCCTGCCCCTGAGCGATTACCGGGTAACGGTAATGGTAGATTACAACTCGCCCGTACTGGGCAGCCAGCATGCCTCGCTCAACAAACTAAGCGATTTTGAAGCGGAGATCGCCCACAGCCGCACCTTCTGCTTTTTGCATGAGCTGGAAATGCTGCACAAGCAGGGGCTGGTGCGCGGCGGCGACCTCAACAATGCCATTGTGGTGGTAGACCGCAAGGTAGAAAAACACGAGCTCGACGAGATTGCCAAACTCTTTAACAAGCCTACCGTAGAGGTGCGCAAAGAAGGTATTCTCAACAACGTAGAGCTGCGCTACAATAACGAGCCTGCCCGCCACAAGCTGCTGGACCTAATTGGCGACCTGGCCCTGGTAGGCCGCCCCATGAAGGCGCAGATCCTGGCAGCACGCCCCGGCCATGCGGCCAACGTAGCCTTTGCCAAAAAGCTGAAGAAGGTAATGAACGACTTCAGCAAGAATAACAACATTCCTCCCTACGATCCCAAGCTGCCGCCTGTTCTGGACATTAACCAGATCAGCAAAATGCTGCCGCACCGCTACCCCTTTCAGCTGGTGGATAAGATCTTTCATCTGGATGAGAGCACGGTGGCCGGTGTTAAGAACGTTACCATCAATGAGCCTTTCTTTCAGGGCCATTTTCCGGGCAACCCGGTGATGCCGGGCGTGCTGCAGATCGAAGCCATGGCGCAAACAGGGGGTATCCTTGTATTAAATACCGTACCGGATCCGGAAATTACTGGACCTACTTCCTTGGCATTGACAATGCCCGCTTCCGCAAAATGGTAGTACCCGGCGATACGCTTATTTTTAAGTGTGAACTGCTGGCGCCCATCAAAAGAGGCATCGCCAAAATGAAAGGCTATGCCTTTGTGGGCGATACCCTGGTAAGTGAAGCAGAATTGTCGGCCAGCATAGTTCGCAAAGATTCATGAGTCAACACCCCCTAGCCTACGTACACCCGCAAGCCCAGATTGGTGCCAATGTAACCATAGAGCCCTTTACCACCATCCATAACGATGTGGTGATTGGCGAGGGCAGCTGGATAGGCCCCAACGTTACCATTTTTGATGGCGCCCGCATTGGCAAGAATGTCCGCATTTTTCCCGGTGCGGTTATCTCTGCCGTGCCGCAGGATCTTAAGTTCAAAGGAGAGCAAACCACGGTAGAGATTGGCGACGGTACCACCATACGGGAGTGCGTTACCATTAACCGGGGCACCATCGATAAATACAAGACCGTTGTGGGCACCAACTGCCTTATTATGGCCTATGTGCACATTGGGCATGATTGCCTGGTGGGCAATTTCTGCATACTGGGCAATAGCGTACAGCTGGCCGGCCATGTGGAGGTAGATGATTATGTGATCTTTGGCGGGGCCTGTGCCGTGCAGCAGTTCTCCAAAGTAGGCGCCCATGCCTATATAGGGGGTGGCTCGCTGGTCCGTAAAGATGTACCCCCCTTCACCAAAGCCGCCCGGGAGCCGCTCAGCTATGCCGGCATCAATTCCGTGGGCCTGCGCCGCCGGGGCTATACCAATGAGCGCATCAACGAAATTCAGGAGATCTACCGCCTGATCTACCTGCGGGGGCTCAATAACTCTGAGGCACTGGATAAGATAGAACTGGAGCTGCCCGTAAGCCGGGAGCGCGATGAAATTGTGAACTTTATCCGAACCTCTACCCGGGGCATCATGAAGGGCTACGCCTAATACGTAGGGATACCCCCTTCACCCCTGCCACCAACCACCTAACCTGCACCCCTTGCTTACACTCTCTGCTCATCAGTTGGGGAAGCGCTACATTCGCCAGTGGATCTTTCGCCGGCTGGAGTACAGCTTTCGCCAGGGCAACCCCTGTGCGGTAACCGGCCCCAATGGCAGCGGCAAGTCTACCCTGCTGAAGGTGCTGTCGGGCTTTCAGCCGGCTACCGAGGGGAGCCTGAACCTGCAGCTGGGAGGAAAAACCATTGCCGCCGAGGCCATGTACGCCCATGTAGCGCTGGCGGCCCCCTACCTGGAGCTGATTGAAGATTTCACCCTGGAGGAGCTGCTGCGCTTTCATTTTTCCTTTAAGCGCCTGGCCGATGGACTTAGCCTTAGGGGGGTAGCCGAACGCATGTACCTGCTGGAGGCCTGGCAAAAGCCGGTAAAGCATTTTAGCAGTGGCATGAAACAGCGCCTGCGCCTGGGGCTGGCCTTTTACGACCAAAGCCCCCTGCTGCTGCTGGATGAGCCCACCTCCAACCTGGATGAACAGGGGCAGCACTGGTACGAGCAGGAAATTGCCCCCCTGCTGCAGCAGAAGCTGGTGATCATTGCCTCCAATCAGCCTCAGGAATATCAGTTCTGCACCGATAGAATTTCCATACCGGATTGGAAGAATATGTAACAAAATCCCTAAATTGAGGTTTTTCGGAACAAGTTTATTCCCTATTATTGACGCAACAAATCCGTATCTGCATGAACACAATAAAGAGCCTTGCTGTAATAACCCTGGTGATGGTGCTTGCTGTATTTACCGCCTGCAAAAAAGAAGATCCTGAAACCGATCAGCAGCGCAATACCCGCCTGATCAGCAAAACCTGGCGGGTAAATACCGTAACCCTGGATCCGCAGGAAGACTATAGCCTCAGTGGCGAAACCGTAACGGTAACCTTTAACTCCAACGGTTCCTATACCATCAATACCCCTGCTGCCCTGCCCAAAATGCGCACGCCCAATGAAGCCATTCCCGCCAGCGGCTCCTGGCAGTTTGTAGGCAGCGCCTATGACCGGGTGCGCCTTACCTCCGGCAGCACCACCCTGGAGCTGGCCATTACCTCTCTTACCGACAATGCGCTTACCGTAACCTATCCCGGTGCTGAGCCTAAGGCTACCGATGAGGTGACCGTAACGGTAAACATGGTGCCAAATAGCTAAGCGCACCTCCTATAGAAACTAAAACATGAGTCATCCCGAATTTTCTAAATGGCTAAAACAGCCTTAGATTACTGTATTCTAGCCCAAAAACATAAAGAAGGGACGTCATCTCGACCAGCGGGAGAGATCCGGCATAGGACAACTCATTACTAAAAACTTTCCAAGATCTCTCCCCGCACGGCGGCCGCGCTGGTCGAGATGACAGCCTACCTTAATAAAAAAGGCCTCAAGATTCAT
>NZ_AODQ01000183.1 GCF_000348925.1 Cesiribacter andamanensis AMV16 | reverse complement strand
GTGCAAA
The DNA here is from genome assembly GCF_000348925.1 of Cesiribacter andamanensis AMV16. Classification (GTDB taxonomy): domain Bacteria; phylum Bacteroidota; class Bacteroidia; order Cytophagales; family Cyclobacteriaceae; genus Cesiribacter; species Cesiribacter andamanensis. The sequence continues at coordinate 6,916 of NZ_AODQ01000183.1, read as the reverse complement.
CACCAACAACAGGATACGTCACCAAAAATTGCCCATCGCAGTTTGCCGAGGGCAATTGCGGTACGCCGCCGGCCCATTACGAAACGCCGCCCGGTCCATTGCGGAACGCCGCCCGGTCCAACATCCATTGTCCAACGTCCATTGTCTATCGTCCATCATCCAAGTTCAAGGCTGCCTGACTGTAAAATACTGTAGCGTACCCCTCTATTTAATGTTCTGAAAATTTTCATATTTACTCTTATGATCCTCCTGGTAGATGATGATGAGGCCGTACGGGCATCCCTAAGCCTGCTGCTCCGGCAGGGTGGCTACCTTGTGCAAAGTGCCGCCCATCCCGATGAGGCCCTGGACCTGCTGAGCCAAAAGGAGCCCGAGCTGATGATCGCCGACATGAACTTCAGCATTGAAACCAGCGGAGAAGAAGGGATCGCGTTTCTGAAGACCCTTAAGCAGCGCTATCCCCAGCTGCCGGTGATCCTGATTACCGCCTGGGGCTCCGTACCCCTGGCCGTGGAGGGAATGAAACTGGGTGCTGCCGACTTTATCAACAAGCCCTGGCTGAACGATCACTTTCTGCAATCGGTCAAAACCGTGCTGACCCTGGCCCGACAGAAGCGCGAGGAGCCCTCGGAGGTGGGCCTCAACCGCGCAGCTCTCAACAAGCGCTTTGATTTTGATGCCATTGTGGGCGAAGATGCAGGCTTTATGCAGGTGCTGGAAACTGTAGGCAAGGTGAGCGCCACCGATGCCTCCATCCTGGTCATGGGGGAGAGCGGCACGGGTAAGGAAATGATTGCCGAAGCCGTGCACCTGAACAGCCACCGCTACAACAAGCCCTTTGTAAAAGTAAACCTGGGCGGCATATCGGCCTCGCTCTTTGAGAGTGAAATGTTTGGCCACAAGCGTGGCGCCTTTACCGATGCCAAAACGACCGCATAGGCCGCTTTGAACTGGCGAATGGGGGTACCATTTTTCTGGACGAAATTGGCGATCTGGATGCCAACAGCCAGGTAAAGCTGCTGCGTGTGCTGCAGGACCGCACCTACGAGGTGCTGGGCGACTCCAAAACCCGCACCGTGGATGTGCGGGTGATCTGCGCCACCAACCGCAACCTGGAAGAAATGGTGGCCAGGGGGCAGTTCCGGGAAGATCTCTTCTACCGCATCAACCTCATTACCGTGCGCCTGCCGGCCCTGCGGGAGCGTCCCGGCGATATTCCCCTGCTGGTAAACCATTATGTGCGCAACCTCAGGGAGATCTACAACCGCCCTGAGCTGGAAGTAGCCCCTGATGCCCTGCGCTGGCTAAGGGAACAGGCCTTTTCGGGCAATATTCGGGAGCTGAAGAACCTGGTAGAGCGCGTGGTGCTGCTGAGCCCTCACCAGCAGCTGGGTATCGCCGATTTTCAGGCCCTGCTGCAGCCTGGCAAACACCAGCAGCAGGCCATGCCCTTACAGGCCGGCAACGGCAGCCTGCCCCTGATGTCGCTGGATGAGATGGAGAAGGCCATGATTCTGCAGGCCATGCTGCTGCACAAGGAGAACATGAGCAAAGTAGCCAAATCCCTGGGCCTGAGCCGGGGCGCCCTGTACCGGCGCCTGGAGAAATACAACATCCCCCATGAGGCTGCCCATTAAGTATTTCCTGTACCTGGGAGTACTGCATTCCCTATTTTTTGTCCTGTCCCTGCTGCTGCTGCGGGACAAGCCCCTCTGGTTTCTGGCCTCGGAGCTGGCCATACTGGCCTCCCTCTACCTGGCCTGGCGCATGTACAGGGCCTTTATTGTGCCGGTACAGCTGATGGCCTCCGGCGCCGAAAGTCTCAAGCAGAAAGATTTTTCCGTGCAGTTTAACCGGGTTGGGCAGCGGGAGCTCGATGCCCTCATCGAGGTCTATAATCAGATGATCGAGCAGCTGCGGCTGGAGCGCACCCACCTGACCGAGCAGCACTACCTGCTGCAGAAGCTCATCAGCGCCTCACCGGCTGGCATTATGCTGCTGGATCTTGATGGCCACATCTACTCCCTCAATGGGGCTGCCGAGCGCATTTTGGGCCAGTCTGTAGCGGCTGTGCAGGGGCGCTCCCTGCAGGAGCTGCTGCCCCCCTTTGGGTGGGAGCTCAGCGAGCTGGGGACCGACAGGGCCCGGGTGATCCAGGCCAGTGGCAACCGCTTTTACCGCTGCATCAAGTCCCGCTTTATCGACCGGGGCTTTGAGCGGCAGTTTATCATGGTAGAGGAGCTTACCGAAGAGATCCTGCGCACCGAAAAGGGCGCCTACGACAAGGTGATCCGCATGATGTCACACGAGGTGAACAATTCCATAGGGGCCGTAAACTCCATTCTGCAGTCCGTAGCCGCCCATAATGGCATGAGCGATGATTTTAAAGACGCCATTGGCGTAGCGGTAAACCGTAACCTGCGCCTGTCTAAATTCATGGGCAATTTTGCCGATGTGGTCAAGATCCCCCAGCCCCGCCGGGAGCCCACCGAGCTGCAGGACCTGCTGCAGTACATGCACCGCTTTATGGAATCGCAGGCCCTAAAAGGGGGGGTAAGCCTGCAGCTACACCTGCCTGATGAACCCCTGGTAGTGCAACTGGACCGGGAGCAACTGGAGCAGGTGCTGGTGAATGTGATCAAAAATGCGCTGGAAGCTGCCGGCAGAGGGGGTAGGGTAGACATCCGGCTGGAGCCCGCAGGCCTGCGCATCCTCAACACCGGCCCCGGCATCCCGCCTGAAGTGCAGAAAAAGCTCTTTACCCCCTTTTACAGCACCAAGCCCCAGGGCCAGGGCATTGGCCTGATGCTGGTGCGCGAAATCCTGCGCAATCACCAGTTCCCCTTCTCCCTGCAAACGCTGCCCGACGGGCTTACCGAGTTTTGGATTGGGTTTAACACCCCCCTAGGTGTTAACGCTTGAGCCCCTTTGGAAAAGGCCGCCCCCCCGGGATCTGCCAGATCTAGGCAGGGAAGACGTTTAGCGTATCTATGTTCTGAAAATGGCTTCTGATGTCAAAATTTATGTATTGCTTCCCAGGTCTGTTGTGCGTCCGGCCAGGCTCATCGATCTGGGAAATTAACCTGCCTTATACGGTAATTTGGCACAATTGAACGGATAGCTCAGCTGTAAAATTTTTCTCCCCGGCATCCAATAAAGACAAGTTCTTTCTCTGTAGATTGGTGGTAATTTATCTACACAATTTCGCCCGCCATGCGGCGTATACCACAGCTTCCGCTCTACCTGCAGATAGGTATTGGGCTCTTGCTGGGCCTTGTCTGGGGCCTGGTGAGTGCATATCTGCAACTTGACCCCGCTTTTACTACCAACTTTATCAAACCTATCGGCACCATCTTCATCAATCTGTTAAAGATGATAGCGGTGCCCCTGGTGCTGGCATCGCTGCTGCTGGGGGTGGCTAGCCTGAGCGATGTGCGCAAGCTTTCCCGCATAGGAGGTAAAACCATTGCTATTTACATGGGTACAACCATTGTAGCCATTACGCTGGGCCTGCTGCTGGTAAACCTTGTGGAACCCGGGACCAAACTTCCTGAAGAAACCCGGCAGAACCTGATGAGCCTGTACAGCGCCGGTACCGAAAGCCGGCTGGGCTCTGCCGAAGCGCTTAAAAAGCAGTCGGTGATCCAGCCTCTGATCGACATGGTGCCGGATAACATCACCGCCGCATTTTCGGATAATACCCGCATGCTGCAGGTGGTGTTTTTTGCCGTTCTCATGGGGATTGCCCTTATTAAGGTGCAGCAGGAAAAGCGTACACCTGTACTGGCTTTTTTTGACGGCTTAAATGAGGCTGTGCTCAAAATGGTGGAGCTGGTAATGCTGCTGGCCCCCCTTGGCGTTTTTGCCCTCATAGCCTCGCTGATCACCGAAACTGCCGGCGACAATATTGAAAGCGCTTTTAGTCTGCTTTCAGGCCTGCTTTGGTATTCCGGAACCGTGCTGCTGGGCCTGGCCCTAATGGTCTTGGTCGTCTACCCCCTTATGTTGCGCTTCTTTACCACCATACCGGTACAGAAATTCTTTGAGGCCATACGGCCGGTGCAGCTGCTGGCCTTTAGTACATCCTCCAGCAATGCCACCCTGCCGCTTACCATGCAGCGTACCGAACGGGAACTGGAAGTGAGCGAAGAGGTAAGCTCATTTGTGCTCCCCCTAGGCGCAACCATCAACATGGATGGCACCAGCCTCTACCAGGGGGTTGCAGCTGTATTCATTGCGCAGGCCCTGGGCATCGATCTTAGCCTGGGCGATCAGCTCATGATTCTGCTTACGGCCACCCTTGCCTCCATTGGCTCTGCCGGCGTGCCGGGTGCAGGCTTGGTCATGCTGGTAATTGTTCTGGAAGCCATTGGGGTGCCTGCAGCCGGCATTGCGCTGATTCTGGCGGTAGACCGTATATTGGATATGTTCAGGACGGTGGTAAACGTAACCGGCGATGTAGCCGTAGCGGCCATTATAGCCGCCAGTGAACAGCAGCAGCCCCTCAGAGAACGAGAAGAAAAGATAGAAACTCCTGCTTAAGGCCTGCACTCCTCTTGGAGGGATTACCCGCCGTTTACCCCAGGCTGCCCCTTTGTGTGGCGGCTGGGGTTTTGTACCTTAGGGAAATTTAAACGAGAAAACAGATCACTATGGGACTTTTCAACGCCCTGCTGGGCACCAGCAGCAGCATGAGCCAGGAGGAGGTTCAGAAGAAATTTGGGTATATGCTCATTGAAGGCGAAAGCATTCAGCATGCCTACCGCAGCATCCGCGATTTTTTTGTCTTTACCAGCAAGCGCCTTATTCTGGTAGACCAGCAGGGATTTACAGGGCGCAAGGCCGAGTACTTGTGCATTCCCTACCGGAGCATCTCTTTTTATTCCATTGAAACGGCGGGAACCTTTGAGCTCGATTCGGAGCTGAAGATATGGGTGCGGGGCATGGCCCAGCCCATCTGCAAGGAATTCCGGAAAAATGACGATCTGCAGGCCGTATACAAGGTACTCAGCCAGCAGGTGCTGTAGGCTGGTTTAAAGCGCAGGGGCCAGCATGCCTGTACTGGCTACGGGCCGGGGGCTTTCTTCTTGCGGGTTAGCCAGCGGCAGGCCCACATAAAACGTGCTTCCCTTACCCGGCGTACTGGTGGCCCACAGCTGCCCGCCGTTCAGGATCACCATTTCCTGGCAAAGCAGCAGACCCAGCCCGGTACCGCTTTCGCCCTGCGTGCCCTTGCGGCTCTTGTTGATGCCAGGGCTAAACAGGGCGGCTACCCCTTCCTCGGGCAGGCCAATGCCGGTATCCGCCACGGCCAGCACCAGCTGTTTGGCAACCACCTCTGCACTGATGATGATGGAGCCGCCTGCAGGGGTATACTTCAGCGCGTTGCCGATCAGGTTGCGCAGCACCAGGGCCAGGTGGTTGGGGTCAACGTAGCCCCAGCGCTGGTCCGGAATGGCTACCGTCAGGCGAATGTCTTTCTGCTGGGCCGTTTCGCTGTACAGGGGGAGCAGCTGCTGCACCACCTCCCGCACATCCAGGGCTTGGGGATGAGCACTGATGCCCTTCATTTGGGTAAGTGACCATTGCAGCAGGGTGTTCAGCGTACTGTGCAGGCTCTGGGTGCTTTCCTGCAGCTTGCCGGAGAGCTGGTAAAACTCCTCCTGGCTCATATACTTGTTATTCAGCAGGCCCAGTACCCCGTTCAGGCTGTTGAGGGGCCCCTTCAGGTCATGGCCAATAATGGAAAACAGCTTGTTCTTGGTCATGTTCAGCTCCTGCAGCTCCCGCTGGTAATCCCGGTTCACCTTCAGAAAGAAGTTGATAAAGGCAATGGTGAGCGTAAGGCTGATGATAAGGTGTATAGGGTAGAAGAACCTCACGGCCCAGGGGGCATAGGGGGCCAGCGGGGTGCTCAGGCTGGTATAGACAAAGGCAAAGATCAGGAACAGGCCCAGCAGGCCCAGGTGCAGGTAGTGGGCCCGTTTGCGCTGAAAGAACAGAAAACTAAGCAGAAGGGTAGGGATGGTCACAAACAGGATGCCGCTCTCCAGCCCCCTGAACAGGGTAACCAGGATGAGCATGGAATACAGCAGGCCCAGCAGGTAATGCCGGGAGAGCTGGTACTGGCGTTTGTAATTGAGGTACAGCGCCAGGGGGTAAAAAGCCGAATTGATCAGCAGGATGGGAGCTGTCATCTGCCCGAAAACAGCAATGGGGAGCAGCAGCAGGTTTACAATACCCAGCATCAGCAGGGCCGTCTTGTTGGTGAGCTTTACCAGCCCCTTTTCATAGGTGCTCAGGCCCTCATGCAGACCGCTACTCGATGCCCATTTCCAGATTTCCAGAATCTCCATGCCTGCTGTTTTCACCTGCTGTGTGGTATTGTGCCTGATTTGCCCTCTCAACGCAAATTTTCGCATATTTAGTGCTGCAAAAGAGGCTCATAGAGGGGCAAGAACTGGCATATGTAAGGTTTTGAGCTAGTTTGCAGGCCCGCAAGCTGCTGTAAAACAGGCAAAAGGGCAAAGGCCCTGCCGGGCCGCCCTGTGTCAACCAAAAGGATGTCAGGAGCCAGGGCTGTCAGGTGAAATTAAGCCCGCCTGCGCCTGTGAAGGTGTCTGCTGTTGTTCAGGGGCAGTATCCTGACCGGAGGCAGCCGGTTGAGCGCTCGCTGCGGAAGGCAGCCATACATGAAAAGTGCTGCCCATGCCCTCGGTACTGTCTATCCAGATGCGGCCTCCATTAAGCTCTACCATCTCCTTGCTCAGGGGCAGTCCTAAGCCGGTGCCCGATTCACCATGGGTACCTTTGGTGCTGTCCAGCTCCGTATGGTCGAAGATACGTTCTGTTTTCTTCGCAGATATTCCCAGGCCCGAATCGTTTACGGATATGATTACACCACCCTGATCCTGCC
>NZ_AODQ01000182.1 GCF_000348925.1 Cesiribacter andamanensis AMV16 | reverse complement strand
CCCCTACCCTGCCAAGGGGGATTCGTACGATATGGATACGTTAGGTGGGAATGCCAATTCGTAGCTCATCCAACGTACTGACATCTCTGAAAGAGTTGCAGCAGTCCAACTATCCACTCGAGTGATTACCCTCTGTGTTATACTACACGCAAGGTTTCTACCTCTACTCCACCTTCAGCAGTTCTACCTCAAAGATGAGGGTGGCATAGGGGGGAATGTCGTTGCCGGCGCCCCGCTCGCCATAGGCCAGCTCGGCGGGGATGAACAGGGTCCACTTGGCGCCTTCTTTCATCAGCTGCAGGGCTTCCGTCCAGCCCGGAATGATCTGGCTTACGCCAAAGGTAACAGGCTCGCCCCGCTCCAGGGAGCTGTCGAAGACCGTGCCATCCGTTAGCATGCCGGTGTAGTGTACCGTAACCCGGTCGTTGGGGCCGGGTGTTTTGCCGCTTCCTGCTTTAATCACCTTGTATTGCAGGCCGCTGGCGGTTTGCACCACCCCTTCTTTGGTGCGGTTCTGCTCCAGAAAAGCCCGGGCTTCTTCACGGGCCTGTGCGCTTCTGGCTTCCATCACTTGCTGCATGTAGGTTTGGATGATGGTTTCGGCTTCCTGCGGCTGCAGCTGCACCTCTCCTCCATTCAGCACATCCCGAAAGGCCAGCGAAAGAGCCTCCACATCCAGCGAATCGAAGGGCTGCTGCTGCATGTTGGTGGCAATCATTACCCCAATCGCATAGCTCACCCGGCTGTGCTCCTGGCTCAGATCGGCCTCTTTGGGTTTTTTCAGCTCGGTCAGCTCGGTTGTGAGGCGCTGCACCTGGGCTTTCAGTTCTTTTTTCGATTGCGCCAGCACTGGGCTAACAGATAGCAGGCTGAGGCAGAGCAAGAAGCTAAGGAATTTCATATAAAAGCGTTGTAATAAGGTAAATCATTGGTTTAGCGAAACAAGCAGCCTCCAGTGGCTGCGGGTTATAGCGGTACGTACTCATACGTAGACTGCAGCCCAAGGGGAATGCCCAGCATCCAGTAAATGATCAGGAAGATGGTCCAGATCAGGCCAAAGAAGAAGGTATAGGGCAGCATCATGGACACCAGCGTGCCAATGCCCGTATTTTTGACCCACTTCTGGCAGAACACCACAATGAGCGGAAAGTAGGGCATCAGGGGCGTGATGATGTTGGAGACCGAATCGCCCACCCGGTAGGCGGCCTGCGTCAGGTCGGGCGAGATGCCCACCTGCATCAGCATGGGCACCATGATGGGGGCGATCAGGGCCCATTTGGCCGAAGCCGAGCCGATAAAGAGGTTTACAAAGGCCGTCAGGAACACAATGCCCACAATGGTAACCTGCCCGGGCAGGGCCATGCTTTTAAGAAAATCCGCCCCTTTCAGGGCCAGCAGGGCGCCCAGGTTGGAGCGGCCAAAGGCATCAATGAAGAGCGCACAGAAAAAAGCCATCACAATGTAATAGCTCATGCTCTTCATCGACTTGGTCATGCTGGCAATCACATCCCGCCCTCCTTTAAAGGTGCCGGACATCAGGCCGTAGACTACGCCCGGAATCAGGAAGATGATCATGATCCAGGGCACAATGGAGCGCATCAGCGGGGCAGTAAAGGCCGTCAGCTCCCCCTGCTCCGAGCGCAGGGCCGAATCCTGGGGCCAGGCCCAGAAAAAGAGCACCAGCAAGCAAGCCAAAATAGCCAGGTTGGCCACCCAGAACGCCCGCTTTTCCCGGGGCGAAAGCGTATCCATGGTGGGAATGTCTTCCATATCGCCATCCAGAGCCACCCCCTTCAGGCGGGGGGCCACAATGCGCTCGGTAATGTACCAGCCCAGCAGTACGATCAGCAGCGTGGAAGCCGAGGTAAAGAACCAGTTATTGAGGGGATTGAGCTGGATGTTGGGGTCGATGATCTGGGCGGCCGACTGGGTAAAGCCCTGCAGCAGCGGATCGATGCCCGAGGGGATAAAGTTGGCGCTAAAGCCGCCGGATACGCCCGCAAAGGCCGCCGCAATGCCCACCAGCGGATGGCGGCCGGCCGCATAAAAGATCACCCCGCCCAGCGGGATCACCAGCACATAGCCCGCATCGGTGGCCGTATGCGACACCAGCGCAATGAGGATCAGCATGGGGGTGAGCAGCATTTTGGGCGTTACGGTCAGCATACTTTTCAGGCCGGCATTGATGTAGCCCGCATGCTCGGCCACCCCTACCCCCAGCATGGCCACCAGCACTATGCCCAGGGGGGCAAAGCTGGTAAAGGTCGTCACCATATTGGCCAGGAAAGCGGCCAGCGCACCGCCCTGCAGCAGGTTGTTCACCACAATGGGTGCACCTGAGCGGGGGTCAATTTCCGAAAAGGAGAAGCCCGACAGCAGGGCCGACAGGACCCAGATGGCGATCATTAGCACAAAGAAGAGAATGGCCGGATCGGGCAGCTTGTTTCCGGCCCGTTCGATCACATCCAGAAATTTGTTGACCAGTCCCCCCTTGGGGCTGGCGGCAGGAGAGGCAGTTGGCTGAGGCATGAGGCTGAATTTGGCCCCAATATATGGAGTTAAATGGATAGCAGACAAAAAAAGGGGGGTGCTGTGAAAACAATTCGCTGCCGGCAGGTTGCCATCTCATAGGTCCCCTTGAATAATGGCGTCATCCCCATACGGGTAGGGGCCTTCCTCTGGGGATTACTTATAGTCCAATATGCGGCAGCTGTGGTCTGGCATCACTTCTCTTAAACGTACATTCGTTCATGAATTTTGCTAACTTGGCCGTAGCCCCCATTGTTCATTTTTTATAATCCACTAAGGCATGAAATACCTACTGGCAGCCCTTTTTTGTCTAGTCTCTTTTTCACCAACCTATGCCCAATCCCCTATGAGAATAGCACTAGCAGGTTTAAGCCATGGTCATGTAGACTGGTTTTTTAACCGGCCTGGTAAAAGTGACAATGTACTGGTGGGGATTTATGAGACGGATCAGGCCCTGGTGAACAGGTATGCCAGGCGCTATAATCTGGACCGTAAGCTGTTTTTTAGCGACCTGAACACCATGTTGGACCAGGTAAAGCCGGAAGCCGTTTCTGCCTTTGGCCCCATCAGTGAGCATATTACGGTAGTGAGAGCCTGCGCCCCCCGGAAAATACATGTGATGGTAGAAAAGCCGCTGGCGACCACCTTTGCCGACGCCCGGGAAATGCAGGCCCTTGCCCGGAAACATGCCATTCAGGTACTCACCAATTTTGAAACCTCCTGGTATGCCAGCAATCAGCATGTGAATCAGCTGCTGGAAGGGGGTAAGCTGGGCGAACTCCGGAAAGTACTGGTAAACGACGGGCACCAGGGGCCTAAAGAGCTTGGCGTAAGCGAGGAGTTTCTGGAGATTCTGACAGATCCTGCAAAAAGTGGTGCCGGGGCCTTATTTGATTTTGGCTGTTATGGTGCCAACCTGATGACCTGGCTCCTGAAAGGCGAAAAGCCCCTTTCTGTAACTGCGGTTACCCATCAGAATAAGCCCCATATTTATAAACAGGTAGATGATGAAGCGAGCATCATCCTGCAGTATCCCAAGGCACAATGCATTATCCAGGCCTCGTGGAACTGGACCTTTCCCCGCAAGGATATGGAGGTCTATGGCACCACCGGCTATGCCCTTGCCGTAGATGCCAGCACGGTGCGGCAGCGGTTGGCCGAAAACGCTCCTGAAGACGTAGTGGCGCTACCCCCCCGCCCCGATCCCTACACCGACCCTTTTTCCCTATTCGCTTCGGTGGTAAAAGGCCAGCTAAAACTGGATGCCCATGACCTGTATGGGCTGCCCGTTAATGTAACGGTCGTAGAAATTCTAGAAGCAGCAAAAGAATCTGCCCGCCTGAACAAAACCGTTTTCTTACAGTAAGGCAGCCCCTTGTTGCTCCTACCCTTCAAGTACCATACCCCATCATATGTTAATCTTGCAAAGGGCTGTTCGGCATGATAATTTTTGCGGTATGGCCTACAATCGTTAAGAAGTGATGTTAGTGGATCTTTGATCTCCTGAAAGGTTACTTGATAAGTTCTTTTCATAAGGAGCGGCTAATCGTAAGTGTTTTTCACAGACCATAAGCGTTTTTCAGGGGAGGCCGGCAACGTAACTATGCAATTTGGCCTCTGCAACGCGGGGATAGAGAAGGAGGATGCGGAGATTACGCCCCTTATCCTCCGCAAAAGTGCGGAGAATCCCAAGGCCCTCCCCCTGCCCCCTCCTTAGCGGAGGAACACCCGTTCCCGGTGATAGGCCAGATTCTCCTGCGCCGGATACCAGCTGGCATTTTGTGGCAGCAGCACCTGTTTTCCCCTGAACTGGGCTATTCCATAGGGCGATGCCTCCGCCTCCACAAAATGAGGGGAGAGCAGCAGGCGGTACTCATCATCCAGGCTGATCAGCCCCCGGTCGAAAGCCCGGTGCAGGTTGGGGCATAGGGCAATGCCGTTGGTGGCTGTATCGTCATGGCTCAGGCTCCAGGGCTTGATATGGCAGCCATCGATCATGGAAATGTTTTGGGTGGCTTCTACCCGCAGGCCGGAGATGGCGCAGGTATGGCCGTAGAGGTTGGCGATTACTTTTTTAAAGGCGCCATCTCGTACAAAAGTTTCCTCTTCCAGTTCTTCCCGGCTGAGCTGCCGCTGCAGCTCCTGGTATTTGGTCTGGTAGAGCTGGGGAGATTCCTGCAGCATTTCTGCCTCCAGCTGAAAGAGGTAGGGGGTGGCGGGCTGTAGCTGAGCATCCGCATAGTCCTTAAAGTAAGTTTCTAAAAGCAGCATGCGCAGCAGCGCACGGTTTTCCGGATCCTGCAGCAGCAGAAAAAGCTCACCATCCAGCTCCGCCCAGGCAACGGCCGCCTGCAGGCTACCAAAGCTTTTAATGGAGTGTGAAGCGGTTAGGGCCAGTTCATGCCCGGGCTTGATCATCAGGTGCCAGAAACCCTCGGACCGCAGGTGATAAAAGGGCAGTGCAAAGTTGGGCGTATGTGGTGTTGTGACCAGTTGCCGCCAGAAATCCTTAAAGGTGCTTACCAGCTCAGGGGTGATATAGATCCTGTTTTGCAGAAGCTGACCCGTATGGATCAGATGCAGCATGCTCAGCAGCAGGACTGGTTTATGGGGTGCGCCTCCATAGGCATGCGCTCTTTTCAGCTTTGTAAAAGCCTTGCTGTAGAAAGAGAGATGCTTTTGGGAGTGGGGCATGGGTTAAGTTGCTCCAGAACTGGTTGGTGACAGCCTGACGTAGCAAGTGCTACAAATATTCCCAAGTATAAGAAAATACTTGCAGTCAATCTTAAATCTTGTGTTATTATACCTTAAATGAGGCAACGCATTATCCATCATTAAGTACCTGTTAGAAATCTTTAAGCTTAACCCCCTTGAGGGCTTCCTAAATCTTGTATCCATTAGGTGGACCCCAAGCATAGGACAGCATTGGGATAGTTTTAAGTTGAATTAAGCAGCCATGTTATAGATGCTTTCTGGGGTCTTATAGTCCAGCGACTGGTGCAGTCTTTCCTGGTTGTAAAATAGGAAGTATTGCTTCAAGCCTTGGTAAAGATTCTGACAGGATTCAGGCCTCTGCAGGTAAAGGTATTCATACTTTACACTTCTCCACAGCCTTTCTACAAAGATGTTATCAATGGCCCTTCCTTTACCGTCCATGCTGATTTGGATGCTGTGCTGCTTGAGAATCTCTGTAAAGGCATCGCTGGTAAATTGGCTGCCCTGGTCAGTGTTGAAAATCTCAGGCTTACCTATTTGCAGAGCCTCCTTCAGAACTCTACAGCAGAAGTCGGTATCCATGCTGTTAGACAGGCCCCAACTGATGACTTTTCGGCTATAGAGATCCACCACGGCCATCAAGTACATGAAACCTGTAGGCATAGGAACATATGTCAGATCCGTTGCCCACACCTGATTGATGCTTTCGATCTTCAAGTTCCTGAGCAGGTAAGGGTAAATCTTGTGGCCCTGCATCGGTTTGCTGGTATTGGGCTTTGGCCCAACGGCCTGTATACCCATGAGTTGATAGAGCCGCTGGATACGTTTTCTGTTTACCTCATAGCCCCGAAGCTTTAGTTCTTTGGCCATCTTACGGCTGCCATAGAAGGGGTACTTCAGGTAGAGTTTATCGATTTCCTCCATGAGCCGTAGGTTCTCTTCATCAGCTTTTGCAGGCTGGTAATAGAACACCGATCTGGACAGGCCCACAAGCTTACACTGCCTGCTAATGCTCAAAGTAGGATGATCCACATCAATCATGGTTCTTTTTTCAACCACAGGCTTTGCTAGACTCTTTTTTTTAGAAAATCTACCTCTACCTTCAGCCTGCCAATTTCCTCGTAAAGCTTGCCTGTATCCACAGACTCCTGTTGCTTCTTCTTGCCTTGAGCAAATACACTGGCAGAGTTCAGCAGAAACTCCTGCTTCCAGGCGGAAATCTGATTGGGGTGTAACTCGAATTTGTGAGCCAGCTCCTGAAGGGTTTGCTGTTCTTTTAGCGCCTCAATGGCTACCTTGGCTTTGAACTCGGCAGAAAATGATCTTCGCTTTTGCATAGGTTAACAATTTAATGGTTTTTACACTTTAAATCGCTGTCCTATTTTCGGGGTCCATTATACCAGCCTATGAAAGCAGGACAGAAACTTTGGACAAGAGAAGAGCTTATCCTTGCCATTAATTTGTATTGTAAGCTTCCATTCGGAAAGCTGCACAGAAATAATCCTGAAGTGATCCGGCTAGCTGGCCTGTTAGGAAGAACCTCTAATTCGATAGCGTACAAATTGGTGAATTTTGCCAGTCTTGATCCAAGCCTGCAAGCCCGAGGCATCAAGGGGGCTTCCAATACCAGCAAATTGGACAAGGAAATATGGGAGGAGTTTTCTACCAACTGGGATGTTCTCCCCTACGAGAGTGAGAGATTAAGGGCTGAAC
>NZ_AODQ01000181.1 GCF_000348925.1 Cesiribacter andamanensis AMV16 | reverse complement strand
GGAGCGGGGCGCCCCCCGGAGCGGAAGAAGCAATCTGGTTACTCTATACTTGGATGCCAGATTCCTTCGTCGTACCTTCTCGGAATGACAGGCCTCTAGAAGCAAAAAACGGCTTGGATTATTTTCCAAACCGTTTTTTGCTTCAAATTTCATCCTTTCAAAATTCGGGATGATTCATGTTTTATTTTGGGGTAATTAGAGTGGGAGCTGCCCGTCCAAGCCTGCTAAGGGGCAACCAGTAGTAGTCCATTCAGGGTTCGTGCCCACTGCAACACAGGACCCACCCCAACCCCTCCCAGGAGGGGATTTTCGTTACAGAGCGTAATTCTCGCAATTCAATACGATACAGCTGTAGTATTTATGAGCAAAGGTAGCTATAGCCACGAAAGGAAGCATTTGGTACGATAATCCCCTCCTGGGAGGGGTTGGGGTGGGTCCGACGCTCCCGCAGATCTGCCGCTGGGATAGGCTAAACTTCAGATCCAGCCCCTTTCAACAGCTTTACATTGAAAGCACTCTCCCCGAAAGGAGATGAAAAACTAAAAAAGAGCGCTAGCCACGTCCTCACCTACCCCTTTAAGGGGTCAGGCTTGTAGGAAATAACCTCCAGCTTATCACCTACGCGCAGGGTGCCGGCGCTATCGCAGAGCAGGTTTTGGCCAAAGAGCACTTTGCTGCCCAGGCGGCGGTAGCGGGAAAGCGTTTGCAGGGGTTCCTTGCCTGCCTTACCCGTCTGCTGGTCGATGGTGGTCACCAGGCAGCGGGCGCAGGGCTTTTCGCCCCAGAAGCGGAGCTCCCCTACCCGAATTTCATGCCAGGTATCTTCCGCAAAGGGGGTGCTGCCGTTCACCACCATGCTGGGCCGAAAACGGTTCATGGGCACAGGCGCCTGCAGACGGGCATTCAGATCGTCCAGCGAGGCCTGGCCGATGAGCAGCAGGGGATACTCATCCACAAAGGATACTTTTTGCTGTTGACCGCTCCACTTGCCGGTGGCGGTACGCTCACTTTCCTCGGGCATGTACACCAGCCGGCAGGGGCGCTCCAGGGCCTCACTAAACCAGGCATCGTACTCCCGGCCCACGTACCAGGCCAGGGTGGTATCGTCCCAGATGGGGGCCTGAACCTCCCCGGCTCCCTCCTGCTGCTGCAGGGGGATCGACAGGGGCTCCATATTTTTTTGGCTGTGCCGTACCCGCAGCGCATTATCCCCCAACTCAACCTGCAGCAGCGCCATGGCAGCAATCTGGCGCTGGGTCATGAAATTGCCCTGGGCGTCCAGCAGCATCCAGCGGCGGTCCCATTGCAGGCCGCGGGGGCTAAGCTGTGCTTCGGATAGGGAAATGCCGCCCAGGGATTTTATGGGGTAGATCCAGAGCTGGCTGATGGTTGGGAGCGAGGGAACAGGGGTCATGCGGTAAAATAGGGAAGAAAAGCCGGCTTTACCAATAGGCCCGGCGCTCCTGCTGCTGCAATTGAAGCTCCTGCCCATCCCAGCTCTGCATGCGCAGGAGTATATGGGGATAGGCTTTGGCAAACCAGTAGTGGCTGGTCTTATCCCGGGCCAGCTGCACCTGCACCTGCCAGCTATCCAGAGGTTCTTCCCGACTGCTGCTGACTGTAAAGTGTGCCTGATAGGTGGCAGGGGGTGTGGCTTTGTTGCTGATCTGGCTCTCCAGCACCGGCCGGGCAAACTGCAGCCCTTCGGCAAAGGGCAGCGCCCGCAGGCTGTGGCTGAGCCCGTCTTCAAAAAGGGGGGTGCCCGTCAGTTTTTCTCGTCCATCGCCCTGCCCATCCCAGTAGCTGCTCCAGAGGTACTGGTAGCCTCTGCCCTCTTGCTGAAAAAGCTTGAAGGTATTGCCGCACCACTCCTGCGAGGAGTGGGTCATTTTGTGCAGCAGGCCGGGTTCGTTTCGCTTGTAAAAAAGGCTGGTGAGATAATGGTAGGGGTAATTATCGGTTTCCAGGCGGGCAAATTTATTGATCTTCAGCACCGGGTAGAGGTCAGAGCGGGTGTAATCATCCGTTTTTACCCCATGCTCCGTATTGAACTCTTCCTTTACGGTAATAAAGGTGTATTCATACTCCCGCACTTTACCATATACCTCGCGGCGGGCAGCATAGGTAGCTACCTCGGCCTGGCCATCGTCCCAGAGGGCATCGGCGGCCCAATCTTCCCGAAAGAGAGGGGCTGCGTCCTGCTCAGCCGGAGCGTTGCGCCTGCAGGCCCCTACTAGGAGAACAAACAGCAATAGGGAGAGAAGCTTCATGATTTCTGTAGGCGTTGCTGATAGCGTTTATAGTCCTGCAGATCATCCAGGTCGTGCAACAGGGGCAGCTGGTGCACCGAGAGGCCCAGGCCGCGGCAGTCCTGCAGGGCATCGGCCAGCACATCGGGCGTGCTCCATACTTTATTGTGAAACAGCTCGGGCTGCTGCTCCTGCAGGCCCAGCAGGTAATAGCCCCCATCGGCGGCAGGCCCCAGCACCACATCTTGCTGCTTCAGGGCCTCAAAGGCCTGCTGCAGATGGTGGATCTCCAGCTCAAAACAATCCGAGCCAATAATGCAGACCCGCTGAGCCCCTTCTGAAAAACAGTGCTCAAAGGCCCGGTACATGCGCTCACCCAGATCACCCCCCTGCTGCACTTCCAGACGGTAGCCCCGCTCCCACAGCCCCTCTTCCTCGAGATAATCTGAAAAAAACACCCATTTGCTGCAGGGCAGTGGAGCCGTAACAGCATGGGTGTGGGCCAGCAGCTGGTCATAGACCTGCAGGGCTGCTTCATGGCCCAGTGAAGCCGCCAGCCGGGTTTTGGTCTGGCCGGGAATGCGGTTTTTTACAAAAATAATGAGATGGGTGGGGGTCATGTTGATTCTATTAGAAAGCTCCATAGCGAGGGAATTAATTCCCTCGCTATGGAGCTATGAGCTATGGAGCTTTCACAAGCCAAATACACTCAATTCCTGGTCTATGGATACGGTTTGGTGATGTTGCTCCTGGTTGAATACATACGTTTTGATCTGCTCTACTCGTTGCGGACTAACTGAGAATGCGCCATACCCCTCCTGCCAGATAAAACTCCCCTCCAATTGGTTTGTCGCATTAAGCCAATGGGAAGATTCTCCCTTGATTTCCTTTACTGCCTGTGCAATGGTATAGGTAGCGGGCAGCCTGAGCAAACAATGCATATGATCTTCAACACCTCCCAATGCAAGAATCACCAGTTTTCGCTCTTTAAACGTTTCCAGGATATGTTCTATTAATTTATACCTGATGGTCTTAGAAAGTATTTTCTCTCTGTTCTTCACAGCCCAAACAACATGAACATAGACCTGAGTAAAACTTCTGGGCATATCCTAAGCAATTTGGTGTATCAATATTTTCTAGATTTTCTAGCTCTCCGGCTTCATAGCTCCATAGCTCTCCATAGCGAGGGAATTAATTCCCTCGCTATGGAGAGCTATGGAGCTATGGAGCTGTGAATTGCTCAATACACCGCCTCTCCCCGCTCCAGATAGCCGGCCCAGTAGCTGCTGTAGGTGTGTACCTGCTCGGTGGGCTGGCCCGAGGGGGTTACAACCGCATGGCCCCTGTTTTTCCATTCCAGGATGCCGCCATAGAGATTGCTTACCCGGCTAAAGCCCACACGCTGTAGCTGCTCCCCAATGTTGCCGCTCCGGAAACCCACTGTGCAGTATACCACAATCGGGCGGTCGCTGTCTAGGCTGTCCAGTCGCTGGGGAATAAAGCCCTCGTACTCAATGGCAATAGCCCCCGGAAGCTGGCTTACGGCCTGCTCCTCGGGATTACGGACATCCAGCAGCACTACCTGCTGGTTTTGCAAAATGCCCGCCAGACTATCGGCAGCAATCATGGGAATGTTGTGCGGAGGCAGTAGCCTGAGCCGGCCATGGTATGACTCATCACAGCCAGCCAGCAGAAGCATCAGGACCAAGATCAGGGGAGCAAAGCGGTGTATTACGTTCCTTAACATAGATAGTGAGGTCATCTAACAAAAAATTGATCAGGCCGTCTGGCCGCCGCAGCTGCTGCCGGCACCGGCTGTGCAGCCGTAGCAGTGCTGATTCAGGACAATAGCCCGCTGCTGCAGGGCCGTCACATCAAAGTCCCGGATGTGGCGGGGCGCTCCTTCTGCAACGGGCAGATCGAGCATTTGGTTAAAATCGCAATCGTACAGCTGGCCATCCCAGCCTACGGAAATGGTGTTGCGGCACATCACATTGGCAGCGGCAGCCGGGTTAAAGCTGTTCACCAGCTTTTCCATATAGGCTTCGTAATTGCCACTCTGCACCAGAAAATCCAGAAAGCGGCTGATGGGCAGGTTAGTGATCACATACAGGCTGTTGAAGTGGATGCCGAACTGCCGCTGCAGCTGCTGCCTGAACTCCCGCTCAAGCCCTGCCTGCGCCCCGGGCAAAAAAGCCCCCGAGGGGTTATAGACCAGCTGCAGTTGCAGGCCGCTGCCGTCTATACCATAGCCCACCGCATTGAGCATTTGCAGGGCGCGGATCGATTTCTCAAACACCCCATCGCCCCGCTGGGCATCCGTACGGCGGGCCGAGAAGTGGGGTAGCGAGCTCACTACTTCTACCCCATGCGCTTTGTAGAACTGGGGAAGGTCATGGTAGGTGGGGTTGGCCAGGATAATGGTGAGGTTGCAGCGCACCATTACATGCTTGCCGCGCTGGTGGAGCTCCTGCACAAACCAGCGAAAATGGGGGTTCATTTCCGGAGCGCCGCCTGTGAGGTCTACGGTATGTACCGACTGGCCGGCCGCATCGGCCCTGTCCAGCGCATCCAGGCAAAGCTGCATGGTTTCCCGGGTCATGATCTCCTTACGGTCCGGACCGGCATCTACATGGCAGTGTTTGCAGACCTGGTTGCACATCTTGCCTACATTTACCTGAAAGATCTCCAGCTGCGTAGGCCTGAGCGGAAACAGCCCAATGGACTCCAGCTTTTCCTCAAAGCGCGGAAAAGCCCTTCCATCGGGCCGGCGCGCCTGTAGCACCTCCAGCTGCAGGAAAGAATCGGATAGGCTGTGATCTTGTCGTTTTAGGCTTTTCATGAATAGTACCGGGTAGTGAGTACCTGCCTTGTCGGCAGAGGGGCCGGCAGGCAGGCTGAGTTGTGAGACTTCAGCTGCTGAGATACGTAACGGCAGCTGGTGCTACCTAGGGTTGGTGGTAGGGTACAGGAGAAACAACCCCTAAACGGCGCTGCCTACGTTCGTAGCCGACTACTTACTGCTCAATCTCCGTTATCACATCGACATCTCCTTCACCTTGTTCATCATCTGCACCCCATGCACCAGGGAAGCGCCGCCCCGGATGGCCGCCGCTACGTGGATGGCCTCCATCATCTGGCCTTCGCTGGCGCCTTTTTCCATGCCGTCGGTGGTGTACGCATCGATGCAGTAGGGGCACTGGATGGCATGGGCCACCGCCAGGGCAATCAGGGATTTCTCCCGCTCCGTCAGCTCGCCTTCTTTAAAGACTTCGCCATAATAGTCGAAAAATTTTTTGGCCAGCTCGGGTCCAAATTCGCCAATGCTGCCAAATTTGGCCAGGTCGGCGGGGTTATAATATGTGCCTTGCATATGTTGAGTCAGGGATTAAACTGTCTGAATGTGTAAGATATCAAATTAAGGGTTCAACATCAACCTGTGCGGCGGCTTTAATGTTCAGCGGCTTCCTCCACTCCTCTCCCCTTTCTTATCCCTGGCCACCATTCCCAGAGCAGCCACAGGCCGGCACCCCCATACTCCAGCGCTACCAGAGCCCCTATTTCCTGATAGCCGGAGGGGGTATACCCGGCATAGGTCAGGAAGATCAGTCCGCTCCAGACCAGCGGAAAGCGAAAAGGGGTAAAGGGCATGAGCGCCAGCAGGGGCACCACATACCAGGGATGCACGGTAGTAGAACAGAGCAGAAACAGGCTGTAGAGCATGCCCATGCTCAGGGGCAGCGGCAGGCGGCGGGCGGCGGGCCTTAGGCTCAGCCACAGGATACCACCAGTTGCCAGCAAGGCCAGCAGCGGACCCAGGCGGGCAATGGGGTTGTAGCCAAGCCACCAGCTGCCCAGCGCCCGCAGCAGGTAGTAGAGACTGGCATTGAACTCAAAGCGCTGATAGTAGAGTGCCAGACTTTCCTGCATGCCTCCCAGCAGGGCCGTACCAAACAGCGGTGCAAACAACAACAGGCAAAAGAGGCCCGCCAGCAGGCCCCAGCGCAATCCCCGCCTCCAGCCCAGCCAGTGTACCAGCAGGGGACCCAGCATCAGGGGCCAGAGCTTGCTGGCCACAGCTCCGGCAAAGGCCAGGGCAGAAGGCCCGAGGGGAATGCCAGCCCTATCCCCTTTGACGTCTCCCTCTCTTTTCACAAACAGCAACAGGAGCAGCAGAAAGAATACGGCCAGCGCCTCCGGGTGCAGGTTGCCACTTAATTCCAGCACCACCAGGGGGTTTAGTGCATAGAGCAGCACTCGCCGCTGTGGAAGCCCGTAGCGGGGCAGCAACTTCAGCAGTAACCAGAGGCTCCCCCCCTCGGCCAGTAAAATTCCCATCCGCAGCACCAGCACGCTCAGGCGAAGGCTATCTCCGCCCAGCCAGGCCGCAGCAGCAAAGAGGGCCTGACACAGGGGGGGATAGATGGTAAAATAGTCTTTGGAATTGAGCAGAGTGTAAAGTGCAGGAGTGATGCCTTCCCCAAGCGGCGCCCCCGGCTGCATGTACCAGCTGGGCGGGTGCGAAAAGGGGTGCCAGCCGCTGAGGAGCAAATGCCCGTCCCAGAGAAAGCGGTACACATCATCCGACAGCATGGGCAGCGAGGGCAACAACAGCAGCCGGGCCAGTCCCGCCAGCAGCAGCAGGGGCCATAGGCTCAGCCCCTTTGCCTCCCGCAGCAGCAGCAGGTACAGCCCGAACAGTACCCCCCAGGCCGACAACAGCAG
>NZ_AODQ01000180.1 GCF_000348925.1 Cesiribacter andamanensis AMV16 | reverse complement strand
TCAAAGCGCTCAATGAGAACCCGCAAGGGGGTATTTGGCGCCATTGAAACCAAGCTGGTGGCCACCGAGCGGGTTACCACGGCCAACAACTGCATTGCGCAGGACATGGTGCCCGGTGGGCGGCCACTTTATCTTTGGCTACAATGTGCACCTGGGCCTCAAAACGCATGTGGAGCTGGCCGATGTGTTCAGTATCTATCAGTACGATACCCAAAGCCACACCTTTCATGAAGAGGGGCTGGCGCTGCTGGAGCAGGGAGCATTTCTGCAGGATTTTGCGACACTCTATAAATACTACAAAGACACGCGCTTTGTAAAGTTCGCCCAGCTGGGGCCGCACCTGTTTATGGTGTTTCGGGTAGGCAAGAGCGTAACCGACATCAAAACCTTTAAGTGGCTGCTGCAGGGGGGTACGCTCACCTACCTCGATAACCGCAGCGACCATGAATGGGTGTTTCCCGATCAGCACGAGTTCCGCTGGAAGCGCACCACCCGCGACATGCAGCGGCAGGGCAAACACCCCCATGTAAGCCTGGAAGACCGGCTTTTTGTAGAAACCGTAGGGGGTGACCTCACCATTAAAATAGAAGACAATACCGATGGCGGCCTGGGCATCTATACCGAGCCGGTTGATAATCCCGACCAGACCCTGGACGATGCCGACATCCAGTATGCCATCATTGGCAACCTCATTGCCCTCAAGATCCGGCCCTACCAGGAGAAGGCCTATCGCTACATCATTTACAACAGCAAGCTGCAGCAGGCCCGCCGCGTGGATGGCATTGCCGACAGCTGCCTGCTGCTGCCTGACGATCATGGCCTGATCTTCTCCAACGGCTACTACCTGCAAACCGGCGAGTACAAGCTCTTTGACCTTGGGCTGGCCGATATGCTGTTTGAAAAGCGCGTGGTAAGCCCCAATGGCGAAGATTTCCTCTACATTTTCTACAACCACCACAATGGCCTTTACCTGCTGCTGCCCTATAACCTCATTGCCCAAAAGGTGGGCACCCCCATTACCTGCCACGGCTACAGCCTGTTTGAAAATGGCGAGATGTGCTACTTCCGCGGCGATGAGGAAGCCAAAAAACATCATGTGGTGCAGATCTGGCAGACCCCCTTTATCGGTCCCAACATCCCCCTGAAGGGTAATCAGGATTCCTACCTCTTCAAGCTGGGCAACAAAGACATTGTACGGGCCATGGCCGAGGCCAATGAGCTGCTGGTGATCCTGGGCAAAGATGAGCAGTATGCCAACCTCTACCTGGACCTGGCCAAAGGCGCCACCGGCCTGCTCGATAGCTACCACTGGCTGGCCCATGCCGAAGCCCAGGACCTGGCCAGCCCCCTCAAAGACATTCGTGATGCTGCCGGCGCCGCCATTGATGAGTTTGAAAAAGTAAGCCAGATCCGCCAGAACACCCGGGAGCGGGTGGGCGAGGTGCTGGCCAAAGCCGAAGCGCTGCTGAAAAAAGTGAGCCGGGAGCGTGCCAGCAAAATACAGGAGTATGTAGATTTTCTCTCCCAGCTGCGCTCCTCAAGGGGGGAAGTGATCTCTCTGAAAGAGCTGCGCTATGCCGATTTGCCCGCCATTGAGGCAGCTGAACAGGAGCTGGCCGGAGCACAGGACACCGTAAGTCAGAAAACGGTTGCCTTCCTGCTCAAAGCCGATGCCCTCCAGCCCTACCAGCAGCGGGTAAAAGAGCTGGAAACCGAGGTGACCGCCGCAGAAAAAGTGGTGCGGGCCAACGAGCTGGAAGAAGCGCTGAACACAGCTGCCGCCGAGCTGGAAATGCTCATTGAGGTGGTGAGCAACCTGAAGATCGAAGATGCCACCCAAACGGTGCAGATCATCGACAACATCAGCGCCATTTACGCCCAGTTCAATGGGGTGAAGGCACAATTGAAGCGCCGCCGCAAAGAGCTGATGGGCCAGGAGGGCAAGGCCGAATTTGGCGCCCAGATGAAGCTGGTGGATCAGGCGGTGATCAACTACCTGGATGTGTGCGATACGCCCGCCAAATGCGATGAGTACCTTACCCGCGTCATGGTGCAGCTGGAAGAGCTGGAAGGCCGCTTCAGCGAATTCGATGCGTTTGTAGAGCAGCTCAGCATCAAGCGGGACGAGGTGTATGCCGCCTTCGAAAACCGCAAGCTGCAGCTTACCGAAGCCCGCAACCGCCGGGCCGGCACCCTGCAAAGTGCCGCCGAGCGCATCCTCAAGGCCATCCAGAACCGCCTGAGCCGTATGGAAACGGTGCAGGAGATCAATGGGTATTATGCCTCCGACCTGATGCTGGAAAAACTCCGCAGCATGGTAGAGGAGCTGCTGCAGCTGGGCGATACCGTAAAGGCCGATGATATCCGCAGCAAAATGAAGAGCATTCGGGAAGAAGCCCTTCGCCAGCTGAAAGACAAGAACGAACTCTATGCCGATGGCCACAACACCATCCGCTTTGGCAAGCACAGCTTTAGCGTAAACCACCAGCCGCTGGAGCTGAGCCTGGTGCCCAAAGACGGCCTCATGCAGTACCACCTGACCGGTACCGGCTTTTTTGAGCCCGTAACTCACGAGGCCATTACCGGCAGCCGCGATCTCTGGGACCAGGCGCTGGTGAGCGAAAATGGGGAGGTGTACCGGGCCGAGTACCTGGCCTACCAGCTCCTGAAGGGGGCCGAAGCCGCCGGCAAAAAAAGAGGTGCCGAAGGGGGTGCTAAAACCCCGGAAGAACTGCAGGCCCTATCGCCCGCCGAGCTGCTCAAAGAAGTGCAGGCTTTTGGGGCCGGCCGCTTCAACGAGGGTTATATCAAGGGGGTGCATGATGCCGATGCGGTGCTGATCCTGCAGGCCCTGCTGCGCATGCGGGCCTCAGCCGGCCTGCTGCGTTATGCGCCTGAGGCCCGCGCCTGTGCCGCCCTCTGGTGGCAGGCCTTTGCCGAAGGGGAGCAAAAGGAGTTATTGCTGCACCAGCTGAAAGGGGCCGGCTACATTCAGAAAGTTTTTCCACAGGCCGGCGCTTTTGCCGAGATTTTGCAGCAATTGCAGCAGGGACTTACTGCCTTCATAGAGCAGTACGGGCTCTTCCTGCCGGAAGTAGTGGCCGAAGCGGCAAGCTACCTTTTCCGGGAGCTGAGCCAGAACGACCACTTTATTGTAGCCGCCGAAACCGCCCGTTTTGTAGAAGCCTTCAAAAAGGGGCTAAAGCAGCAAAAGGGCGAAGAAGCCTTCCGCGCTTCCCTCAAGGGGGTGCAGAAGCAGCCCCACCTGCTCTACCAGCAGCTGAGCCGCTGGCTGCAGGCC
Organism: Cesiribacter andamanensis AMV16; assembly: GCF_000348925.1. Lineage (GTDB taxonomy): Bacteria > Bacteroidota > Bacteroidia > Cytophagales > Cyclobacteriaceae > Cesiribacter > Cesiribacter andamanensis. The sequence goes on along the minus strand of NZ_AODQ01000180.1, from coordinate 3,785 downwards.
TATAACGAAGCCGCCGAAGCTGGCGCAGGAGAGTACCTCGCCGAAGCCAGTGTGTACCTGCAGCTGGGCGAAGGGGGCAAGCAACCCATTGTAGAAGCCAGCCTGCAGGAAACGCTGGAAGGCCTGCAGGGCAGCCATGCCCGCATTGAAGAGGGCCGCTATGTACTGCACTACAACCAGTTTATGAAGCGGCTGCAGCAGTATGAGCAGCAGGTGGTGCCCCGCTTTGAAGCCCTGCAAAAGCAGAAAAAAGAATTGGCTACAGCCTTTGCCGAAGAGCTGCGCCTGGAGGAGTTCAAGCCCAGGGTGATGAGCTCCTTTGTGCGCAACAAACTGATCGACGAGGTGTACCTGCCGCTGATTGGCGCCAACCTGGCCAAGCAGATCGGCACGGCCGGCGAAAACAAACGCACCGACCTTATGGGCATGCTGCTGCTGATTTCGCCGCCGGGCTATGGCAAAACCACCATCATGGAATACATTGCCAACCGCCTGGGCCTGATCTTCATGAAGATAAACGGGCCGGCCATTGGTCATGATGTGATCTCGGTAGACCCGGCCGATGCCCGCAACTCGGCCGCCCGGAAGGAGCTGCAGAAGCTGAATCTGGCCTTTGAGATGGGCGATAATGTGATGATCTATGTAGACGACATTCAGCACTGCAATCCCGAATTCCTGCAGAAGTTCATCTCCCTTTGCGATGCCCAGCGCAAGATCGAGGGCATCTGGAAGGGCCGCAGCAAAACCTATGATTTCCGCGGGCGCAAGGTGGCCGTGGTGATGGCGGGCAACCCCTATACCGAAAGCGGCGAGAAATTCAAAATTCCCGACATGCTGGCCAACCGCTCCGATATCTACAACCTGGGCGATATCATTGGCGATACAGCCGAGGCCTTTAAGCTTTCTTACCTGGAAAACTGCCTTACCTCCAACGCCATTCTGGCGCGGGTAGCGGCCAAAAGCCACAAAGATGTGCTGCAGCTCATCAAAGTAGCCGAAACTGGGCAGCAGGAGGGGCTGCAGTTTGAGGCCAACCATGCGCCGCAGGAGGTCAGCGAATGCGTGCAGGTGCTGGACAAACTGCTCAAGATCCGCGATGTGATTCTGCGGGTAAACCTGCAGTACATCGAATCGGCCGGCCAATCGGACGACTACCGCACCGAGCCCGCCTTTAAGCTGCAGGGCTCCTACCGCAACATGAACAAGCTGGCCGAAAAGGTGGTGCCCATCATGAACGAGCAGGAGCTGCTTACCCTGTTGCTGAGCCACTATGATGGCGAGTCGCAGACCCTCACCACCGGCGCTGAGGCCAATGTGCTGAAGCTAAAAGAGCTGAACAGCTGGCTTACGCCCGAGGAGACCCTGCGCTGGGAAGAGATCAAGCAGACCTTCCGCCAGAACAACAAGATAAGGGGCATGGGCGGCGACCATATGGCGCAGGTGCTGCTGCAGATGGAAAACGTAAGCCACGCCCTCTACGGCATTCGCGCAACCCTGGCCGCCGGTAAGGGCAAGGGCAATGGCCATGCTACCGATGGGGTGGCAGAGGTGCAGGTGCCTTAAGGGCAGACCACAGAGCATAAAGCCAAAAAAACGTAACCTAAAAACTAGAAAATGGTATACTATACAGGAAATCAAAAATGTTGATTTCTTCTAGAATAGACTAACGGTTCATGTATGACATAAATTGGCCTACATTAAAGGGCAATGATTGGCAAAAAATACATTACTAAAATTTAATGTATGCGGCTAAACATAGCCCTTTTTTGTGAGGTTAGTCTACTAGTACCAATTTTTAGAACGTAACCTATTTTTTTATGGCAACTGACAAATTTAATTCTCTGAAAGACCTCTTTGAACATGAGATCAAAGACCTGTATAGCGCCGAATCGCAACTGACCGATGCGCTGCCCAAAATGGCCGAAAAAGCCAGCAACCCGCAGCTGCGCCAGGCCTTTGAAATGCACCTGCAGGAAACCCAGCAGCAGCGCAAGCGCCTGGAGCAGATCGGCGAAATTTGTGGCTTTAATGTAAAAGGCGAGAAATGCCAGGCAATGGAAGGCCTGGTAAAAGAAGGCAAAGAAATGCTGGAAATGAAAGGCGATGCCGATGTGCGTGATGCCGGCCTTATTGCCTCTGCCCAGCGCGTAGAGCATTATGAGATGGCAGGCTACGGCACCGCCCGTACCTATGCCCAGCAACTGGGACTCAGCGAAGTAGCCGATCTTCTGGAGCAAACCCTCAATGAAGAGAAGCAGGCTGATAAAAAGCTGAATGATATTGCCATTAACCGTGTAAACAAGTCGGCACAATAAGCTGCCTGATCCAGGCAACTGTCAATAGAAAAACTCCCGGCCCCTTGGTCGGGAGTTTTTTGTGGAAAACCATTCACCACAGGCGGCTGGCCAGGGGCTGCTGCGGAAGCACTGCGAGAGGGGGAGAAAAGTTGCCAAAGGCCAATCCATTGAGTATCTGTCAGTAAGCAAAATAGATTTGATAAAATTATGCTTTTCCCCAAAACAATTGTGGGTGTTTCGGGTAGAGTTTTGTGGGGTTAGTTAAACGTGCCCGTCTGTGCGGAAGTCCCAGCCCTAGCACCTACTGATACGAGGCATATAATAAAATCACACGTATATGAGCAGGTTGAAGAAGATGGTAATGAATGATGAACCACAGCTTGTAGCACCAGGCATTTATCGGTTGTCTTCTACCATAGTAAATGTCTATTTTATTGGGTTGCCCGCCGGGCCATGGGTGTTGGTAGATACCGGTATGCCCTTTTCGGCAGGGCAGATCCGGCAGGCGGCCGAGAGCCTCTATGGCCTGGATGCCCGTCCGGAAGCTATTCTGATGACCCACGGACACTTTGACCATGCCGGTTCGGTAGAAGAGCTCTCCCGCAGCTGGGATGTAGCCGTGTATGCACATCCCCGGGAGTTTCCCTACCTGAGCGGTCGCTGCGAGTACCCCCCTCAGGATCCCACCGTAGGGGGTTTTGGCGGCCAGATGAGCCGCGTGTATACCAACAAGCCCTATAATGTGGCCGAGCGCCTGCAGGCCCTGCCTGAAGATGGCAGCCTGCCCATGCTGCAGGACTGGAAGTGGGTATTTACCCCTGGCCATACCCCCGGTCATGTATCCTTCTTCCGGGAAAGGGACCGGGTGCTCATTGCCGGCGATGCCATCATTACCATGGATATACACAATCCTGCCGGCCTGATGGGCGGCCATACCGGCCTGTGGGGACCACCAGAGTACTTTACACCCGACTGGCGCATGGCGCTCAAATCCATTGATAAACTGGCCCTGCTAAAACCTAAAACCCTGCTTACCGGCCATGGCGACCCCCTCTCGTACCGCGGGCTTGACCTGGACCTGGTACAGTTTGCCGATAAGTACCGACCTCCCCTGCATGGCCGCTACATTCCCTATGCCGCTGAGTTTGCCGAAGATGGCAGCGTGCTGAGCGTACCCCCTCCGGTAAACGATACGCTGGTTACGGTGCTGGCAGGGGTGGGTGCCGGTTTGGTGGGCCTGGCTGCCGTATATGGAGCCTTTAAGCTCAACAGCAACCGCAAGTCCCGCATCGAAGAGCGCTACCGGCTGCACCGCACCACCATAGACCTTCCCTGGAACAAGCGCATTAACCGTCCGGCCGCCCGGTCCGACAGGCAGTACAAACCGGTTACCTACAGCCTGATGCGCAAAAAGCGCTACGATGTGGAAGACAGGTAGCCCAAGCCCGACAGCAGTTGATGAAAGCGCCCCGGTTTACTGGCCGGGGC
>NZ_AODQ01000179.1 GCF_000348925.1 Cesiribacter andamanensis AMV16 | reverse complement strand
GAGTATTAAAAGATCAGCTACTGCCTGGCATCAGGCATACATTTTCTCCCGCTGGGCGCCTACCTGCTGATCGGCAATGTAGTCGTCGTAGGTAGTCATTTTATCGATGATACCGGTCGGGGTCAGCTCTATGATGCGGTTGGCCACCGTTTGGGTAAACTCATGGTCATGCGAGGTGAACAGCACCGTACCGGGAAAATCCTTCAGCGCATTGTTAAAGGCGGTGATCGACTCCAGGTCCAGGTGGTTGGTAGGCTCATCCAGCACCAGCAGGTTGGCGCCCTGCAGCATCATGCGCGATACCATGCAGCGCACCTTCTCACCCCCGGAGAGTACGTTGGCCTTCTTAAAGGTTTCATCGCCCGAAAAGAGCATCTTGCCTAAAAAGCCGCGGATGTACACATCATCCGTATCGCCCTCGGAGTACTGACGCAGCCAGTCCAGCAGGTTCAGGTTGGTATTGAAGTATTCGGTATTGTCCAGGGGCAGGTAGGCCGTGGTAATGGTTTGCCCAAACTGGAAACTTCCTTTGTCGGCGGTTTCATGCCCCATCAGAATCTGGAACATCATGGTAGTAGCCAGGGAGTCTTTGCTGATAAAAGCAATCTTATCTCCCTTGTTCACAAAGAAATCGGCCCCTTTAAAGAGCGAGCGACCATTTACCGATTTGCTCAGGCCTTCTACCTGCAGAATCTGATCACCCGCCTTACGGTTCTGGTTAAAGATAATGGCCGGGTAGCGGCGGGTAGAGGGCTGGATGTCATCCACATTGATCTTGTCCAGCAGCTTCTTGCGGCTGGTGGCCTGCTTGGACTTGGAGGCATTGGCGCTAAAGCGGGCAATAAACTCCTGCAGTTCCTTTTTCTTCTCCTCGGCCTTTTTGTTGGCCGCCGAGCGCTGGCTCAGGGCCAACTGGCTTGACTGATACCAGAAGCTGTAATTGCCCGTATAGAGCTTAATGGCGCTGAAGTCAATGTCTACAATATGCGTACACACGGTGTCCAGAAAGTGGCGGTCGTGCGACACCACAATTACGGTATTTTTAAAATCGAGCAGAAAGTCTTCCAGCCAGCCAATGGTGTGAATGTCCAGGTCGTTGGTAGGTTCGTCCAGGATCAGGATATCGGGGTTGCCAAAAAGGGCCTGTGATAACAGTACCCGCACTTTTTGGTTACCGCTCAGTTCCTTCATCAGTTTGTAGTGGTCGGCTTCCACAATGTTTACACCGCTCAGTAGGGCGGCGGCATCCGATTCGGCATTCCATCCTTCCATTTCGGCAAATTCGGCTTCCAGCTCAGAAGCCCGCACACCGTCTTCTTCTGAAAAATCGGCCTTGCTGTAGATGGCATCCTTCTCCTTCATGATGCTCCATAACTTGCTGTGGCCCATCATCACCGTATCCAGCACGGTGTACTCATCAAACTCATAGTGGTTCTGGCGCAGTACGGCCATGCGTTTGCCGGTATCAATGCTTACCGATCCGGAATTAGGGTCGATATCACCGGCCAGGATCTTCAAAAAAGTAGATTTACCGGCCCCGTTAGCGCCGATTACGCCATAGCAGTTGCCTGCCGTAAAGCGGATGTTCACTTCATCAAAGAGTACGCGCTTGCCGTACTGAAGGGTAATATTATTTGCTGCAATCATGTCGAAAAGGAAACCGGCTGCAAAGGTACTTAAAATTCTGCGGGATGCAGCCTTTCTCCTGACAAAGAAAGGGGCTATAAAGTTCCTGAATGCATCACTGGGGGTATTTGCCTGTGGGGGGTGCTTAGGAGTTTAGATCTTGGTGCCGTTGTTCAGACCTGTCAGACCTACGCGCCCCTGCCCGAAGGCGAGCGACTGCTAAACGTTTAAAATCTGGCATCATTTAAAAACTGACTTTCATTTTTCGGACAATACTGTTTCCAAAACCTTACAGGTTTACCAGGAGGTGCCGGAGCCGGTCATTTGTGAGATGGGGGTAGCGAAGAGGGCTTAGCGGGCCAGTTCTACCTGCCGGGCAGGGGCAGCTTTTTGCGCTGCCTCATGGAGGGGAAGGGAAACAATAAAGGTAGTTCCCTGGCCTTCCTGGCTTAATGCTAGTACTTCTCCTTTGTTCATGCTGGCAAAATCATGCACCAGCCGAAGGCCAATGCCCAGCCCTTTTTCGCCGGAGGTACCCCAGGTGCGCTTTTCGTTTCGGGGCTGAAACAGGCTGTCCAGCTTCTCTTGTGACATGCCCACTCCGGTATCCTGAACAATGATCTCAGCACAGCCCCCCTTGGCCACAGCCGTAAGGCTAACGGTGCCCCATTCCTTGGTAAACTTAAGCGCATTGCTCAGCAGGTTGCGCAGGATGGTCTGTACGCTGTTGGCATCGGCCCACAGCATAAGGGGTTCTTCTACCGAAATCTCCAGGTGAATGTTCTTGGCATGGGCCATGGTCTGAAACATCTCACCAATTTCAGTACAGATGGGCTGCAGCGCTACCCGCTCGGGCTTGTAAGGAAACTCCCCCTGCTGCAGCACCGACCAGCTAAGCAGATTATCCAGCAGGGAAGAAAGCTGGCTGGCCGATTTGCTGATATAGTCCGATACTTCCTTCAGCTGATCATAATCTTTGGTAGTGATGTAGTGCCGGATAAGCTCTGAAATGCCATTGAAGGCATTGACCGGACCCCGCAGATCATGGGAGATGATGGAGAACAGGCGGTTGCGGGTACTGATGAGGGCCTCCAGCTGGTTGCGCTGCGTTACCAGCTCTTCATTCTGCTGTGAAAGTTGTTTGTTGGAGGCCAGCTTATGGTTGGTGTAGAAATAGATGAGCAGCAGCAGGCCGGCGGTTAAAAATAAGATGGCAACAAGGCTGATGACCAGCAATTGCTGACTTTGCTTCTGCTTTTGCAGCTGCTCAATCTCGGCCTGCTTTTGGGCTACCTCATATTCAGTGCGCAGATCGGCCATCTGGCGGATGCTTTCTTCGTTGGTGATGCTGTCCCGATAGGTAATGTACTGCTTGTGGAATTCATAGGCCTCGGCATAGTGCTTGCGCTGGGCATAGAGATCGGACAGTTTAAGGCTGGCATCCCGGATAAATTCTTTAAATCCTCCCTTTTGCGCCAGCTGGTAGCCGGCATAGGCATGGGTTAGGGCTTTCTGCAGCTCGCCGCGCTGCTGGTAAATGGCCGCCAGCTCCAGCTGGTACTCGGCTATGGCAAACTCATCCTTGTACTTCTTTAAAAGCGCTATGGCAGCCTGCAGCTGGGCTTCGGCCTGCTGGTCCTGGGCCATGGTGGCATAGATAAGGCCCAGGTTGCCGGAGGCATAGGCGATGGCCAGCTCATAGTTGAGCAGGCCAAACAGACGGGCCGATTGCTGGGAATAGAGCAGGGCAGAATCCAGTTCGCTGGCTTTGTAATACAGATAGCCCAGGTTTAGCAGGCTGGAGGCCAGGCGAATGCTGTCTTTCTCCTGTAGAAAAATGGAATAGGACTTTTTGTTGTAGCTAATAGCCGTAGCATAATGCTTCTGCATGCGGTAGGCCTGTGCGATAATGTCATAGGTTGCTCCCAGGGCGGTTTTATCACCAGCCTCCCGAAACAGACCGGCGGCCTGAAAGTAGTAGTCTGTGGCCCGGGCCGTTTCGCCTTTTTGCATGTAGCCCTTGCCCAGGTAAATATAGGCTTTGGCGTAGGGCACCCTCAGCTTGCTCTCTTTGGCAAAGGCGATGGCCTTCTGGCTATACTCAATGCGCTGGTTTGGATCTACCGTAGCTTCATCCAGTTGAAAGTACAGGGCATAGCGTGCCGAGTCCGTCAGCTGTTTTTCCTGTTGGAATAGTACGCCGGAGAGGCTGTCGGCCAGCGCCTGGTCCTGGCCACTGGCTGTCAGCGCATATACGCTTGTTAGCAGAAAAACAAAGAAGCGAACACCAAAGGCCTTTCCCATCTTAGCTAGGGTTTTATGGTAATCTCCGGATCTTCAGAAAAGGAGTTGCTGCCAATCCTGTAGTCAATATCATAGCTGTTGGCGCCTGCGGCATCGTCTTTTACCTTACCGGCCCAGCTGCCATCCGTTCTTGGTTTGGGGTCACTATTGTTGAAAAGGGTAAAGCTGCCGCTCTTTGCCCGGATAGCGCTGATCTCATCAATGCCCGAGTTGGCCTCCAGCTGCCAGACCACCAGATCGCCGCGGTTTACCTGGGTGCTAAACCCTTCCGGCGGACCCGAATGGCCTTCGCTATCTCTGAGGTGGAGCCGGGTAGAGCCCCCTTTTAAGCTGATGGTGATGGTAACAGTTGCCATAGGGTATATTTGGTTGAAAATAGCGAAACTTTAGGTTTAAATCCAGCTGATTTTGTCTTTTTCCGATGGTCCAGGCCTGGATCTGGCCAGTGAAGCGGCTATTTTAACCCCAAAACACCAGGCAGATCATCGACAATTAAAACAGAATGCCGGCAGGGAACAAGTAGCGCCCCCTGCTTTTGCAGTTTATTTTTAAATAAAAGCATCCTTCCGGGCTGTGGAGGTAAAAAATAAAAGGCAGGCCTGGCTATTTGCCGGGCCTGCCAGATGTTGAATACGTACCGGACAGCGACTAAAGCTTTCCGTAGCACCTGCTTATTTCTTCATCACTACCGCTTGCGGGGCAAGTTCATTCATTATCCAGTTTTGCACTTCTATGGACTCCTGGTGCACCAGTTTCAGAAAGCTTTCGGTAAAGCCTCGGCTTAAGCCCATAGCACCGGCCATGGCCAGGCGGCTGTGCATGATCTCTTCCCAGCGGCTTACCTGCAGAATGGTTACTTTATTTTCTTTTTTGTACTGGCCAATCTTTTCGGAAATCTTCATGCGGGCGGCCAGCTTTTGCATAATGTCGTCGTCCAGCAGGTCAATCTGATCCCGTAGCTGGCTCAGGGAATCTTTCAGTTGCTCACTGGCTGGGGAAGGGGTGCGGATCTCCAGGCCTTCCAGCAGCCGGGCAAGGGTAGCCGGGCTTATCTGCTGCCGGACATCACTCAGGGCCAGGTCGGGGCAGAGGTGGCTCTCGATCATCAGGCCGTCCATGTCCAGGTCCAGGGCCTTTTGGGCAATAAAGGAAAGCAGCTCCCGATGCCCGGCAATATGGCTGGGATCGCAGATGATCTGAAGCTCCGGCACGCGGGTCTTAAGCTCTATGGGAAGATCCCACATGGGCGCATTGCGCAGGGGTCCCTTCTCAAATGAGCTAAAGCCGCGGTGAATGGCGGCCAGCTTGTACAGGCCGGCCTTATGCAGGCGTTCCAGCGCCCCAATCCAGAGTTCCAGATCGGGATTTACGGGGTTTTTGACCAGTACCGGAATATCTACCCCCTGCAGGGCATCGGCGATTTCCTGAACGGAAAAGGGGTTAACCGTGGTGCGGGCACCTATCCAGAGCACATCTACCCCCGCATGTAAGCAGGCCTCTACATGTGCGGCGGTGGCTACTTCTGTGCAGATGGGCAATCCGCTGGCCTGACGGGCTGACTGCAGCCACTCCAGGCCGATCTGCCCGGCCCCTTCAAATTGCCCGGGGCGGGTGCGGGGTTTCCAGATACCGGCGCGCAACAGGTGAACCCTGCCGGTAGCAGCCAGCTGCTGGGCGGTTTGCACCATCTGGTTTTCGTTTTCGGCGCTGCAGGGGCCGCTGATGATAAGGGGTCTGCCGGCGGTGGGCAGCCAGCTGGAAATTGGGCGAAGGGCTAGGGGATGTGACATATGCGTAGGTGTTTAGGTTTCTTCTTAAGATTATAGAGCAGGCTGTGGTGTACGGCTTTTGCCTTCCAGAATGGGGCGAATGCGGTTGGCTTCTTCCATCATCTGTAAAAGGGCAGGGGTATTGCCCTGCTGCAGCCGCTGCTGAAACAGCTGTAGATGGGTGATGTACTCCTGCAGGGCCAGGCTCAAAAAGGCGGTGTTTTGCTCAAAGATCGGTCCCCACATGGCGGGTGAGCTTTTGGCCAGGCGAGCGGTAGAGGCAAAGCCGCTGCCGGCCAGGGCAAATATGTTTTCCTCTTCTTTTTCAATGTCCAGTACGGTAAGGCTCAGCACAAAGGAGCTGATGTGGGAGAGGTGGGAGACATAGGCCAGGTGTTTGTCGTGTTCTTCGGCGCGCATGTAAAGCGTGCGCATGCCCAGTACCTCCATGAGCGCCAGTGCCTCGGCGAGCGCCTGTTGTGAGGAGCGTTCCTGCTCACAAATAATGTTGGTCTTGCCCTGAAAGAGGCCAGCCAGGGCTGCCCGCGGACCTGAATTTTCAGTGCCGGCTATGGGGTGTGCGGCCACATACTGGGCGCGCTTTGGGTGGTGGGCCACCGCAGCACACAGCTGTGCTTTGGTAGAGCCCACATCCAGCACTACAGCGCCCGGGGTTAGCAGGTCCAGGATGCGTGGCAGGAGCTGCAGGGCGGCATTTACAGGAATGGCCAGGATGGTAAGGCTTGCTTCGCTAAGGGCTTCTTCCAGGGGGAGCACCGCATCTACCAGGCCACAGGCCAGCGCGTCGGCTGCATGGGCAGCATGCTGCTCTACGCCTATGATGCGGGCAGCAAATTCCCCTTTACGCAGATCAAGAGCCATGGAACCGCCAATAAGGCCGGTACCGATTATGCAAACTGTTTTCATAGGGCGGCTGTGGAAAGGGGTGAGGCAACGGAAGTGACCAGGTAAGTGCGCAGGCGCTGCAGCGCTTCTTCCAGCTTAGGCTCGGGCGTGCAGAGCGATAGGCGCAGGTAGCGCTCGCCCCTGCTTCCGAAAATAAAGCCCGGGGTCAGGAACACATGCGTTGCGTACAGCAGCTCATCTACCCAATGCTCTACTTGTGCAATGCTGTCAGGTACCCGGGCCCAGATGAACAGGCCTGCCTGCTCTGGCGCCGGCTGGCAGCCCAGCAGCGCCATCAGCTCCAGCCCAAACAGCTTACGGCGGGCATACACAGCGTTTAGGTCCCTAAACCACTCCTCCCGGCAGGCAAGCGCTGCTACAGCGGCATGCTGCAGGCCCAGGAACATGCCAGAGTCCTGGTTGCTTTTTACCCGCAGCACCGTATCCAGGTAGGGGGCGGCACCGGCCAGCCAGCCAATACGCCAGCCAGCCATGTTATGCGA
>NZ_AODQ01000178.1 GCF_000348925.1 Cesiribacter andamanensis AMV16 | reverse complement strand
CTCTGCAAGCCCCCAGGTGCAGCTGAGCGGTGGCACCAGTGCCTGNAGCAGCCAGCCCATTTCGGCCACCGTAAGCGGCGGCACTGCCCCCTATACCTACCTCTGGAATACCGGCGAAACTACCCCCTCCATTAGCCCGGCTACTGCCGGTACCTATAGCCTTACCGTAACCGATGCCAGCGGCTGTACCACCACAGCCAGCCTCACCACCAGCGGCAGCAGTGCCCCCCTTGCCCTTACCTACGAATACTCCAGCCCTACTTGCTTTGGCGGTACCGATGGCTGGATAGATCTAGCAGTAAGCGGCGGCACTGCCCCCTATACCTATAGCTGGACGGGCGGCGCTACCAGCCAGGACCTGGAAGGGCTTGCTGCCGGTAGCTATACCGTAACGGTTACCGATGCCAGCGGCTGCAGCACCAAGGCCAGCATTAGCCTGCCGGCAGCACCCGCCATTTCCGTTTTTGCTACTGAGATCATCCAGGCCGACTGCCTGGGCAACCTGGGCAGTATTACGGTAGGGGCCAGCAACGGCAGCGGAACCTATACCTATCAGTGGACCCATGGCCCCAGCGGACCAAGCATTGACGAACTGGAGCCAGGCTACTATACCGTAGAGGTAACGGATGAATGGGGCTGCAAAAGTGTACGCTCCTTTCAGATCAAATACCCCAGTGCCCCTACAGTAAGCCTGAGCGGCGGCGCCTGCGGCAGCAGCACCCTTACTGCTGTGGTAAGTGGCGGTACCGCTCCCTATACCTACACCTGGAGCAATGGCGCCACTACCGGTAGCATTACGGCAGAAGAAGGCACCGACTACAGCCTGGTAGTAACCGATGCCAACGGCTGCACAGCCGAAGCATCTGCATCGGTAGGTACCATTGGCACACCCATTAGCCTGTCGGCCACCACTACTGCGCCCAGCTGCTGGGGAGGTACCGATGGCAGCATTGATCTGACGGTAAGCGGCGGAGACGGCACCTACACCATCATCTGGAGCAATGGTGCTAAAACCGAAGATCAGACCGGCATAGGCGCTGGCAGCTATACCGTAACGGTTACCGATGCCAGCGGCTGTACCAAAACCACCACCCTTATCATCAGCAATCCTGCACCCATTACCCTGAGCGCATCGGAGCTGATCCGCCCCGACTGCAACAGCCTGGGAGGCATTACCGTGGTAGCTCAGGGTGGCACAGCCCCCTATACCTATAGCTGGAATACCGGCGATACCGGCAGCAGCCTGCAGGATCTTTCTGCCGGCACCTACACGGTAACCGTAACCGATGCCAAGGGTTGCAAAACGCAAAAAGTGTTTATCCTGCAGGAGCAGCCTGCACCTACGGTACGCATTGCAAGCAGCGGCAGCTGCAACAGCCAGCAGCTAAGTGCCGTGGTAAGCGGCGCTACAGGCCCCTACCAGTACCTGTGGAGCAGCGGGCAAACCAGCGCCAGCATCAGCACCAGCACCAGTGGCGTATATAGCGTAACCGTAACCGATAGCAACGGATGCAGCAGCACAACCGAAACAGAGGTTAGCCTGAGCGAAAGCTCCCTGAGCCTGTATGCCCATGTAGAAGCCATTAGCTGCGGTGGCACGGCCGATGGCGCCGCTACCATTACGGTAAGCGGTGGCACTGCTCCCTATGCCTACGACTGGAGCAACGGCCTGCGCACTGCCGCTGCCGCCAACCTGGCCGCCGGTGTATATTCCGTAAAAGTAACCGATGCCAGAGGCTGCTATGATGTGGTTGCCTTTGAGATCAAGCAGTCAACCCCCATGGTCATAGCCCTGAGCAGCAGCACCAGCAGCAGCTGTGGGCAGCCAAACGGAAGCCTGTCGGTAGCCGTACAGGGTGGCCAGGCCCCCTACACCTACAAATGGAACACCGGCGCCAGCACCGCCAGCCTTAGCCATGTAGCCGCCGGCCAGTATACCGTAGCGGTTATTGATGCCATTGGCTGCTCGGCCGAAGCCAGCTTTACCCTTGAGGATACAGCCGCCAGCAGCCCGCTGCGTGCCTGGATCGAAAGCTGCACCGACCTGCTGATCAACGGCGGATCTACCGCTACCTTTGCCGTTCATTTTGAAGGTACAGGCCCGTATACCTTTACCTACACCGATGGCAAGAGCACACAGTCGGTTACCACCAGCGAGAACCCGTATGCGCTTACTGTACAGCCTGCTGCCAATACCGTATACAGCCTGCTGAGCGTAGCCAACAGCTGCGGCGGAGGTACTGCCTCCGGGCAGGCCACCGTATCGGTGGTATGGCCCAAAACGCAGGTATGTGCCGATGGCTGTTTCAGCAGCACCATCACCAGCAGCCAGACCAGCGGCAGCTGCACCACCTATACCCTTACGGTGAGCGCCGATGGCAGCTGCAGCTATGCCCTGTCACACTTCAACATCTCGCTGATGTGCGGCAGTGTAAGCAGCATGAGCAACTCCAGGGGCTGGCCCATGTCCATCGGCCAGGACCCCACCACCGGCCTGTACAGCATTAAGGTGGATGATATCAACATGAAGAAAGAAGGCAGCTTTACCGTAACCTACACCCTGTGCAACAGCGAAAGCTGCATCGATACCCAGAATTACTGCGGTCCGATGGTGGCCTATAAAGCCGGCCAGTGTGTGTACTACGGCCAGGCCACCCCTGCCAGCCCGCCGGCGGAAGAAGTGCCCGGCGATGACGATGGCTACCTGGGCCCCGACATGAAGCTGAGCTTGTACCCCAACGCCATCCATTCCGGCCAGGGCGTTACCGTACAGCTGGAGCATCTGTTTGTGACCACCAATGTAAAGGTTGCCATCAGTTCCTACATGGGCCAGAAGGTATACGAAACCACGGTGCCTATGTCGCCAGACGTAAACTATGCCTACCTGCAGCTGCCCATGCTGCCGGCCGGCACCTACATTGTGCACGTATGGGTGGGCAATACGCTCTACAGCGAAAAACTGATCATCAATTAATTTACACGATATACTATTTCCTCCACAAAAAGCCGGTCCCTTCTGGGGGCCGGCTTTTTTTTGGGTCTATCCGCCCTATTGGCAGCACTATTTCCGCATCCGGACAGGCCAATTATCCCTTTTGCCCATTACTTTCGTAACTTAAAGGCCAACTAATTTTTTTACCCCATGAGCGTACAGCGCCCCATTCATCTGCAAACCTGGATTGAGGAGAACCGCCACCTGCTAAAGCCACCGGTGGGCAACAAACAGATCTACACCCAAACCAACGATTTCATTGTGATGATCGTAGGCGGCCCCAACAGCCGCAAAGATTATCACCTCAATGCCACCGAAGAGCTTTTTTATCAGCTGGAAGGCGATATTGTGGTCAAGATCATTGAAGATGGCAAGCCGGTGGATATCCACATCCGCCAGGGCGAGACCTTTTTGCTGCCCGGCAATGTGGCCCACAGCCCCCGCCGCCCGGCCAATACCGTAGGCCTGGTGGTAGAAAAGATCCGGCATCAGGAGATGGAAGACGGCTTTTTGTGGTACTGCGAGGCCTGCGGCCATAAGCTGCATGAAGAGTTTGCCCCTGTATCTGACATTGTGGCCCAGCTGCCGGTGATCATGGACCGCTTCTGGCAAAATGATGCGCTGCGCACCTGCGACAATTGCGGTACCTATATGGAAAAACCCTAACCCCTTTTACGCTACGTACTCAACCCCATGCACTACCAACCTACCGAAGCCTTTGCCAAAGAGCAGGACCGGCTCGATCCCCTTGCCCCTTTCCGGGAGCGCTTTCTTTTTCCCCAGACCCCCTCGGGCGAGCTGGCCATTTACTTTTGCGGCAACTCCCTGGGCCTGCAGCCCAAAGCCACCCGGGAGTATCTGGAAAAAGAGCTGCAAAAATGGGCACAATATGCGGTTGATGGTCACTTCTGGGCCGAGGAGCCCTGGTATACCTATCACCAGCACCTGACCAAACCCCTGGCCAGGCTGGTAGGCGCCCTGCCGCACGAGGTAGTGGCCATGAACAACCTTACCACCAACCTGCACCTGCTGCTGGTGAGCTTTTACCGGCCTGCACAGGGGCGCTACAAGATCCTGATGGAAGGGGGCGCTTTTCCCTCCGATCAGTATGCGGTAGAATCGCAGGTGCGGCTCAAGGGCTATGCACCGGAGCAGGCCATTGTAGAGGTATTTCCCCGTCCGGGCGAGCATGTGCTGCGCACCGACGATATTCTGGCCGCTATAGACGAAAATAAGGACGAGCTGGCGCTGGTGCTCTTCAGCGGCATTCAGTACTATACCGGCCAGCTCTTTGATATGCCCGCCATTACCAAAGCCGCCCATGCAGCCGGCGCCCTTTGCGGCTTCGATCTGGCCCATGCCATGGGCAATGTACCCATGCAGCTGCACAACTGGGGGGTAGACTTTGCCGCCTGGTGCACCTACAAATACCTCAACAGCGGCCCGGGCAGCACAGCCGGGGTCTACATCCACGAGCGCTGGGCCAACGATCCGGCCACCCCCCGCTTTGCCGGCTGGTGGGGCCACAACCAGCAGGAGCGCTTTAAGATGGAAAAAGGATTTAAGCCCATGCCCGGCGCCGAAGGCTGGCTGCTGAGCAACAGCAACATTCTGTCCCTGGCCGCCCAGCGGGCTTCGCTGGCTATTTTTGAAGAGGCCGGCATAGAGGCCCTGCGGCGCAAAAGCCTACAGCTGACCGGCTACCTGGAGTGGATGCTGTGCCACCAGGTGGGCTGCGATAAATGGGGCATCGAGATCATCACCCCCTCCGATCCGGAGGCCAGGGGCGCACAACTCTCGCTGCTGGTAAAGGGGGGCAAGCCGCTCTTTGATAAGATCGATGAGGCCGGGGTGATCTGCGACTGGCGGGAGCCCAATGTGATACGCCTGGCCCCGGCGCCGCTTTACAATTCCTTTCAGGATGTATACACCTTCTGCCAGATCTTTACCAAAGCCCTGCAGGAAATAACCCTCTAGTCCCGTTTCAGGTTAACCAGGCAACCTGGCGTTGCCGTTTGCACATATGATCGATTTTTCAAAAAAGAAAAGGGGAAGATAGCCGTTCTGGGCGGTGGCCTGGTCGGCGCCCTGCATGCTATTTTTATTGGCCCGCAAGGGCTTTAGCGTTAGCCTCTACGAGCAGCGGAGCGATATCCGCAAGATAAAGATCCGGGAAGGGCGCTCCATAAACCTGGCCGTAAGCACCCGGGGCTGGACGGCCCTGGAACTGCTGGGCATTGATGAGCTGGTGCGGGAGCATGTGGTGCCCATGCGCGGCCGCATGGTGCACAGCCCCGAAGGCGACACCAGCTTTCAGCCCTACAGTGCCGAGGGGGATGCCATCTTTTCGGTATCACGCGGCCGACTCAACCAGCTGCTGCTGGACATTGCCGAAAAATGCGGCGTAAAACTCTGCTTCAGCCATAAATGCACCTATGTAGACCTGAAGCACGGCATTGCCTACTTTACCGTAGCGGCTGAGGAACTGAGCGAGGTAACCATAGAGGCCGACCTGATCATTGGCGCCGATGGGGCTTTTTCGGCGGTGCGCAAGGCCATGCAGCGTACCGACCGCTTTAACTTCAGTCAGTATTATATCGACTGGGGCTATAAGGAGCTCACCATTCCCCCTACCCCTTCCGGCGAGTGGGCGCTGGAACCTAATGCGCTGCACATCTGGCCGCGGGGCAATTACATGCTCATTGCCCTGCCCAACCTGGATAAATCCTTTACCTGCACCCTTTTTCTGGGCTTTGAGGGAGATCCTTCATTTGAGAAGCTCAGCAAGCCCGAGGCAGTACATGCCTTTTTTACCACTACCTTTCCCGATGCAGTACCCCTGATGCCCAACCTGCAGGAAGAGTTTATGGAAAACCCCACCTCCTCGCTGGTGAGCATTAGCTGCTATCCCTGGACCCGCTATAACCGCTCCGCCCTGGTGGGCGATGCCTCCCATGCCGTAGTGCCCTTTTACGGGCAGGGCATGAATGCCGGCTTTGAAGATGTGCGGGTGTTTATGGAGCTCATTGAGCAGTGGGGCGCCGACTGGAGTAAAGTACTGCCCGCCTATGAGCAGCTGCGCAAGCCCGATGCCGATGCCATACAGGAGCTGGCCATGGCCAATTTTGTGGAAATGCGCGATAGCGTGGCCGATGAAGAGTTTGTACTGCGCAAGAAGATTGAAGCCGAGCTGCACCGCCGCTACCCCCGGCACTGGCTGCCTCTTTACAGCATGGTAACCTTTAGCAACATGCGCTATTCTGATGCGCAGGAGCGCGGCCGCCAGCAGGCCCGTATCATGGATGAGGTTATGGCCCGGCCCGATATTGCCCAAAGCTGGCAGGAGCTGGACTATGAGGCACTGGTGAAGGGCTTGCCGGAGTTGAAGTCGTAAAACAGCAGTGGTTTTGAGTAGAGTGCCCTTGAAGATAGGGGCCGGATAACAGCCAGACAGATCCCCTCCTGCGAAGGGATGACGGCAGGAAGGAAAGGGCGAGGGGATGACGGGGAGAAAGGAAGGGGCCGGAAGCCTTACAGACCCTGAAGTTCGTCAAAGGGGCGCATATCTTCCTTGCTCAGGGCAAAGCGCTTGCGCAGATCCGAGAGCTTGCTTTCTTCCTCCTTAGAGACCCCATTGGAGGCATCGGCAAAGAGCCAGGCTGTTTGCGAAACAAACTTTTTGGCGTAGCGGTTGTGCTGAAAGTATTTTGCCAGGGCTTCCAGAAAAGGCTCTTCCCAGCGGGAGAGGTTTTGCAGCAGGTACACAAACTCCTGCCGGTACAGATGGGTAAGCCGTTCGGTTTCTTCCGGCTCCAGCTCCTCCCGGTAGGAGTGGCCCAGGCCCTGTGCCAGCCGCTGGCAGTACTGCCACTCTTCGCGGTCTACAATGCCATCGGAAGCCGCAATCAGCAGCGCGGGAAAAAAGGCCAGAAAGGAGGTAAACTGGTCTACACTAAAGGGAGCCCGGCGTACCCCCTGGTAGTGCTGGTATAACTCCTCGATGGCTGCGTTCGGCATAAGTTGGATATACATTCAGGAGAGCAGATTTATAAGGGAAATTCTGTTCAATATAGAATTCTTTACATTTCCGCCCATAAGTGTGTAATAAATATAGCTAAATTACAGTATTTCCCATGACAACAACTTAAAAAAGCCGG
>NZ_AODQ01000177.1 GCF_000348925.1 Cesiribacter andamanensis AMV16 | reverse complement strand
AGCAGGTTCATCAGGTTGGTGCGGCGCTTGTGGTTGGCGCGGATATCGGCGCTAAAGCAGTGGCCTGGGGCGGATCTACCAGCTGAATCTGCTTGAGAGCTTCCACAATCTTGTAGTAATGCGGATTGCCGGTATGGGGCAGGTTGCCTTCGATCACCTGGCTGAAGTAAGCCACCCCTTCTTCGGGAAAATCCTGGATGTGTTTCTTAAAGAATACCCAGCGGTAATGGTCCCAGATGCGGTCGTTGCGCTGCAGCAGCTGCAGCCCTTCTTCCAGCCGGCCAGCTTTCTCCAGGTACACCAGCAGGGCCTGGGGGTTGTGCTGCTCCAGCAGGCGCTCATAGTCGGCAGTCTGGCCGGGGCGCAGGCTGCTGATCTTCTCCAGCATGCTGCTGCTCGGATACTCAGTAATGGCTTCCTCAAAGGCAGGCGCCAGCTCGCCACCCGCCTTGCCCAGCAGCTCCAGGTACAGCAGGTACACCTGCTCGTCTGAGAAGATAGCCGGATTCTGGTGCAGGCCGCTGCGGATCATGTCAATGGCTTTGCCGGCTGCACCCTGCTCCTTGTACAGGTAGGCCAGCTCCAGCACCCATCCGCTGTCCATATCCTTGAGGTAGAGCAGGATCTGCTCCTTTTCCGCATCCGACAGCAGCGGGCGCACCAGCACATAATACTCCTCGGTAAGGGGTACGGACAGGTCCCGGTAGTCCTTCAGCAGCATGTCTTTTACGGCCGGCAGCTCCCCTTCTTCAAAACTCTCCTGGCTAAGGCCGGCCAGGCTTTCAAATACCTCATAGGCCGTATCGGAGAGGGCATCGTCCAGCTTTTTCAGAAAACGGGTTTTGTCTGCATAGGGCAGCACCCGGATGTAGTGTTCCACCAGGCTGATGAAAGCATCGGGTAGTTCAAAGGACATTTCCTCCTCATCATCGTAGAGGTAGCCCTTGTCAAAGGCTTCTTCTACCTTGCGGATAATGTAGAAGATGAGCGGGCCCAGCTCTTCCTGTAGCTGCTGCTCCAGCCCGGCCAGCCGGCTTACCTGCTTGTGCAGCGCCTCGGTAAAATCCTGCGGGCTGTAGAGCAATTCAGTGTTAGTGAAAAGCTTGCGAATGCCAGCCTCAGCCTTGGTATAGGTGACCTGGGCTTCTGCGTCGGAAGCATGGCGGTTGTGGATCTCCAGCAGAAACTCATCAGGCGCATAGGCCAGCAGGCGCTCTACCAGCTCCTCCCTGGGCAGTTCCAGCAGTTGCTTGTACAATGCACTTCCCTTGCTGCGGCTTTCGCCGATCTCAATGGCACCGGCTTCCTGGCTGGCATAGAGCAGGGTGGCCACCATGTGCTTGCACACTCCCTCTACCGGGCAGTTGCAGCTGGCCTGTACCTCGTCCTGCTGCAGGGCAATGCGCACCGTATAGTCGCGGCTGCCGGCTACATGTGCACTCAGCTCGCTTTTATCAAAATTGTAGGCGGCGTTGCCTACCAGGCCCCAGTCATAATACTGCTGCCCTTTAAAGTAGGTAGCCGAGTCTACCTCCAGCTGAAGATCGGCCGGTTGCAGGCTTTCCAGCAGGCTCTTCAGGTCTTTTCCCGCATTGGTAAATAAGGTATTCATAATCAGGGCATTAAAATAGTTTCAGGCATGAGCCATACTGCTCGCCCGTACAGGGGTAAGCTAGTTAATTTCGGGCAGATGCGGTGGGTATTAGCTCCCTTTCTGCCAGATAATATAGGACCTTTTGCGCCCCTGCCCAGGGGGGGTGCTAGCGCTTCTGAAAAAGGTGGCACAGATCGCCGGCCCTGAACCAGCGGTAGCCATAGGCCTCCAGCTTCAGGTGGTGCTTGCCATCGCTGCCTACTTCGCTTTCCAGATTCACCATCAGGTCAATGAGCTTCACCTCCTCCTTATGCTTAAGGTCCAGCGTCACCTCATGGGCTTTTTCTTCAAAATTGTGCAGAATTACCAGTGAGCTGCCCTGCCAGTTGTAGTGCATGCACAACACCGAAGCCTTGTTGGTCTTCAGGATCTGCCAGTCGCCCCAGCCGATCTCCACACATTCCTGCCGCAGGCGTATGAGGGCCGTCATCCAGTTAAGGATCGAGTCGGGCGTGCGCCGCTCGGTATCTACATTTACATGGGTATAGGCATAAGGCCCTTTGTCGATGATGGGGTGGATTAGTTTTGCGGCCGTAGAAAAGCCTGCCTGCGGATCAGAGGTCCATTGCATGGGGGTACGCACGGCATTGCGCTCTTCCAGCTCCAGGTTATCGCCCATGTTGATCTCATCGCCATAGCGGATCACCGGGGTGCCCGGCAGGGAAAACATCAGGCTGTAGGCCAGCTCAATCTGCTGGCGGTTGCCCAGCATGGTAGCCAGCCGACGGCGAATGCCCCGCTCGTAGAGCTGCATATCTTCCTTAGGGGCAAAGCGGGCAAATACTTTTTGACGCTGCTCGTCGGTGAGGCGGCCCAGGTCAAGCTCATCGTGGTTGCGCAAAAAGTGCGCCCACTGACTGGTATGGGCCGTAACCCGGGTGGCTTCCAGCGCCTCTATGAGAGGGTCTATTTCGGCGGTGGCAAGGGCATAGAACACATACTGGTTTACATAGAAGTTGAACAGCATGTGAATGCAGTCCCCATCCTCCCCAAAATACTCCTTGTTCTCATTAGGTTCTACATTGGCCTCTCCCAGCAGTATGGCATCTCCCCGGCGCCATTGCAGAAAGCGCCTGAACTCCCGCAGGTAATCAAACTGGGGCTCGGGGTTTGCCTCACCGGCTTTTTTGGTTGCCACCAGAAAGGGAACGGCATCTACCCGAAAGCCCGCCACGCCCAGCTCCAGCCAGTAGCCCATAATGCGGCGTATCTCAGCCCGCACCTCAGGATTGTCCATGTTCAGATCGGGCTGAAATTTATAAAAGTGATGGTGGTAATAGGCCTGGGCCTTGCGGTCATAGGTCCAGGTGCTCTCCTGTACGCCGGGAAACACCATGCCCTCGTCCCAATCCTCGGGCCGCTTTTCTGACCACACATACCAGTCCCGGTGTTTGGCATCTTCGCTGCTGCGGGCATCCTGAAACCAGAGGTGCTCATCAGAAGTATGGTTCACCACCAGATCAATGATCACTTTAATACCTCTTTTTTTGGCCTGGTGCATAAATTCCACAAAATTGCCGCTGGAGCCATGGCGGGGATCTACCCCATAGTAGTCTTTGATATCATAGCCATTGTCCTTATTGGGGGTGGGCTGGAAAGGGGCCAGCCAGACGGTGTCCACCCCCAGGGCATGCAGGTAGTCCAGGCGGCGGGTAAGGCCCTCAAAGTCGCCGATACCATCGCCATTCATGTCCATAAAGGTTTCCAGGTCCAGGCTGTAAATGATGGCATTCTTATACCAAAGGTCTTCGATCATAGCAGGCAAGAGATTAGGGTTGTGGCTGACGTTTATGTAGGTAATCCCTTTGGCCTGTGCAGTGTTTTGCCAGCTAGCACAATTGCCCTTATTTTTAGGCAGAGCCCCCTTTCCGGAAGCAGAAAAGCGCGGGAAGTTAGCGGCAGCCCAGGGCTGGCAGCCGCTCTGTTGCGGGCTTAAAAGCGCACGTACAGCTGTAGGCCGGCCAGCTGCCCGTTGGGGAGCATCAGGGGGAGCATGGTGGTGTTGAGCCCCTTGTCCCTGGGCTTTAGTTTGGCGTGCAGCCAGTATACCGTATTGACCGAGAGGATGCCTGCCCCCGCCCCGGCCAGCACATCCGACATCCAGTGGGCATTGTTGAGCACCCGCAAAACTCCGGTTGCACCTGCGATGGAATAGCTGGCCACACTGATCCAGGGACTTTTGTGGCGAAA
The DNA here is from genome assembly GCF_000348925.1 of Cesiribacter andamanensis AMV16. Taxonomy (GTDB): domain Bacteria; phylum Bacteroidota; class Bacteroidia; order Cytophagales; family Cyclobacteriaceae; genus Cesiribacter; species Cesiribacter andamanensis. The sequence goes on along the minus strand of NZ_AODQ01000177.1, from coordinate 3,327 downwards.
CTCCTTGTCCATGAAAGTGGCAATGGTAAAGGCATAGGCCGTATGGCCTGAGGGAAAGGCATGCGGTTTGCCATTGGGCCGGTCTATGTTGGTGATGGCTTTGGTGGGCCACACCAGGGCGGTGGTAAGTACCCCCGAGCTTACCAGCAGCAGCGTTTGCCGGCCCAGCTCGTGGCGGTTTTGCGATGAAATGATATTGATGCCATAAAGCCCTACCAGGGGGGCCAGCATGGCAAAATCATCGGCATTGGTGCTAAAGTTGGGAAAGGTGCGGCTGCGGTAATCAAACAGATCCTGGCTGCTGAAAAAGCCCCTGCCCTGTATGGTGTAAATGCCGGCGCCGATCAACAGGGCCGAGGGCAGCACGGCCCGCTTGAGGTAGCGCTGGTTAAAGCCCTCCAGGCGCTGGGCATCTGTAAAGGGCTCCTTTTGACCCGGCAGGACAGAATCGGCCGGGATGATGGCGGCAGAATCGGCCGGCTGGCGCGTGGGCTGTTCCTGGCCCAGCAGAGGGCTTGCCCAGAGACTGAGCCAGAGCAGGGGGAGTAAAAAAGGAGGTACTCTCTTCAACCGTAGTTCGTTAGGGTAGCATAGGTCTTTGGTATTCCTACGAAACCCACCCCGGAAGGGGTTACAAATTAAAGATTTCCTAAATATTGCGTTACGGCATTATATACTCATTGTTTTCTTTATAACCCTGTCAGGTCAAAACCTTAAAAAATTCTGCCCGCTCTATTAACGCCCTGCTTTATTCAATAGGATAATCCTCAACACTTTAAGACTGGTCGATCCGGCAATGGGCTTGCTGGCAGCTATTAACAGTATCAAGACAATAAAAGCAGCACCCTTTGATGCTGCTCGTGGTATTTATTCTTTTGCAGGAGGCCCATGATACACTACCTGAATGAGGGTAAGCTTTCCTTCTTTTATGTCAGCCTTGTCGATGATGAAAATAACAGGCTGATGGCGAAACGAAAAGTGAAAAAGATTATTGATCTGCTGCATGCTGCTGTTGCTGAACCACTCGTAAGTTAGAGGTGATATTGTAGAGAGAAATGAACTGTCCTTTTCATAGATACGAACATTGGTCCCAACCCCTGTTTCTACTGCTAATCTTTGTAAAGGTCTGTGAACAAATCGAAGTTCCAGCGTATCATTCTTAGTGATTTTTTTTAGAAAATAGCCACCAATAAATCGCTCTTCTCCGTCAAATTCCACACTTCCTTTTTGAGTGAAGATATTGGGGTGATTTTTATTCTAGAAAGAGATAGACAGTGTCAGAAGGGCCAATTTGTGCCGATCCAATAGTTGAACAAGAACCAAGAATGAAAAGGTTAATTGCATTTATCAGGCTCCATCTGAGAAGCCTCAAGGTAAGCTTTCTGTTTTTTAAGGCTTTCACTATCATTTTCAATCACATTTTTATATTCTAGGGTTTCCTCAAGGCCCTGCCAGGTTAAAGCATGAAAAAATTCCTGCCACTTCCAGTCATACCTTGTTCCATCCAAGGCATATAGCCCTTTGATCATTAGATCTATAAACCGTTGACTGCTCAGCTCAGGGTGCATCTCCCCCAAGGCAGCCGCAATACTCTTTACATAATGATCAGCCATGTATTCATGCTGGTAGTTTTCAGAGTCTAAAGGCGTCATATAGAAAAGGTAATAGCACCAGAGCTCCTCAAAGCTTGTTGGCTCCTCTTTTTTGCAGTCGGGCTCCTGTCCGCTGTTTACCATCTCCTGCCTTTTGCGAAACAACTCCGCACGAATGGCTTCATGCACCAAGGTACGGGCAATCTGCAGATAGCTTCTTCCCAGTGCATTGTGCTTGTTGATCTCTACCTTACTATTGCCTGTAGCATCAGGGGAGTGCACTGGCCGTTTGGCTGAAAAAAAAAGCAGCACCAGTTGATGCTGCTTCTATTTCTATTTATTGCCAGGAGGCCCATGATACACTACCTGAATGAGGGTAAGCTTCCCTTCTTTTATGTCAGCCTTGTCGATGATGAAAATAACAGGCTGATGGCGAAACGAAAAGTGAAAAAGATTATTGATCTGCTGCATGCTGCTGTTGCTGAACCACTCATACATTAGGGGTGATATTGTGGAGAGAAAAGCAGCATCTTTCTTATAAGTTCTCACATCGAAACCCAACCCTTGCGCTAAGGCTTCCTCATGAGTTTTTTGATGCCAGAAAGAAATAGGCACCTTTTTGCCCTCTGCCCCAGGCTTAGCGACTGTAAAATGTATGGAAGTAAGACTATCTCCTTTGTAGACTTGATAGTAAAGTATGCGCTCTATCTGGGGCTGTGCCGAATCCAACAAAATGTAAACTGTATCGGCATTAGCTCCAGAAAACCTCTGAGATTGTGAGGTCTGTGCAGCACATCCTTCTATGAGCCAAAGGCTAATTACACTTACTAACACTAATCTCACCACTTGCGGTAGTATTATAATAGCCATAGATCTCCTTCTTTATTGAGTCATTACCAATCTTTTTATCAAATTCCCCAGTTTCCTCAAGCCCTTGCCAAGCTAAGGCCTCGAAAAAACTTTGCCAATTCCAGGTAAAAGTTGTCACTCTATCTTTTAGCGTCAGCTCCTGTCCTGCCCATCGATCTATAAAAGCTTGACTGCTCAACTCAGGATGCATTTCAGCCAGAGCAGCAGCAATAGTCTTTACATAATGATCAGCCATGTACTCATGGTGAAATTCCTCTGAGTTCGAAGGCGTCTTGTAGTGCAGATAGTAGCACCAGAGTTCCTCAAAACTTGTAGGTTCTGCTGTTCCGCAGGGAGGCTGGCTGCTTTTCATCATCTCTTGCCAAAACCTTACCTCCGGTGAACGAATAGCCTGATAGCTTATCCAAAAGCGCCTGTACAGCAGGCTCTTTCGCTAAAGAGAGCTTGCTAAACTGGGAAATCTCCTGTTCTGCAGGAGTTACTTCTTCCTGTTTTTGGCACGTAAGCAGGAAGCATGAGGCAATGATCAGGAGGAACCGCAACCTGAGCAGGAAAGAAAGTGAATCAGCTTTCACTGGAGAGAAAAGTTAAATTCAATAAAAGAGAAAGCCCAAAATAACTAACGAATACGAATTAACAAATTACATATATCTTTTTTGGCGTACTGATCTTACATTTGAATAGATAATTCGCTTAGGACCAGGCAGCTACCTTATATAAATCTTTCTGAGTAAAAACTATGGCCAATAGCCTCATAACCTCTGAGAATTAATATTTCCTGAGATAATTTTTTTCCAAATAGTACGAACTTGCTTTCCTGGGCAAATAAGGAATGGGTACGCAACACCAACCGAGTGGCTATCTC
>NZ_AODQ01000176.1 GCF_000348925.1 Cesiribacter andamanensis AMV16 | reverse complement strand
ATACCATCCAAGGTCCCGAGGGCTACACCGCCGATGCGGCAGCCAGGCTCTTTGCCGCACACTACCCCAGGCGTCCGCTCAAACTGGTAACGGCCCCGCTTGGCATGTCAGGTTTATGGGCCTGTTTGGCGAAAAGTACCACTACCTTGCCAAGATCATTGAAGCGCTGAATGAGTATCCCGAGCGCTTTGAGGGCGAGCAGGCCTGGCAGGAGCTGGGCCGGCCCACCATTACCCTTCCTGAATATGCTCAACAGGCTGTATAGGCCATAGCTCTCCCCCTTCAGTACTCTAGTAGCCGCATAAGACGGCGCCTGAGCCTTTTCCCTAGCGATGCCAGGCCGCCAGCGGGCTGTGCAGCACGTGGCCGAAGGGGCCGCTCGTGCAGGCGTTCATGCCAGCTGGTGCGGCCGCTGCCAAACATATAGGCCACATCATCCTCATGCAGCTGGTTCCAGTAGTCAATTAGCGCCGCCAGGAACAGGAGGGATGAATTGCGCCTCTGGTACTCCCGTATAAAGGTAGACTCATAGCCCTGCCGATGCAGGTAGGCCGTATTGGGCAGGGTCCAGAAGCGGGCCCCTTCTGCCAGCAGTTTCAGGCCAAACAGCTCCGAGTCATAAGCGCCGCCAACCGATTCGTTATAGCGACCCACCTTTTTCCAGATAGTTTTGGTATAGAGGTAATTGCCCGAGCCGCAGGGGGTTTTCATGGGGTTATTCAGTGCATCAATAAACGACAGCTTTTCAGTTAATGCCCAGTGCTGGTGGAGGATTTCCGGATTATCAGTAAAGTAATCGATCCGGCCAAAGGCAGCCGCATCCAGCTGATTTTCGAGCAGAAACTCCTTTAGGGGGGCTATGCTGTTGGGGTAGAGCAGGTTATCGGCATCCAGGCAGAAGATCAGCTCATGGGCCGCCCGGTCGATGCCCGTATTGCGGCCTGCAGCGGCAGTGCCCTTGTTGATGTGGTGGCGGCACAACAGGATTTGCTCATGCTCATCAGCATAGGCCTGTAGCTTCTCTGCAGTGCTATCCGTAGAGGCATCATCCACCAGGATCAGTTCATCACCCGGCTGCAGATTGGTTTCCAGGATAGAGGCAATGGCCGCATCTACCGTATCGGCGCAGTTGTAGCAGGGCATTATGTAGGAGATCGAATGCTTCATACGGGTATATTCTGCAGATAATAAGCGTCAGGGCTATTGAGGGTTCACAGGAGTATCCAGTCCGGCATTTGAATCTGCACCTTGTCTTTCAGTTCCGGGTCGGCCACCCACTGGCGGGGGGCAATTACCCGTTTGTGGGGGTTGGTATTCAGGTACGCACCCCACCAGCTGAAGGAGCTGTTGGCCAGAATGTTGTGCCGGCACAGGCGCATGGCTTCCAGCTCCAGATACTCTTTGCGTCCGCCCTCAATATCCACAAACACCATAGGGGCCTGCAGTTTCAGATGGGCCCGGGCCCAGTCCAGATCATCCGAAAAAATGTAAAAGGTGGGCGCATGCAGCTGCTCCTGCATATAGGCAACAGCCTGCTGGTAGTAGGAGAGCGGCATTACACCAAAAAACTGAAGATTGTAGGGGTCGCTTACATAATCGCCCCGGCGGATGTGCAGCGATACAGAAGCGGCATCTTCCCGTATCTGATCCAGTACGGCATAGGGCTCCTGCCGGTACTCTTCCCGCAGCTGCAGGGCCTCCAGTACCTGGGGATGCAGCCGGGTAAAATAGGCATGGTGCTGCCAGAAACCTTCCAGAAAGACCTGCGAGCGAATGCGCATGAGCTCGGGCTCATACGCCCAGAAACCGCTTTCCTGAAAATAACGCCGCCGATGCCTGGGCAGCATGTTCTGAACCTTCCGGTACAGCCTGGCATAGAGCGACTGGCTTTCATAGGGGCCTACAAAGCGCTCCACCTCCTGCGGACTGGCCAGAGGCTCCTCTATCTGAAAAAACTGGAGCCGGTACTTGCGGGCATCGGGCAGCCTGAGCCAGGAATCATCTATCTTTAGCGGAATGTTGTTTTTAACAGACAGCTGCTTGCCTACGGCATACTGAAAAAGCTGGTTGCCCAATCCACCACACAGGCGAACAATCATCATATAGCTAGGGGGTAAGTGTGCGGGCGCTGCTTTTGCTTTTTCTTCAGGCGCCCTACTTAGGGTAATTCCAGAAAAAAACGACCTAAGGCAGCCAATTGTTCTGAAAAAACGTTTAAGATGCAAGGCGGGGCAGTAAACTGCTTTGTAGCCTCACCGTTTAGCCTTTTTTTGGTTTCATGAAGAAAGCAGCAGTAGTAGCGGCCGTTCGGGATGCCTTTTATAAGCAGCTGGAAGCCATAGGCCGCAGGTTGCCCCCCTGGACCCATACCAGGCTTGAGGTAGTGGCCCCTCCGCTCCTGCAGCTTAAGGTACAGCAGCCCCTGAACCTGGCATCGCTGCCTGCCTCTTTTGCGGGGCATTTTATTGCCGTAAAGCATGTGCCCGAGCGGCGCATATTTAAACTGCAGGGGGTGTGGGTAAGCAGCGAGGCGGTGGTGTTCAAATGGGGAAAGATCTTTGTGCCCAGCCTGTGCAGTCCCGAGGCACTGCCCCGGCACCAGCGCGGGCAGCTGATGGCCCAGCAATGGCTGTCGCCGGTAAGCCCTCTGTCATCCGGCTTACCCCCGGCAGCCCTGGTGCATGATGAGTGGTCGGCCCGCAACTACTACCACTGGATGATAGAAGCCCTGCCCCGCCTGCTGCTGGTGCTGCAGACCCATCCCGAAAGTGCACTGCTAGTGCCCGATCCGGCCCCTGCCTTTGTGCACCGCAGCCTGGAATTGCTGGGGGTACGCAACTGGCATCCCCTGCCCCGAAATACCTCAAACGCCATGCATGTAGGCCGGCTTCTGCTACCCGAGCTTGTTTACTATTACGAAGAGCACGAAAATGCCCGGCTAAGCCAGCTGGCCCGGCTGGCGGAGCAGCAGCGGCCGGCCACTGCTCCGGCACCCCTACAGGAAGAACTGATCGTAGCCGTACGCCGGCAGCTGCTGGCCCGGCACAGCCCCCCTGCCCGGCCCTGGCGCAGGATCTATGCTTCCCGGGCCGGTCAGAAAACGCGCCGGTTGGTAAATGAGGCGGCCCTGCTGCCTCTGCTCCGGCAATGGGGGTTTGAGGTGGTTTGTTTTGAGCAGCTCAGCTTTGACCAGCAGCTGCAGCTGATGCAGGAAAGCGAGCTGCTACTGGGCCTGCATGGCGCCAATCTGGTGAACATGCTCTTTTTGCCTCAGGGGGCCCGTGTGCTAGAAATGATGAACCAGCAGCATTTCAATGAAGCTTACTACCTGCTGGCCTCCAGCCTGGGACTTCCTTACTATGCCATTCCCTGCCAGATGGTGGCAGAGGCCACGGAGGCTGCCACCTCCAGGGCCCGCCTGAACGATGCCGATGTAGCGGTAGACCTTCAGTTGATTGAAAAAACCCTGCAGGAATGCCTGGGCCCTGTACCTCACCAGAGCCCGCATACTGGTGGTACAACATTATCTGGCAGCCCAGCGGGCGGGGGCTCTGCTCCCGAAGGGGGTTTGCCGCAAGGGTAAACAAAAAGACCCGAAAAACGATTATATACCCGATGCTGTTGCTTACTCATTTCCCACTGCTACCCTTTTCACTTTGGTTTATAACACCCACTTTCCGCCCCTGCGGAAGTACCTGGGGCAGGGGTTTTGCGCAGCCTGGCAGTAGCCGCCTGGGCAGCAGGCTGTTGTGAGAAGGTGTAGACTTATGCAGGGGTTTGATTTTTTAATGTAGTCTTAATGTTAAGTTCGGTATATTTGTCTTGAAGCGTCAATTATTTATGGGTACCACACCGCAGAGCGGGTACCACCTCTATTTTTAGTGTCTGACGATCGATCATCCATGTCTGAAAAACCTAACAAAAAGCCAATGGGATTGGGAATTTGGCAGCCGCACCAGCTGGTGGGGCTGGAGTGCCGCTGAGCTGTGGTCGTACCGCAACCTGCTGGCCCGGCTGGTGCGTAGGGATTTTCTGCTCAACTACCAGCAAACGGTGCTAGGGCCGCTGTGGATCCTGTTTCAGCCCATTCTTACCCTGGTAACCTTTGTACTGGTCTTTGATAAGCTGGTGGGTATTCCCACCGGTACCATCCCCCCTGTGCTGTTTTATCTGGCGGGCATTGTGCTCTGGAATTTTTTCAACGACAGCTTTCTGGGTACCTCCTTCACCTTTCGGGAAAATGCTCAGATCTTCAGCAAGGTATACTTTCCCCGTTTGGTAGTGCCCCTGTCGGTTATGAGCACCCATTTTTTTCGCTTTCTGATGCAACTGGTGCTGCTGCTGATCGTGCTGCTGTGGTACTGGGTGGTAGAAGGGGTGCCGGTATCGGTCAATGCCTGGTTACTGTTTTTTCCCTTATCTGTGCTGCTGATAGGCTGCATTGGCCTGTCGCTGGGCCTGATCTTTTCGGTGCTTACCGCCAAGTACCGGGACCTGGTAAACCTGGTACACTTGGGGGTGCGCCTGATGATGTTCCTGACGCCGGTGATTTATCCGGTGGCTATAATTCCCAAAGATGTGCAGTGGCTGGTACAGCTCAACCCCCTTACCCCTCTCTTTGAGGTGTTCCGCTACGGCCTGCTGGGCGATGGCACCTTTGGTGTTGGCCAGCTCCTTTACAGCACCCTGTTTGCCCTGGTGCTGGTAGTGGTCTCCTTCATGATCTTTAACAAACAGGGCGATAAATTAATCGACGTGGTATAAGCCAGGCCTATGCAGGATGTAGTCATACAGGTAGAAAACGTGTCCAAGCTTTACCGGCTGGGGGTAATTGGCACCGGCTCGCTGCGGCAGGATGTGCAGCTGTTCTGGAACAGTACGGTGCTGGGTAAAAAAGACCCCTTTTTTACCCTGGGCCCAGAATCTGGCGTCGGCTACGACAGCAGCAAATACCTGTGGGCGCTACAAAACATCAGCTTTGAGGTGAAAAAGGGTGAGGTCTGGGGCATCGTAGGCCAGAATGGCGCCGGCAAATCTACCCTGCTGAAGATCCTGTCCCGCATTGTGCGCCCTACCCATGGAGTGATCCGGGGCAAGGGTAAGGTAAGCAGCCTGCTGGAGGTGGGCACCGGTTTTCACCAGGAGCTTACCGGTCGGGAAAACATCTACATCAGCGGCTACATCCTGGGCATGAAAAAGGATGAGATCCGCAGCAAGTTTGATGAGATCATTGACTTTTCGGGCATTGGCAAGTTCATCGATACGCCCGTAAAGCGCTACTCGTCTGGCATGTATGTGCGCCTGGCCTTTGCCGTAGCCGCCCACCTGGAGCCCGATATCCTCATTGTAGACGAAGTGCTGGCCGTAGGCGATGCCGAATTTCAGAAAAAATGCCTGGGCAAAATGCGGGAGGTTTCCCAGACCGATGGCCGTACCATATTGTTTGTAAGCCACAGCATGCAGGCCATTACTAACCTCTGCGAAAAAGCCATCTGGCTGCAGGGGGGAAAGGTAAAACAGATTGGTCCGGCCACCAGCATTGTAAACAGCTATGTCTCCAACATCCAGAAGTTTCAAATGCGGCAGCAGTGGGCCAGCCCTGAGGAAGCCCCCGGCAATGATACCATTCGCTTTCACTCGGTTGAACTGGTTCCCGAGCTGGCCCGACCGGAAGATCCCATCGATATCCGCACCCCGCTTAAGGTCCGATTTTCCTTCTGGAACATGGGAGAGAAAGCCCTGCTGAGCACCGGTCTTCACCTGTTCTCTTATGGTGGCGATTGTATTTTTGATGTACCCTCGGCAGCCATCATGTGCGAGCCCGGGCTGGTAGAAGGCGAATGCAGTATTCCGGGCAATCTGCTCAACGACGGCTCATACTATATTTCCCTAATTGTGGTAAAAGACACCTCGGTAAACCTCTTTTATTTTGAGGAGTGCATCTCCTTTGATGTGGAAGATTACCGAGGCGATATCAAATGGTTTGGCAAATGGATGGGGGCCGTACGGCCTAAGCTTCCCTTCAGCCTCAAACAAAATCAGAATGTACTCAACTAAGCAGGGCCACAGCCGGGCATGACGCATCCTCCGTACCATATTCGCCATTATTCCCTGCCAGACGGCCTGCAACTGCCGAAGCTGGATACTACAGCAGCCGGTCACTACCTGGTCTACTGGTGGAAAGATATTCCGTTGGGCCATGTGCGTATTGCCCCCGGCGAAACGCTCAGCAGTGAGCAGTATACCCAAAAACTGGCCGAATCCCTTAGCCCGGCCCTGGAGGCTTATGCCCCTGATGCCGCAGCCCTCCCCCCCTGGCAGGCGTGGCTCAGCAGCGGCAACACTCCCCCTCTGCTGCACGGGATGGCGCAGGTGCTGGACCCCCTGCTGCCCCATACGTTGCCGGCAACAGTGCCCGTATCGGTAGTGATCTGCACCCGCAACCGGCCTGCGCTGCTACAAAACTGTCTGGAACTGCTCAGGAACCAGCGCTGCCAGCCCCAGGAGATCCTGGTGGTTGACAATGCCTCTTCTGATAAGGCTACTGAAGCGGTCGTAAACCAGTATCCCGAGGTGCGCTATACCTATGAAGCGCGCGGCGGCCTGGACATTGCCCGAAATACCGGCATCCGGCTGGCCAGCTGTCCTCTGGTGGCTTTTCTGGACGATGATGTGGTGGCCCACCCCCTTTGGGTGTACCGGGTCTGGCAGTCGTTTGAGGATCCGCAGGTAGCGGCCCTTACCGGGCTGGTATTAGCAGCCGAGCTGCAGACCGAAGCCCAGCAGATCTTTGAGTGGCACTGGAGCTTTAACCGCGGCTACCGGAACAAGCTCTATGACCAGCAGTATTTTAAGCAAACCCTGGCCATAGGCCCTCCTGTATGGGAGATTGGGGCAGGGGCCAACATGGCCTTTCGCAAATCGGTCTTTGAACAGGTGGGATATTTCAACGAATTGCTGGATGTAGGGGCAGCCGGCTGCAATGGCGATTCCGAAATGTGGTTTCGTATCCTGGCCGGGGGCTTCAGCATCCGCTACAACCCCCTGGCGGTGGTGCATCATACGCATCGGCGGGAGCTCAGCGGCCTCAAAAAACAGATATATTACTACATGCGGGGCTTTGCTACGGCTGCCCTGCTGCAACAGCAACAGCAGCGCCAGGCTGGCTACCGCAAGCACCTGCTGCTGGTGCTGCCAAAATTTTATGTAAAGCTCATCCGGCAGGGA
>NZ_AODQ01000175.1 GCF_000348925.1 Cesiribacter andamanensis AMV16 | reverse complement strand
GAATCCGGTGGCGGTGGTGCGCTGGAACAGCGACAAGCACTACCTGCAGGATATTGCCGCTGCCGGCCTGCCCATTATCCCCACCCGCTTTATCGAAAAGGGGGAGCAGCCCGAGCTGATGGGCTACTTTGAGGAACTGGAAAGTGACCAGTTGATCATCAAGCCGGCCGTAAGCGGGGGTGCCAAAAACACCCTGGTACTGCGCCGGGAAAATGTGGCGGCCATCGCTGCCGAGATTCAGCCGCTGTTGCAGGAAGAGAGCTTTATGGTACAGCCTTTTGTGCCTGAGATCCAGACCGAGGGAGAGTGGTCCTTTATGTTCTTTGGCGGCCGCTTCAGCCACTGCCTGCTGAAAACGGTAAAGGAGGGCGATTTTCGGGTGCAGCACATCCACGGCGGCAGTGTACATGCCCGACAGGCGCCCGAAGGCCTGTTGGAGATTGCTCGGCAGTACATCGAGCGCTTTGCGCAGGGCTGCCTCTATGCCCGGGTAGATGGGGTCATGTTTCGGGGGCAGTTCTGCCTGATGGAGCTGGAACTGATCGAGCCCTACCACTACCTGTTTACCAGCGAAAGCAGCTTTGAGGCCTACTACCAGGCGCTGAAGGAGCAGATGGGGGAGCTGGTGAGGGGGTAATTCTGTGCCAGAACCAGAGTGGGCTTTACCAGTTATGGGGCCTAAAAGCCTTGGATAGTGGTGCCCCGACTGAAATGGGGTATTCGGAAAAGTCCGCTCTTACACTGTAGTGCTGGATAATGAGTCGTGGCACCACGCTCGTTTCCTGGCACCCCTTCCCATTCTCTTTTTAGGGGGCGTCACATGGTGCCACGACTGATTATCGAACAGCGCAGAAAGCAGAGCCTTTGCTGCATGTTCAGGCTGAGTCGAGGCACCATGGGGGCGGCTACACCTCCGTCCGTAAAATCTCCAGCGGTGGCTTGTTCACTACCGCCCGGCTGTTGGAAAGGCCGATGAGGATGGTTAGGCCGGTAATGCTCACATAGGCGATCAGGATGGGCCATAGGGGAGGGCTAAAGGGGGTATCGAAACTGAAATAGGCCAGCGCCCAGCTGCTCAGCAGGGCTATGAGCATCCCGGTAAGGGCCGCCAGGCTGCCCAGAAAGAAATACTCCAGCGTATTGATGCTTAGGATTTGACGGCGGCTGGCGCCCAGGGTGCGCAGCAGTACACTTTCCTGGATGCGCTGGTACTTGCTGATGATCACCGAACCAATGAGCACCACCAGCCCCGTAATAATGCTGAAAAAGGCCATAAAGCGGATGACAAAGCTTACCCGGCCCAGAATATCATCAATGGTCTGCAGGATCAGGTTCAGGTCGATGAGCGATACATTGGGGTAGCGCTGCACCACAGCCCGTTGGTAGGCAGCGGCCTGCTGCACCGAATCTACCCGGGTAATGAGCACATGAAACTGCGGCGCCCGCTCCAGCACCCCGGCCGGAAACACCACCAGAAAATTGGTCTGCACCCGCTGCCAGTCTACCTCCCGGATGCTACCCACCCAGGTATCCATAATAGCCCCCTGCACATTAAAGCTTATTTTATCACCTAGGCCTACCTTCATGTCCTCGGCCAGGTTTTGGGACAGGGAAATAAAGACAGAGTCCCGGGGAGAAGCAACACTACCCCGCCAGCGGCCTTCCAGCAGCGTTTCGGAGTCGATGAGCGAATCGCGGTAGGTAACCCGGTACTCCCGGTTGAGCACCCAGCGGCGAATGCCGGAAGTGGTATCCTGCTTGATCTGTTCAACACTCCGGTCCCCAATGCCCTCCAGCCGCATGGTGACCACCGGCACCTGCTGCAGCACAGGCAGGCCCTGCTGGCGGGTAAGGGTGGCTACCGCTTCAACCTGATCATCCTGAATATCAAAGACCACCATGTTGGGCTGGTTGTCGCTGCCGGTAAGGGCCACCTTTTCCAGCAGGCTGTGCTGCACAAAAAACAGCGTGCTGATCAGGGCTGTACCCAGCCCGATGGTGATCACCAGCACCAACGTCTGGTTGTTGGGCCGGTAGAGGTTGGCCAGGCTCTGCCGCCAGATATAGGCCCAGCCGGTGGGGAAAAAGCGCCGCACTGCCCAGATCATGCCCTGGGCTATGCCGGCCAGCACCAGCAGCGCCAGCAGCACCCCGCCGGTAAACACCAGCGCCCGCAGGGGATCCTGCAGCTGCAGCCAGGAGAAGGCCCAGATAAAGAGCAGGATCAGGGTAAAAACCCCATAGCGCAGCTTGTCGCCACCATCCGCCTCAAACGAAGCCCGCAGGGCCGTAAGAGGAGATACCCGGCGAATGCCCAGCAGCGGCAACAGGGCAAAGAGCACCGACACCACCAGGCCCACCAGCACCCCCTGCACAATGGCCCGCAAAGAAGGGGTTACGGCCACTTCTACCGGCAGAAAATCAGCAAACAGGCCGGGCAGGCCATACAGCACGGCCATGCCCAGCAGGGTGCCCAGCACTGCTCCAATCAGGCCCATCAGGCTGATCTGGATCAGGTAAATGGCCAGGGCCTGCCGCCCGCTTACCCCAAGGCAGCGCAAAATGGCCACCGAGATCACCTTGTCTTTTATGTAGATATGCACCGAAGACGCTACCCCTATACAGCCCAGCAGCAGCGCTACAAAAGCCACCAGGTTCAGAAAGCCGGTCAGATCGCTATAGGCATCGCCAATCTCCTGCTGCCGCTCGTCGGCCGTATCGTGGCGCAGCTCGGCCTTTTCCAGCCGGGGCTTGATGGTGGTCGCATACAGCGAGGAAAAATTTTGGCTCTCATCAAAGCGCAGGTAGAGCTTGCGTTCTATGCGGCTGCCCTTTTGCAGCAGGCCGGTGGCTTCCAGCTGGCTCAGGGGGATAAACACAGGGGGTGCTACGGTGGTGGAGAAGCCCGCCTGACCAGGTACCTTCAGCACACTGCCCTGAATCAGAAAGGTGGTATTGCCCACTTTTATGGAATCGCCCGGGCGGGCATTGTACTGCAGCAGCAGGGTCTGATCGGCCAGGGCCGTTTGCTGCACCTGAAAGCTTCGGCTGGCGCCGGCCGGGGCGGTTTCGATCTCGCCATAGTAGGGGTAGCGTCCGCCCAGCGCCCGTACCTGCACCAGGCGGGAGCCCCCGTTTTTGGGAAAGAGCACCATGGAAGCAAAGCGTACCTCTTCCGAGGCCTCGGCACCCAGCGAATCAAAGAACTGCCGGATCTCGGGGCTGAAGGGCTCGGGGCTTTCCAGCTCCAGATCGGCACCCAGCAACTTTTTGGCCTCGGTATCGATCTGCTGCTGCAGGTTGTCGCCAAAGGAGTTGATCGCCACCAGCGCGGCAATGCCCAATACAATGCTGCTCATGAACAGCAGCAGGCGGGAGCGGTTGCGGCGGCTATCGCGCCAGGCCATGCGGAGGAGCCAGGGAAAGTTCATAGCGGTGGGGGTAGGGTCTGCCAATTCTTTTGAAATATGGGGAAGCAGGTACGAATATAGCCTTTTTGGCCTATAAACTCCCCCCCGCAGAAGGTATGGGAGCGTCCTGCCTTTTTAAACAGTATACTGCCATGCGGTGTTTGCGGTGTATCTGGGTAGAAGCAGAGGCTGCCATCTTTTTGCGACAGTTTATTCAGCACAAGTTGTATACACCTTTTAACTCACTGCATGGGCTTATTAGTATTTTATCTCCTGCTGGCTATTTTGGTTTCCTTCCTGTGTTCGATCCTGGAGGCGTCCCTGCTGAGCTTTACCCCCCTCCTACATTGAGTCTCTGAGTGAAGAAAAGCCTACCCTAAGCCAGCAGTTGCGCCAGCTGAAAGATAAGGTAGACCAGCCCCTGGCCGCTATTTTGTCGCTCAATACCATTGCCCATACGGTTGGGGCGGCCGGGGTAGGCGCGCAGGCTGCGCTGGTCTATCAGAACATCAGCACAGGGGTGATTTCAGGCTTGCTTACCCTGGTGATCCTGATCTTCTCGGAGATCATTCCCAAAACTCTTGGGGCACGCTACTGGCGGCAGCTGGGGTTTTTTACTGCCAAAACCCTCAGGATCATGATCTGGCTGATGTACCCCCTGGTGCTATTATCCAATGGCATCACCAGGCTGCTGGGGGGCAGTGCGCATGGCATGGCCGTAAGCCGGGAGGAGTTATCGGCCATGGCCGACATTGGGCACCAGGAGGGGGTGTTTGCCGAGAATGAAATGCGCATCATCAAAAACCTCATTGCCTTTCAGAAGGTACAGGTGCGGGATGTGATGACCCCCCGTACGGTAGTGGTGATGGCCAATAGTGAGCTAAGTCTGAAGGAAGCCTTTGCCAATAAGCAGCTGCTGCGCTTCTCCCGTATTCCGGTCTATACCGATAACCGGGATAATGTGATCGGTTATTTTCACAAGCATGAACTGCTGCAGCAACTGGCCGAAGACAAGCACGATTTGAAGGTAAAAGAATTGGTACGCAGCATGCTCATTGTGTCGGACCGGCTGAGCATCCCGGTGGTTTTTGAGCGGCTTATGGAAAAACGGGAACATATAGCCCTGGCGGTAGATGAGTATGGCGGGCTTACCGGTGTGGTTACCATTGAGGATATCATGGAAACCCTGCTGGGCATTGAAATTGTGGATGAGTTTGATAGCAGCCGGGATATGCAGGAATATGCCCGGCAGAAGTGGCAGGAACGAGCCCGCCTGCTGGGCATCTGGCAACCGGAAGATTCTGCCGAAAAAAGCCAGTCCCCCTCAAAAGACTAAAACAGCCTTTAGGAGGGAAAACTTCTTGTATTAACCTCTGCTTTCCACTGAGGGGCTTTGCTGCTGTTGGCTGTCGAAGGCGATGCGCCCGCCCCGGATCTGAATGATGCGGCCGCACTTTCCGGCCAGTTCCAGATCATGCGTTACCAGTACCAGGGTGGTGCCGGCCTCCCGGTTCAGGTCAAAGATCAGCTGTTCAATGTGGGCGCCGGTGTCTTCATCCAGGTTACCGGTAGGCTCATCGGCAAAGAGGATGCTGGGCCGGTTAGAGAAGGCACGGGCAATGGACACCCGTTGCTGCTCGCCACCCGAGAGTTGAGTAGGGTAGTGGGTGCCGCGCTCGGCCAGCCCTACCTTGGCCAGCAGTTCCCGGGCTGTTTTTTCGGCCCCTTTTTCACCCCTCAGCTCCAGGGGTACCATTACATTTTCAAGGGCCGTGAGGGTAGGAATGAGGTTAAAGCTCTGGAAGATAAAACCCACATGCTGGTTACGCACCTGCGCCCGCTGGTCTTCGCTGAGTCCATCCAGGCGCACCCCATTGAGCACCACCGAGCCGGTGCTGGCCCGGTCCAGACCGGCGCACAGGCCCAGCAGGGTGGTTTTGCCGCTGCCGGAAGGGCCCACAATGGCACAGGAATCGCCGGCCTGCAGCTGAAAATGAACCCCCTCCAGTACCGAAAGAGAATGCCCGCCGCTGTGGTAGGTTTTGCCTAAGTTGTCTACGTCTAAGATGGTATGCATATCGGAAAGCTGTTTGCCTTCGTTTTTGTGTGAAGGAGAAAGCGCTATTTTTGTAACGAAGCCCCATCCTGTATTCGTCCGGGGGCGTACAACATTTAAATGTCGGGAATACTTGTAGATAAACCAATGAAAATAAGATTCTCATACCTGCTGCCCCTGTTTTGTGCAGCTTTTTTCTGGGGATGCAATCCCGGCAGCGAACAAAACGGCAGCACTACCCGCCCCGATACTACCGATGGTCAGCCTGCGGCAGAAGCCAGCCCACCTCAGGAAGTGGAGCAGGAGCGCTACATTGTATTTTTTGGCAACAGCCTTACGGCCGGCTATGGCCTGGATGCCTCCGAGTCTTTTCCTACCCTTATTCAACACCGCCTGGATTCGCTGGGCTATGCCTATAAAGTAGTGAATGCCGGCCTGAGCGGCGAAACCACCGCCGGGGGCAACAAGCGCCTGGACTGGGTGCTGGAGCGCCAGCCGGTCGATATTTTTGTACTGGAGCTGGGCGCCAACGATGGCCTGCGGGGCCTTAACCTGGACCAGACCCAGCAAAACCTGGAGGAAATGATCGACAAGGTGAGGGCGGTCTACCCCCAGGCCGAGATCATTCTGGCGGGCATGATGGTGCCGCCCAACCTGGGCCAGCCGTACAGCAGCCGGTTTAACGAGATCTTTCCGGCTGTGGCTAAAAAGAAGGCAGTTACCCTGCTCCCCTTCCTGTTGCAGGATGTGGCTGGTGAGCCCAGCCTGAACCTGCCCGACCGCATTCACCCCAATGCCGAGGGCCAGAAGCTGGTAGCCCGCAACGTCTGGCAGGTGCTGGAGCAGATTATTGTAGAACAGCAGCGGGGCTAGGGGAGCTGCATAGGCGTAGCTGGTTTCTGGGCCACCCGTTGCTGGTGCTTTCACCAACAAGACAGCTGGAATTTCCTGAAGCCAGCTCTCTCCGTTCTTCAGAAAATTCGTCACATAAGCCCACTGGCTGCATTTGCTTCAAAATTTATCTTAATTTGCCAGTAATGCTGGGTATAGACTCCCTTTTTCAAGGGGTATATGCAGCTGATTGTATAATTGCTTTTTCCGCTTACCGCTATGCGTACCCCTTTTCTCTCCTGCCTGTTAAAACCTCTGGCGGCAGGCCTGCTATTTCTGGCCTTTTCTTCAACAGCCCTGGCTCAGCACCCCCAGTTTACCCGGCAGGATAGCCTGCGGGGCTCCATCACACCGGAGCGGGCCTGGTGGGACCTTACCTATTACCACCTCAATATCCGGGTGAATCCGGCCGACAGCACCATCCGGGGCGTCAATACCATTCAGTACAAAGTGCTCAAACCCCATCAGCGCATGCAGATTGACCTGCAGCCGCCCATGCGCATCGAAAAAGTAGTGCAGGGGGGTAAAGAACTGAAGGTAGAGCAGGAGGGCAATGCCCACTTTATACAGCTGCTGGAGCCGCAGCCGGATGGGGCTGTCAAACGCCTGGATGTGCATTATGGCGGAAAGCCGCAGGTAAGCACCAATCCCCCCTGGAGCGGGGGCATCACCTGGCAGCGGGATAAGCGGGGCAAGCACTTTATTGCCTCCTCCAACCAGGGCGATGGGGCCAGCCTCTGGTGGCCCAATAAAGACCATATGTACGATGAGGTAGACAGCATGCTCATTAGCGTACGCATTCCTAAAGACCTTACCAATGTATCAAACGGCCGCCTGCGCAAGGTAGATACGCACCGGGACGGCACCAAAACCTGGCACTGGGCTGTCACCAA
>NZ_AODQ01000174.1 GCF_000348925.1 Cesiribacter andamanensis AMV16 | reverse complement strand
GCCCGGGCCAGGCGGGCCTGCAGCTGGCCGAGGAAGTGCTCGTTGAGCAGGGTGCAGATCGTTTCAAACTCGTATTGTGAAAGAGCAGCCATGCGGGCAGGTAAAGGCAAAAATTAGGGTACAAATGGGCCGCCAACTGGCCAAACAGGGGGTATAGCCCTTCGGACGGTGGCCACTTTGGCACATCGGCGCCACCTGCCTATACGCAACACCATACCGGTGTGGCTATAGCAGTGGCAGGAATTTGCCTGCTGCTCAGCAGCCTGGACCCGGTGAGCTACTTCTAAATAGGCCCTGTTCACTCTACAGTAATGGCATAGCTGCACTCAAACTGCTGGCCGGCCGCCAGGCGCTGGATGCCCTCTTTTTTTCGAAAATCCTGCTGCCGGGCCTCGGCCGGATCGGTAACGCCATACCAGGGCTCTAAGCAGATGAAGGGGGCCCCGCCGGATTTGGTCCAGATGCCCAGGTAGGGAAATCCCTCAATATCTACCCGTATGCTGTGGGTGTTCTTGCGGCTTTTTAGCACCACATAGGATGAGCGAACCCCCGCAAAGACCAGGGCATCGTCCTTAAACAGCGCCTCATTGAGCGGCAGGTGCAGCTGGCCGTTCAGTACCGGGCTGGTCTTGCCGGTGCGCAGGCCGTGCTGCAGCAGCTGGCGCTCCAGGGTCTCGGCCTTTTCAAACTCCAGGTAGTAGTCGCTAAACGCTTCGTTGGGCAGCAGCGGACAGCGAAAGCCCGGGTGCGCGCCAATGGAAAAGGGCAGCTCGGCGGCGCCTGTGTTTTTTACCCGGTAGGTGGTGCTTAGCCTGTTTTCTTCCAGGTGATAGCCCAGCAGCAGCTCAAAGTCAAAGGGGTAGTGCTGGCGCGTATCGGCATCGGAGGTGAGACGGAACAGCAGGCGGTCGGCCCCTTCCTTGGCAGTTTGCCAGCTTTTGTCCCGCGCAAAGCCATGCTGCGGAAGGCTGTATTCCCGGCCCTCCAGGCGATAGGTATTGTCCCGCAGGCGGCCTACAATGGGAAAGAGGATAGGTGCATGCCGTCCCCAGATATCGGCATTGCCCTCCCAGAGGTACTCCAGGCCGGTATCTTTGCGGCGCAGGCTGCAAAGCTCGGCGCCCTGTTCTTTAAAAGAAGCACTAACAAGGGTATTTTGCAGGGTGTGTAGCATAAAAAATAGCGATGCGGTTTGCTATTACAACTACTGCTGCCGCTAAACGGTTAGGGCCGCTGCCGGCAAATTATTGCCCGGGCGCTGCCAGCTATCCCCTCAACCCCCTGCCGGCAGAGGGCTTTCGGCCTGCATGCCCCAGTAGGCCAGGCCCAGAATAATAAAATTGTATACCCCATGCAGGGCTATGGCCCAGCCCAGACCCTGCCGCACCCGCACATAGCCCAGAATAAGGCCCAGCAGAAACTGGGGCAGTACCAGCAGGGGAGCAAACAGCAGCACCTGGGCCGTGGGCTTAAAGTTGATCAGGTGCACCAGGGCAAAAAGCAGCGTACTGCCCCAGAAGATCCAGCGATAGCGGGTGGTGTAGAGCTGTTCCAGCCCCTGCCGGGCCAGTGGACCCAGCGTAAGCAGCACAATGGTAGCCAGGGCGGCCAGGCCCAGTACCGCATAGCCAGCCAGCGCCAGCCCGCTCTGCAAAAACGACTGGGACAGAAAAAAAGCAATGAGCCAGAGCGATACCCCTACATACAGCGGCCGGTACACCAGCCACAGCCGAAAGGCCAGCTCCTCCAGTGCGGGCATAAACAGGGCCACCAGCACAAATACCAGCAGCAGGGGCATTTGCTTCATGATGTCTTCCATGGCATGGGGGAGCTCCGGCAGCAGACCGCTTTTCTGAAAAGCACTCATCAGCAGCATGGACAGCATGCTTAGGCCAAAGCTCAGCAGCAGCATGTGAAAAAAGGTGCGTAGCGGGGCATGGCCGTTTAGCGCGGCTGTGCTTTGCGTGGGAGTGCGCAAAAAGCGCATAAGCGCCTGCAGGCTGTCTGAAAACTGCGGGTCTGGCGCAGGGGGCATTTCGGGCTGCGGCTCCTGTGGCTGTATAAGTTCGTCTTTCTCTTCTTCTTGCATGGGGGTGGTTGCTCTGCAGACCGGCTGCCTGGCGCTTCGCCAAAGCCGCAGCCTGCATGGGGTGTTAGTGATGCTGTACGTAATGCTCCCATTTTTCCAGTACCGCCTTCATATCGTCGGGCAGTTCGGTATCAAACTGCATCCACTCGCCGCTGCGGGGGTGGGTAAAGCCCAGCGATTTGGCGTGCAGCGCCTGGCGAGGAATAATCTTGAAGCAGTTTTCCACAAACTGCTTGTATTTACTAAAGGTAGTGCCTTTCAGGATCTTGTCGCCGCCGTACATGGCATCGTTAAAGAGCGGATGCCCCAGGTAGCTCAGGTGCGCCCGGATCTGGTGGGTGCGCCCCGTCTCCAGCCGGCACTGCAGCAGGCTCACATAACGTAGTGTATGCAGGGTTTTGTAATGGGTGATGGCATGGCGCCCGTAGCCCTCCCCTTCAGGATAGGCCTGCACCACACGGCGGTCTTTGGGGCTGCGGCCCAGGGGTACGTTTATGGTGCCCTCGGCCGGCTCTGGCTCGCCCCAGACCAGCGCCAGGTAGGTACGCTCTATGCTGTGGTCAAAGAACTGCCGGGCCAGGTGCTGCATGGCCAGCTCGCTTTTGGCAATAACCAGCAGGCCGGAGGTATCCTTGTCGATGCGGTGCACCAGGCCCGGGCGGCCGTGGTTGCCGGGCAGGGTAGGCAGCTGCTGAAAGTGGTAGGTGAGGGCATTGACAAGGGTGCCGCTCCAGTTCTGATAGGCGGGGTGTACCACCATACCGGCTTCTTTGTAGACCACCAGCAGGTCATCATCCTCAAACATGATGTTGAGGGGGATGTTTTCGGGCAGCACCTCGGTATCGCGCGGGGGCTCGGGCAGGGCAATCACAATCACATCGCCGGGATGCACCCGGTAATTCGATTTTATTTTGCCGTCGTTTACCTTTACAAAGCCGTCGGTAATGGCCTTCTGCAGCCGGTTGCGGGTTACATTGGGCAGGCGGTCCATCAGGAATTTATCCAGCCGCAGCAGCTGTTGCTTTTTGTCGGCTACAATGCGGTGGTGTTCGTAGAGCTCGTCGTCTTCCCCTTCGGGTGCCTCTGGATAATGCTTCATATGAGGGCAAAGATACAGAAATGTTTAGCTTGCAGGGACTTCTTCTTTTAGGATACCCCTATTCTGCCTATTTTGTGCTGATGCACCCACGCCCAGCCCAGCCCAGCCCCATTCAGCTCCTAGACGATCCGCTGCTGGAGGCCGCCCGTGTACGCCTGTACCTGAAGCGGGACGATCTGCTGCACCCCCACATCAGCGGCAATAAGTGGCGCAAGCTTTACTACAACCTGGAAGCTGCCCGGCAGCAGGGATGGGAGCGCCTGCTCACCTTTGGCGGGGCCTACTCCAACCATATAGCCGCTACGGCAGCCGCCGGCCGGGAGTGGGGCCTGCAGACCATTGGCATCATAAGGGGTGAGGAGCACCTGCCCCTGAACCCCACCCTGCAGTTTGCCCGGCAACAGGGCATGGCGCTTCATTACCTGGACCGGGAGGCCTATCGCCACAAGGACGAGCCTGCCCAACTGGAGGCGCTGCAGCAGCAGCTTGGTCCCTTTTATTATATTCCCGAGGGGGGCAGCAATGCGCTGGCGGTTAAGGGCTGTGCCGAGCTGGTAGGCGAGCTGGATGTACAGCAATACGATTTTATTGCCACGGCCTGTGGCACAGGGGGTACGCTGGCAGGCCTGGTAGCGGGGCTTAACCGCAGGCAACAGGCGCTGGGCTTTCCGGTGCTCAGGGGCAGCAGTTATCTGAAGGGGGCTGTTGATGCCCTTACCGAGGCCTACAACGGGCAGTGCTACCAGAATTATCAGCTAATGCCGGACTACCATTTTGGCGGCTATGCCAAGTGGACGCCCGAGCTGATCAATTTCATTAACCTGTTCCGGGACAAGACCGGCATTCCGCTGGACCCTATCTATACCGGCAAAATGATGTTTGGCCTCTATGATCTGGTGAAAAAGGGCTGGTTTAAACCCGGCACCCGCCTATTGGCCATACATACCGGCGGTCTGCAGGGCATTAAAGGGTTTAATGAGCGCTTTGGCGAGTTGGTGGAGGGGTGAGGGGGGTCTAAAGTGCTTGTACGGCCGGCTTTTGTAGAGCGCAGCATGCGTTCAGCTGCCAACTGTTATTATGGTACAGGCAGCATGCTCGAACCAGCCTGAAAATTTCCAGGCATGTGGTCCGGATACGCGTATGCGAACTGGCGTATAAAGAAACCCCGGCCAAGTCTGGCCGGGGTTTGCTATGCATGGTTCAGCTTATCTCATGTTAGCGCTGGCGGATCACCCGCTGGTAAAGGGGCTTATCTCCCTCTATATCCAGGCGCAGCAGGTAGAGGCCGTCGGCCAGGGGTAGCTGCTGCAGGTCCAGCTCCAGAGCGCCTTCTGTCTGGCGGATCTGGTTGGCGGGTACTTCCAGGCGGGCGCCGCTAAGGGATACCAGGCTCACCCGTACCTGCGCAGTGGCTGTAATTCCCTGGTGGCGCAGCTGCAGCACATCCCGGAAAGGCATCGGATACACCGACAGCGATTCGGAGCGTAATGTGTGCTCACTGGCTTCTTTGGCTGCCAGGCTGCGGGTGGCAGGCGCATCGCCACAGGTCTGGAAGCTAGCCGCCAGCTGTACCCGCTGGCGCTCATTCTGGTAGTTGTACCAGGTAATCTGGGCCAGGTTGGCGCGCTGGGAGGTGGTAGTGGTAAAGAAGCTCTCACCGGGAGGGGCTATGATTGAACCTCTTTGCTGGGTGCCCAGCATGTTCCACTGCACATAGTAGGCGCATTCATTGGGGTTGAAGATGCGCCAGCGCAGCTCCTGCTGGGGATTGTCAGAGCATTCTGAGAAGAGCTGCAGGGGCTCATCTGCCGGCTGGCGGAAGCGGTAGCGCTGCTCCCGCTCATCGCTATCCTGCCAGTAGAGGTCTATGATGTTGCGGCTGCCCTCCACAAAGGGGGTCTGGAAGTAGGTGTAGCCCGGCTCGGCCTGCAGGCTACCCTGCTGATCGGTATCGCGCAGCTCGTAGCGCACGGCTACGGCACAGGCGTGGGGGTTGTAGATCACCCAGTTCTGGACGTTTAGCGGATCATCGGAACAGCTGGAGGCGATGGTGAGCTCCCGGCTGATGGTGCAATCGGGTTCCTGGCTGCCGGAGCAGTTGCGGTAAGCCGAGGGCTGGCGAGAGTAGCGCTTCTTGCTGTGGTAGTTGTAGTACATGAGCACCGCTACATTAGGATCGTTGGGGATGGTAGTGGTGGTCAGGTAGCTATCGCCGGGTGGGGCAATGTAGCTGCCGCGCTGATCACTGCCTTCTATCTCCCACTCTACATAATAGGCGCATTCGTTAGGGTTGTGGATGCGCCAGCGCAGTTCCTGGGCCGGATCATCCGAGCAGATGGTAAAGATGCGCAGGCCGGTATTATTGGGTTCCCGGTAGCGGTACATACGCTCCCGGCCGGCATCATCTTCCCAGTGGATCTGCATGATGTTCATGTTGCGCTCCAGGAAGGGGGTAGAGAATATGGTTTCGCCGGGCAGGGCCAGTATGGTGCCTTCCACATCAGACTGGCGCAGGTCATAGCGCACCTCTACGGCACAGTGGTTGGGGTTGTAGATGATCCAGCTGCGGAAATTCTGGGGATCTTCCGAGCAGGTGGAGGCTACGGTAAGGGGTTCGGAGATATCGCACAACCCCTCATCAATGGCGCCGTTGCAGTTATTGTCCCTGCCATCGCCAATCAGTTCCGGAGCGCCGGGGTAGGTGTCGGCCTGGGCATCGTCGCAGTCTTCATTGTTAGCTGCATAGCCCTCGGAAGGCCGATCGCAGGTGAGGTAGCTGGTCTGGTTGTAGTCGGCTGTTATGCCATAGCCATCCCCATCAGCATCCGGGTACCAGGCCTGGTTGGTACAGGAAGGATCTACCCATACCCAGAAGGGCTTATAGACCTGCCGGCGGGTATACACATAATCTTCAAAAGCTACCAGCAGCACCCGGTGCAGGCCGGCATGCTCGGGGCCAGGGCTTAGGTCATCATAGCCAATAAAACTGGTTTTGGTATTTTCTATAATGCTATACTCATCCCAGGGAATTGTGGTATTCAAGGGGTAGAGCGTGGCATAGCGGTTAACATCATCCTGCAAGTAAGCCTCAATGCGGAAGGCCTGGTTGATGCCTATGCGGAAGGTATCAGCCGCAAGATGGATCTGAGGAAGGCTGGAGGGGATAGTGGCCTGAAGATAGGTCATGCTGGTGTTGCCGGCTGCGTCAGTAGCCTTAAATTCAATCAGGTCCAGAAATTCGTCCTGAAAATAATTGTCTGTATCAGGGGTCCAGGCGATGTCTACACTCAGCATGCCCGTGCCACTAAGCGGAAGGGGGGATGAAAAACTGAATTCCTCCGGTGGTGACTGTATGTATTGCGATAGCGATAGCTGCACCGCTTCATCGGGCTCGGGATTGTGTACTGTAATGCGGTAAGTGTAGGTAGTGCCGGGCGTATAGGGCAGGGCGCCGCTATGCCCCTGCAGCTCCTCTACTACAATGGTGGGACGCTGGTTGTCGCCGGCCTGCTCGTCTGTGGTCTGGTTGCAGTTATTGTCCAGGCCATCGGCCAGCTCGGGAGCTCCGGGATATACAAAGGCATTGGCATCATCGCAATCGCCCCGCTGGCTGACGGCTCCGGTAGGAGGGGTGCAACTGCGGGCCAGCAACTGGCGTCCCCAGCCATCGCCGTCGGCATCGGTATACCAGGCCTGGCTCTGACAGCTGCTCACAATCTGAAGCTGCAGGGTGGTGATCAGGCCCAGCTCGGGAAGACCCGGGCGGCGGGGCTGCGCCCAGATCTCTATCTGGTGGGTGCCCAGGTACTGTTCTTCTGCATAGCCGCCTATCTCTGAGCCGCGGTAACGCTTCCAGACGGTAAGGTCGGAGTTTGCCACCAGGGGGTATAGCTCGTAGAGGGTCTCATCGAGGTCCTGTACGGTGTAGGGAATAATGAATTCCTGGCCTGCTCCCACCTGTATGGTGCTAGCGGTATAGGGAAAAATGACCTGAGGTGTTGCAAAAGCTGAAGCACCGGCAAGGGGTGGCCCGGAAGCTGCCGTTACGCTACCAAGGGAACACCATAGCCAGACAAGCACAGCCAAACAGCTCGTGTGAAAAGTAGA
>NZ_AODQ01000173.1 GCF_000348925.1 Cesiribacter andamanensis AMV16 | reverse complement strand
ACCAGCGCCAGGGCTACGGCCGCCTCGGCTGCCGCCACCACAATCACAAAAAGCGCAAAGAGCTGTCCCTGCAGCAGGGCACCATCGTAGCGGCTAAAGGCCACCAGGTTGATGTTGGCCGCATTCAGCATCAGCTCCAGGCCAATGAGCACGGCTATGGCATTGCGCCGGGTCAGGACCACCGCCAGGCCTATGCAAAACAGCAGCGTAGCCAGGATCAGGTAATGTGAAAGAGGGATCATGAGGGGGTACCAGGTTGGGTGGACGAAGGAGCCCCGGGCGATGGAGCCAAAGGGGTAGCCGGTCCCTGCTCACTTGCCGGGCTGGCCAGCAGCGCCGAGCCGATCAGGGCCAGCAGCAGCAGCAGGCCGGCCAGCTCAAAGGCCAGAATGTACTGGGTCATCAGCTGCAGGCCAATGGGCGCAACGGTCGATTGCTGCACCAGCCCGCCGGTCGCCTCCGCTCGAAGGGCCCAGTCGGGCAGGGCCAGTTGCCCCAGCGTACCCAGCAGCAGCACCAGCAGCCCAAGGGGGAGCGCATAGCCCAGAAACTGGTTATGCAGGCCCGTAAGTACCGGCCCGGCCGAGATGCGGTTGGTAAGCATCACCCCAAAGATCAGCAGGATCAGCACCCCCCCTACATAAATAACGATTTGGGTTACCCCCAGAAAATCCGCCCCGCTCAGCACATAAATGGCCGCTACTCCCAGAAAGCAGAAGATCAGCGAAAAGGCCGCATACAGCAGGTTGCGGGTAAAAAGGATCACCAGCGCAGCGGCCAGTGTAAGGGCCGCAAAGGCATAAAACAGAAACTGAACCATAGGCAGGGGGCTGGCCAAAGGGCAGCGAAAGATACACAGGATTTCGGAAAGCTACCAGACTGCCGGCCTAGCCAGGTCAACTAGAGGATGGCTTACTGAGGGGCACCCGGCTGAGGGGCGCCAGGGGCATCGGGCCGCTGGCTGTCGTCCTGCTTTTTCTCCTCTTCGGTTTCGTCCTGGCGGACAGGCTTGCGGGTTACCACCTTGGGTTTTACCACCGGCCGGGGCTGCTTTACGCCTTCACTGTTCCCCTTCTGAGGCTCCTCCCCTTCTTCGGGCGAATTGTGTTGTTTGGGTACCATGGGCTTGATAATGGGACGTGGCTTGTTGGGTTTTGCAGCGCTCGACTGCTCTCCTGCAGGCATCTCTTCTGCTGCTGCAGGCTTTTTGATTGCCGGCTTCATCACCGGGCGAGGCCTTGCAGAAGGGGAAGTAGCAGGGAGATCGGCAGACGTATTTCCGGCATCAGGCTCCTCCTTTTTTACAAGCGGACGTATCACAGGCCGAGGGCTAGCTGGCTTTGTTACCTGTGCGGGACTCGTGCTGGCATCCCTTTCTGTGGGCGCATCTGCTTTTTTCACCACCGGTTTCATCACCGGCCGGGGCCGGGCCGAAGGGGGTGTTGGTGGCGTAGGTTCCGCTGCAGGATGATCTTTTTCTGCATCCGTCTGTGCGGCCTGTGGGGTTATGGCTGGCCTGGGTGAGGGTACCCGTGGGCGAAATACCGGCTTATTGGCGCCCGGAGCGGGGCTATCCTCTGTTCCCTCAGGTGTTGGGGCCGATTTGGCAACCGGATTCGGGCGTTGCGGCAGGGCTTCGTTGGCCGGTTTGGCAGCGTCTGCCCGCTTTTGCTCCATGAGTTTTCGTGCCTGTTCCTGCACCCCCTCCTCCCCTTCCGCAGGATTGGAAGCAGCGGGCTTAGGGGGCATGGGCCGAGCCGCTCCCGGCCGAGCCACGCCTGGCCGGGCCGCGCCTGGCCGGGCCGCTCCCGGCCGGGCCGCAGCAGGCTTGGTGCTAGCGGCAGCAGGCTTTTGTGCTTCTTTTTGCTTTTGGAATTCTTCCAGCTCCTTACGCTTTTGCAGAATTTCCAGGGGGGTCATTTCGGAGAAGGCATAGGTATGATCGGCCACATCAAACTCGCTGAAGTCGTACACCTTGGTCATGGTCAGGCACTCCGTAGGGCATACGGTGGTGCACAGGCCGCAAAAGCAGCACTTGGCCATGTCGATATCAAATTTGGCCGCATAGAGGCGCTTGGGGGTACCATCGGAGGTAAGGCCAATAGTTTCCGTCGATTTGATGGGCTCGATCTCGATGCAATCCACCGGGCAGATCTTGGCGCATTTATCGCAGACAATACAATCGTCAATCTCATTGTGCAGGCGGTAGCGGGCATTATCGGGCACCGGCAGGCTTTCCCGCGGGTATTGGACCGTAACAATGCCGGTCTGCTGGCCAAAGTACTCCTTATTTTCGATCCCAATGGGCGCGCGCTTTTCCCGGGCCTGCAGCAGGTGCCGCCAGGTAAGCCGGAGCCCCTGCAGCAGGGTGCGGCTGGCGTTTGCTATATTTTTAAAGTAGGTGGTTGCCATGCTGGTTAATTTCCCCCTCCCGTTTCAGGTCTTAGGTATAAACTTGTAGTTCAGTCAAAAGTTGAATCAGCCCAGCAGCCGCCACACCCCTGTCAGCAACAGCAGCACAAGGGCGGCCGGGGTCAGGTACTTCCAGCAGAGGCTCATGAGCTGGTCTACCCGCAGGCGGGGATAGGTCCAGCGTACCCACATCTGCAGAAAGATGGTAAACAGCACTTTGGCCAGCAGCCAGAAGCCACCCCACAGATGCCCCCCAAGGGTACCGGGCGCACCGCTGGTCCACTCAGCCAGGCGAAGGGGTCCCAGATTGGGCAGGGGGGTATTCCAGCTGCCCCAGAACAGAATGGCGCCCAAAAAGGCTACCAGCAGCATCATGCCGTACTCGGCCAGAAACACCAGGCTCCAGCGAAAGCCGCTGTACTCGGTATGGTAGCCGCCAATGATCTCCGATTCGGCCTCGGGCAGATCGAAGGGGGCGCGGTTGCTTTCGGCCAGGGAGGCAATGAAAAAGATGAGCCACACCACAAAAAACAGGGGCATGCGCAGCACATTCCAGCTCAGAATACCCCCTACTTCCGTTACCTCCAGCCCCAGCGCCGGCAGGCCAAAGAGCCAGATCCGTTCCGCTTCACTGCCCAGCACATCATTTACCCAGATACCCTGCTGAAAGCTGATGGCCTGCAGGTTGAGCGTGCCGCTGAGCACCACCACGCAAAGGATGGAAAGGGCCAGGGGTACCTCGTAGGAGATGATCTGGGCCACCGAGCGCAGTGCGCCATAGAGCGAGTATTTGCTGTTGCTGCCCCAGCCGGCCATCAGAATGCCGATCACATCCAGCGACACTATGGCCAGCAAATAGAACACCCCCAGCTCGGAAGAGGAGCCGGCCCAGC
Source organism: Cesiribacter andamanensis AMV16 (assembly GCF_000348925.1). Lineage (GTDB taxonomy): Bacteria > Bacteroidota > Bacteroidia > Cytophagales > Cyclobacteriaceae > Cesiribacter > Cesiribacter andamanensis. Next base: position 4,064 of record NZ_AODQ01000173.1, on the reverse strand, counting down.
CATTGGTAAGGGGCAGTACGGCAAAGCCGGCAAATACGGCCACAAAGATTACCACCGGGGCAGCCAGAAACAGCCGGCGGTCGGCGGCAGCGGGCACAATATCTTCTTTCTGCAGCAGCTTCAGCAGGTCGGCTACGGTTTGTAGCAGCCCCCACTTACCTACTTCCATAGGGCCCATGCGGTCCTGCACCAGGGCCGATACCTTGCGCTCTGCCCAAACGGCCAGCACCACAAACAGGAGCAGAAAGGGGAGAAAAAAAATAAGGGTGGTCATGGCTTACAAAGATAACCGGCCCTCTGCGGAATGCAAGCAGTTGGCCGAATGTAGCCTCACCTAGCCCCCAGTTCCTAAAAATATCCCTCAGGGCATAAACAATCTGCGGCCTAATGGGGTAAAGCGAGAAGGCACAATGCCTGAATCACCTTTTTTTACCACATCCCCTGCCTATGCCCCTGATCGGATACCATGCCTCGCACGAACAATTTTCGCCCAGCCACCTGCTACAACTGGTCCAACAGGCCGAAGCGGCCGGCTTTGGGGGTTGTCTCTCCTCCGACCATTTTCATCCCTGGACCGACGAGCAGGGCGAGAGCGCCTTTGCCTGGAGCTGGCTGGGCGCGGCCATGCAGGCCACTGGTTTTGAATACGGGATTGTAAATGCACCCGGACAGCGCTACCACCCGGCCATTATTGCTCAGGCGGCGGCCACCCTGGCCGAAATGTTTCCCGACCGCTTCTGGATCGCTACCGGCAGCGGCCAGAACCTCAACGAGCACATCACCGGCGCCAAATGGCCCGATAAGGTGCAGCGCAACCAGCGGCTGCAGGAATCGGTGCAGATCATGCGCCGCCTCTGGCAGGGCGAAACCGTTACCCACCGCAGCGAACTGCTGACAGTAGAAGAAGCCAAACTCTACACCCGGCCCAAGCGAGCGCCAAAAGTGATTGGCGCCGCCATTACCGCCAAAACCGCCGCCTGGATGGCCGCCTCCGACTGGGCAGATGGGGTGATCACCACCTCAAAGCCGCTGGAGGAGCTCCGCCCGTTTGTTGAAGAATTTCGCTCCGCTGGCGGCAGCGGCAAGCAGCTCTACCTAAAGGTGCAGCTCTCCTATCATCCCGATAAGAAACGGGCTTTTGAAACCGCCTGGCAGCAGTGGCGCAGCAACATTTACCCCAGCCAGGTAACGGCCGATCTGGCCATGCCGGCCCAGTTTGCAGGCGCCGGCAAGCTGACCGATCCGGAAAAGATCCGGGAGCATGTGCTCATAGGCGACTCCGCCGATTACTTTATAGAGCAGCTGAGCGCCTATGCCGAATTGGGCATCGACAAACTTTTTCTGCACAACGTAAACCTGGAGCAGGAGCAGTATATAGAGTTCTTTGGCAAGAGCGTACTGCCGGAGCTGGTATAAGCCAGAGCTCCAGGGTCTATAAACAAAAAAGCACCCCATCGTTAAAGGGGTGCTTCTCTTTGGGTAAGGGAGAGTGCTCTTAGTTGGCGATGCGGAACAGGCCCATCTGATCTTCACTTACCGAGATCAGGCGCCAGCCGGTCGTAGACGTATCGTTTTTGCTTACAAATACCCGCCAGCGATACACCTTACCCGGCTCCAGGGGGCGGGTAGCTTTGCCATCGGCATTGTACTGAATGCTGGTCTGGCTGGAGGCTATTACCATGCGCTTGGCTGGCAATACACCACTTCTATCAATACCGCCCCAAATCACATTGCCATTGGCATCGCTTACTTCTACCACATAATCGCTGGCGCTGGGGTAGGCCTGCCAGGAGAAGGTAGGCGTAGTGCCACCAATTTCAATGGGCTCGGTAGTAGTGGCCAGGTTGGTGGGGTTTACCACTTTGGCAGCACCGGTAAGGCTAAAATTGCGGGTAACAGCGCCGGAGCTCACCAGCACCATAGGCTCGCCGTTCTTCACAATCCAGTCGGGGTCCACTACCCGATCGTCGTTGCGGTAGGTGGCGCGGGCCAGGTAGGTACCGGCCGGCACATTGGCAATGGTATAGGCAGCCGTAGTGGAGGTGAGCAGTCCTGGCACCGGCTCCTGGGTAAGGGGGTGGGTAAGGGTTACATCCACCTCCACCGCATTGGTGGCCAGAAAGGTGATGGTGCCGGTTACCGAGCCGGCGGCACCCCGGGTCAGCTGCAGGTTCTGTGCCGTTTCTGCAGCGGAGATTACCGCTACGCTCTGCTCTTCGGAGCTGTAGCCAGCCACCCAGCCTTTAAGCCCATAGCTGCCGGCGGGCAGGTTGTAGATAAAGAAGTTACCCTCGGCGTCGGAAACCGCTGAGTAGCCCTTATTTTCCCGGTCGGCCACTACCAATACACCGGCTACGCCTTTGCCCCCCTCCAGTACTTTACCACTGATGGTGCCGCCGTTCAGCACCTCACTCTGGTTCATTTCATAGGGCTTGATCACTTCGCTGCCTACCGATACCGTAAAGGGCATGGGGCTCATGCCCTTGGGGGGCACCTGCTCATAGCCCTGACGGTACAGGCGCAGGTAGTAGCTGCCGGGCAGCAGCTCGGTTCTGTACGCGCCATCGGCACCGGTGGTCAGGGATTTCACCGGCACGTTGGCATTAGATTCAAATACAATAATTCGTGTATTGGCCAGGGCAGCATTGCTAACAGCATCGGTAATTACGCCGCTTACAACACCTACTGCCGGCTCATCATCTTTTTTACATCCCCAGGCTGCAACAAGCAGCAGGGCAAGCATCATCAAAAGAGTTTTTTGCATGGGTAGTCAAATTTGGTGTAAAGCACGTCAGAACCGGCCTCAAACAAAACTTAGAAGTTGGATTGATCTTACGTTCACTATAGCAGGTAATAACTAGATTTTTCCCACCAGCCCCCAAGAAGCACTCGAATTTAAGGCCCTGACAGCAGTGTGAGCATGAATAGCGCATGTACCCTTACAGCTACTACCCATTGCACATTACCCCCCTTGCAAAGCTGAAAGTGTATTATTTTGTGAATCAGCTGGTGCTTTTCTCCTCATTTCCGGTAAAACTGCCGGCACCAATGTACAGCAGCCATTAAACTTTTATCTGGCAACTGCATCTAAGCCTTGCTATGCACCAGCACCCCTTGCGCTTTGCCTGGCGGCAGGGCATACGCCAGTTGCCCCTATCCAATCCCTCACCCATGAGAAAACATTTGCTGATACTAACACTTTGCCTGATGAGCCCTCTTGCCTGGGCGCAGGAACGCAGCCTTACGGGCCGCATTGCCGATGCCGGCAGCCAGCAGACCCTGCCCGGCGCCAACCTGCTCCTTACCCGCCTGCCCGATTCGGTAACGGTAGCTACCATCAGTGATGGGCAGGGCCGCTTCCGCTTTAGCGGGCTGGAGGCGGGGCGCTACCGGCTGCGCATTAGTTTTGTAGGCTATACCCCCCTGGAGCAGCGCGTGCGCCTGCAGGAGCAGGACCTGGATCTGGGCCTGCTTCTGCTGCAGGAAGATGCCCAGCAGCTAAAAAGCGTGGAGATTGTGCGCCAGCAGGCCCTGGCCATCCAGCAGGGCGATACCACCCAATACGCCGCCAGCTCTTTTAAGACCAACCCGGATGCCAATGCCGAAGACCTGATCAAAAAACTGCCGGGCGTGGTGGTGCAGGGCGGGCAGGTACAAGCCCAGGGCGAGCAGGTGCGGCGGGTGCTGGTAGACGGGCGGGAATTTTTTGGCGATGATGCCGCCGCTACCCTGCGCAACCTGCCGGCCGAGATCATTGACAAGATCCAGGTATTTGACCAGCAGAGCGAGCAGTCGCAGCAAAGCGGGTTTGACGATGGCCAAACTACCAAAACTATCAACATTGTTACCAAACCCGAGATGCGCAACGGGCAGTTTGGGCGGGTCTATACCGGCCTGGGTACTGACGGACGCTACAGCCTGGGCGGCAACCTTAACCTATTTAACGACAAGCGGCGCATCTCCATTCTGGCCCAGAGCAACAACATCAACCAGCAAAACTTTAGTGGCGAAGACCTGGCCGGTGTAGCCGGCAGCGGCGGCCGAGGCGGCCGGGGAGGCCGGGG
>NZ_AODQ01000172.1 GCF_000348925.1 Cesiribacter andamanensis AMV16 | reverse complement strand
CTAAAACAGCCTTAGATTACTGTAATCTAGCCCAAAAACATAAAGAAGGGACGTCATCTCGACCAGCGGGAGAGATCCGGCATAGGACAACTCATACTAAAAACTTTCCAAGATCTCTCCCCGCGCGGCGGCCGCGCTGGTCGAGATGACAGCCTACCTTAATAAAAAAAGGCCTAAAGATTCATTCTGAGGCCTTTTTTATTAAGTGTCCCGCTAAAAATTCGGGATGACTCATGTGTGCAGGGAGACTATGCTCCTTTTACGCTTTGTGGCGGATGGCTTTTATCCCCCTGGCATCGCTGATGAGGGTGTCTTCATAAAACTCTACCAGTCCTGTTTCCAGGTTGTACATGCCGCCCACAATGGCAATTTCGCCCCGCTCGATCATCTGCTCCAGAATGTAGCTGCGCTCCACAATAGCATTTACCGACCGTTTTACATTGATAGTGGCCACATTTTCCACAAATTCTTCATTGGAGGAGTTGCGCTTATCGGCCTCCTGGGTGGTGGTTTCCTGATACACAGCCGGCTGCAGCTTGGAGAGCAGCTCGGTGAGGTTGCCCATCTCCACACTATCGCAGGCGCCTTTAACGGCTCCGCAGCGGGTGTGGCCCAGCACCACCAGCAATTTGGAGCCGGCTACCTTGCAGGCAAACTCCATGCTGCCCAAAATATCGGTATTCACAATATTGCCCGCTATGCGGATGGAAAAGATATCACCCAGGCCCTGGTCAAAGATCAGCTCGGCCGAGGTGCGGCTGTCAATGCAGCTCAGGATGGTGGCAAAAGGCCACTGGCCGTTGCGGGTTTCGTTGGCCTGCTGCAGGATATCGCGGTTGCGTTTCAGGTTATTGACAAAGCGCAGATTGCCTTCTTTTAACAGCTCCAGGGCTTTAAGGGGGGTTATGCTCGACTGTGTTTCTTGGGTGTGTGCTTGCATCCGTTACAAAAATTATAAAGGTGGTACGTTTTAGTTTACAGGTCGCTCAAACGCCGCTCTGGCGTAGCTGGGGGTAGCTATTCCGGGAATCTCCCTTCCGGAAAACAATGCTGCCCAGCAGGGGGGCAGCTTCCGGGCTAAGGAGAGCCTGCTGTGCTATTCCTGCCTGTAAAGGTCGCTCAAAATAGGGGATTGGCAGATTAAAATTAGCTTAAAACTAGACAATTCCAATGCAGTGCCAGCTGCCGCATTGCCCGTCAGAAGTGGTATTCAGAAAAGCCGGGCTGATACAGACCCAAAGTTAGCGGAAATAATGCGCTTGAGCTTTGAGATAGAACTATGAGGCCTCTACTTTTAGTATTAACCCCTCTGCTGTATTTTTTTTCAAAAATTGAACAAAAGTAAGATAGCCAAGTGTGTCCGGGCCCTATAGGTTCTGCTTGTTAAGCTCCCCTACGGCAAAATCTACCGCCCGGGCAGCCAGGGCCATGTAGGTGAGCGAGGGGTTTTGGGTGGCCGTAGAGGTCATGCAGGCGCCATCGGTCACAAACACATTGGGGCAGGCATGCAGCTGGTTCCATTTATTGAGCAGGGAAGTTTTGGGGTCGTGGCCCATGCGCACACCCCCCATCTCGTGGATGTCAAGGCCGGGCGCCCGCCCATCGTCGCTGGCCTGAATGTTGGTAAAGCCGGCCAGGGCAAACATCTCGGTGAGCTGTTCCTGATAATCCCGGATCATCTTTTCATCATTCTCATCATAGGCCACCGAGATGCGCAACTGCGGCATGCCCCAGGGATCAGTAGCCGTGGGGTCAAGGGCCACAAAATTGCTCTCTTTGGGAATGGTTTCGCCCATCATGTGCGAGCCTACCTGCCAGCCCCCGAGCTCGGGTTTCAGGAGGCGCTGCGTTAGGGAGGCGCCCATGCCCTGCTGGTCCGACTCCGAAATGCGCCGGGCTACAAAGCCTGCGGCATAGCCCCGCAGAAAATCGGTTTCCTGCCGGTGCACATTGCGGAAGCGCGGTATGTAGGGGCTGTTGGGGCGGCGGCCGGAGGTGGTGTAGTCCAGATGGCCGTCGTATTCAGCCGTAATGCGGGCCCGGTAGTTATGGAAGGCCACATACTTGCCCAGCAGGCCGCTATCGTTGCCCAGCCCCTGCGGAAAGCGGCCGGAGGTGGAGTTGAGCAGGATCAGGTTGGTGTTGAGGGCCGAGGCATTCACAAAGATCAGGCGGGCATAGTACTCCGTAACTTCTTTGGTTTGGGCATCGATCACCCGCACGCCGGTGGCCCGCCCTTTTTGCTCATCGTACAAAATGGAGTGCACAATGGCATGGGGCTGCAGCCGCAGGTTGCCAGTCTTGGCCGCCCAGGGCAGGGTGCTGGCATTGCTGCTGAAGTAGCTGCCAAAGGGGCAGCCCCGCTCGCAAATGACCCGGTGCTGGCACCTGGCCCGCCCCTGCTCCAGGTGAATAGGCTCGGGCCTGGTCAGGTGGGCGGCACGGCCCATGATTACCTGCCGGTCTTTGTAGCGGCGGGCGATCTGCTGCTGAAAATGCGTTTCCACGCAGTTCATTTCATGGGCCGGCAGAAACTCCCCGTCGGGCAGCTGGGGCACACCATCGCGGTTGCCGCTGATGCCGGCAAAGCGCTCCACATGGCTGTACCAGGGGGCCAGGTCCCGGTAGCGGATGGGCCAGTCTACGGCAAAGCCATCACGGGCCGGGCCTTCAAAGTCAAAATCGCTCCAGCGCTGGGTCTGGCGGGCCCACAGCAGCGACTTACCCCCTACCTGGTAGCCGCGGATCCAGTCAAAGGGTTTTTCCTGCACATAGGGCTGCTCGGCATCTTTTACAAAAAAGTGCTCGGTGCCCTCATAAAAGGCATAGCAGCGGCTTACAATGGGGTTTTGCTGCTTTACCTCCAGCGGCAGCTGGCCCCGGTGCGGAAACTCCCAGGGGTGCAGGTTGGTGCTGGGGTAATCCAGGTTATGGCGCACATCGCGCCCCCGTTCCAGCACCAGGGTTTTGAGGCCTTTTTCACACAGTTCTTTGGCAGCCCAGCCGCCGCTTATGCCCGAGCCGATCACAATGGCATCGTAGGTGAGGTCTTTTTGGGCGTCGATTGTCAGGTTGGCCATAGGGGCTTAGCGTAGGGGGGTAGTATCTGAAACGGGCACGCAACCACTGTAGTGGCCCGGCAGGGGGTGATAATCGCTGTGGGTGCGCATGACCCACTCGGAGCTTAGGTAGCCACGGATGCTGAGCCCTTTGAGCAGGGCATAGACCCCCTGTAGCTCGGCGGCTTCGGCTTGGTCGGCAGCATCGGGATTCTCTGGCTCATTGGAAGGCCCGGCTTTATCTTCCGTACGGGCGGGCAGTAGCGTACCCCCTTCCATGGCGCCCATCAGCTGCTGCCGCTCCTGTGCGCTGGCGGAAGCAAAGGGGGTAGAAAACTGCCGCTGCGCCTGCTCATCCAGCACCCCAAGGCCCAGGCGAACACTATCCTGCAGGGCGGGCTCATAGCAATCCTGGAGCATGCGCGCTACAAAGTGGGGCACATCCAGCTCCCGGGCGCCGCGGAGCAGCGCAGCTGGCGTACCGGCATCGGGCGTACCCTCAGCGGGGATTTTGGTGGCGGGAATAAGGGTATCGATAAAGGCACTGAGCACTTCTTCTTCCCGGGCCGACAGAAAGGGGGGAACCGCCGGCAGGCTGTCTTTGGTCCAGCGGTCGCAGGCCGGCAGGAGCATCAGGCCGCCTACGGCCAGGGTCAGGGTTTTAAGGGCATTGCGTCGTTTCACAGCAGGAGGTCTAGGGTTTGCAAGGCAGTCGTACGGCTGCTGAGGGAGGCTGTTGCCAGCCGCCCCAAGGCATATAGTAACTTACGAATAATTTTTGCCAAACACATGCCGGCCAGCAAAAGGCCATACCCAGAGCCCTAATTTTTTGGAAAACAGGGTGGATGTCCACCCCTCCAGGGGCTAAGGAATCTGAAAACATGTAAGTATTGTGATGAATATGCAATAATCCCCTGCAGGCCAGCAGCTATCTTCGCACAAACGTTTTCTTCCTGCGGCAGCATGCACAAGCTCCTTTTCTCCCTGACCCTAGCCCTGGGCGCCATCAGCCCCCTCTTTGGCCAATCGCCCCAGCTTCAAACCCCTTTAGGGGCATTTCTGGACCTTAACGGACAGCTCATACACGGACATGCAGATCTGGACCTGGCACCGGCTGATGTCCTGCTTATCTCCTTCAACTCCCAAATCACCCCCCTGCCAAAATACACTGATACCTATTACAGGCCTGATGGCAGCAGTGTGAAAGGCGAGATTCTCTATACCTATGGCAGTGGCATGATCAGCCTTAAGAAGGATGAGAAATCAAAAAAGGAAAAGATCAAACACGAAGTTGGCGGGGCTGTAAAGAGGGGTGTGGATTCGCTTGTGGTAGCAGATGCATTTTTCCACTGGGTAAAACAGGGATGGGAGAAAAAAAATATTCCTTTGCCCCGCATGCTACTGCACGTAGCGGATACTGAAGCCTTTTCCTTTTTCAAAACTACCCATCGGGGTATCAACAATTACGTTGTGTATGTGAAGCAGACGAAAATGTTTGTCGATCTGCCAGTTTCCTTTTTTAAGGAATTTAAGGAAGTAGCGGCGGCGCTCTTTACAGACTATCCGGACTTGCTGGAGCTGCTGCAAAAAAAGGAGTTGCCCCATGATGATATGCCCCAGCTGATCCGCTTTATACAGTACACTGATGCCTTCCGGAGCCAGAAGCCGCTTACCTATACGGCCGATCTTAAGCTGACCAACGCTCCCTCCCAGATCGCCTATACCGCCCAGGTACAGCGCTATGAGGACCAATGGCGGCTGGACTTTAGCACACCTTCGGGTGAAAAGCTGTTTACCGAGCATTACCTCTATGCGAAGCCCCAACTAAAACACGGGGATTTTGTCTGGTACTATCCGGCCAGCGGCATTAAGCGCAGAGAGTACAGTGTAAACCTGGGCGAGCCTTCCAAATCCCAGTATTATTATCATCCAAATGGAGAACTACAGTACGGCACCCTGCTTTCAGACAAAAACAAAACGCTCTACCTGCAGGTGCAATCCCCTGATGGCCAATCGCTGGTAGATGGTAAAGGTACCGGAACGGAGCAGGTCTATGACCAGGTGATCGGCCGTACGCTGGTACGTGAATTCCAGGAACGCAAACTGACAGCTTCTTATTACATCGATGAGCAAGGCCGCAAAGTCTACCAACTTGCGGACCATAATGCTTCTGTTAAACAGTTAAAATTGATAAACAAAACGCTTTCAAGCCTTTCCTATTACCCAAAAGAAGATGCAAAAAAGGGAATTGAAGGCCTTGTGCTGGTGCGGGTACTACTGGATACCAGCGGCAAGCCCGAACATACCGAAGTAGTGCGAGGGATAACCCCTGCCATGAACCAGGCTGCACTCACTCTTTTTAAGGATTCGTTCATCAACATGCGCTTTTCGGCCGGCAGACATCAGAAAGAGGATGTCGTTCAGGAGGTACTTGTGCCGGTTTACTTCCAGCGCTTTTATCAGCCGACCACCTATTATCACCATTACAACCCCTTCTTCAATAATCCAGCGTTCATGCCGGTAACCCCACCCAGCATACCCAGATTTTAGGTTTCATAGCTCTGAAAAGGGCCTGTCTACTTTCGGTGCTGATTGCTGCCACCAGCGGGTGGTGGCAGTCTGGGCCTTCTTCCATTTTAGGGTACCCCCCTTGCGCTGGTTCAATACGGCTAGCTCCCCTTACCAGGGCTTACAGCACTCCAGCTCCTGCTCTATACCATCCAGGGTAACCCGGCTGCAGGCTCTAGGGGCCGTTGTGCAGCAAGCGGAAAAGTATAAGCATCCCTACGGACTCACCAGCCCAGTAGTCTTTTATCAATAGGAATAATCAACGATTATTTGTACCTTATTCATTATCTGCCAGGCAGCGCATGCTCCTGTGCTTCAGTGTCCTTCGCAGGCTGTTGGTAGCGCTTCTGCCTGGCTCATAAACAGGTACTTTTTAGATGCTGCCCTGTGCAGCATAACCTTCCGGAATAGGGAACGTTCTTTTTAGCAGGCGGTATAGCCTGGTCTTTTACACATTTTTTTTCGGCTACGCCCTTACTTTTTTATCCTCTCTCCGATGCGCTTACTCTGCCTACTGCTTTTGCTGGCAGGCCCGCTGGGCTACAGCCAGACCCTTCCCCAATCGCAGGCCTACCTGCAGGCCAACCAGGCTACCTGGAACGGGCGCTTCAGCGGTCTGCAGCGCGTTTTTGATAAAGAGCTGTACCGCCAGCAGGTACTTCTGATTGGCGAGACGCATGGCATTCAATACTCCTACGAGCTGCAATTTGCTTTGATTGCCCACCTCAAGAAAAAGATCAACTTTACCTATCTGCTGCTGGAGGTGGGCTACCTGGACGGCCTGCTGCTGAACCGCTACCTGAGCACTGGCGATGAGACCTACCTGGAGGCTTTTTTCAGGGGACATCAGGGCTCTTTTCACTGGAACAAAAGCACCGAGCGCCTCTACCGCAACCTCTACGAGCTAAACCGGCAGTTGCCCGAAGAAGAGCGCCTGATTCTGCTGCCCCTTGACCTTGAATTCTCCCACCGCGAAAGCCTGGCCTGGCTGCAGCAGGAGCTCTTTGTGCGTGGCCGCACAGGCAGGGGTGAGCGGGGGAGTTTTGAAGAAGCCCTTTACGCCATAGACCCCCTGCAGGAAGCCGGGAGCGAACTGCTCCATAAATTTGGGCTGGCATGGGAGCGCTTTGTCGCCCAGGAGCCGCTCATGCGCCGGCAGCTGGGTTCCCGCTATGCCGAAACCGCTTACCTGCTGCGCAACCTCCACCAGCGCTACCAGCTACAGCAGCAGGGCAGCATGGAGCAAAAGCGCGACTCGCTCATGTATGAGAACCTGCTGTTCTGGAAAGAGCAGCTGGGCATCGGCAACCAGCAGATGGTAGGCCTGTTTGGCAGCGAACATGTAAAGCAGCAGCAGCCCCCGGGCAAGTCCCGCCTGGCGGCCATTCTAAAGGCCTCCCCGGAGATCCAGGGGGTGGTTTCGTTTTTTTCTGTCTACACCAACTGTGAGATCATGCTGCCCAACCGCATGGCCACCGAAGATACCGGCATGCCCGTGTACCTGACCCGAAAACTGGAGAATGATGGTTCCATGAGCGAAGCCACCGCCGGCCTGGAGCTGCTGCCAAAGTTGCGGGAAGGCACAAAAGCGGCCTTGTACCGGCTCGATGCCCGCAACTCGCCCTTTGGGCAGTCAGCGGCCTTTCTGAAACTCTCGGAACAGGAGCAGGTCACTACCGATATGTTTCAGATCCTGATTCTGATCCGGGATTCGCCGGCCACTATCCCCTATGGGGGATTAAGCAGCGGCCTTCAATAAGGATATGACTCAGGCAGAAAAGAGCCAGTGGGAGCTTCAATAAAATACATGAATCATCCCGAATTTTCATCAGTAAGATT
>NZ_AODQ01000171.1 GCF_000348925.1 Cesiribacter andamanensis AMV16 | reverse complement strand
TTTTTTGCTTCAAATTTTATCCTTTCAAAATTCGGGATGACTCATGTTTTTTGTTTCAGTAGCTCTGGAGCAAAATAAAAAAGCTGCCGCTTTGCAGCGGCAGCTATCATACAGTCAAAAATGTTCTCGCTTAGTTACAGTGGCCTGGGCCAGTAGCGCCTTCATTGTAATCTGCCAGCCCATCGATGAGGGCAGAAATGGCTTCTGAGCTTTTGGCACTTGCAGCCGGAAGTACTTTTCCAGCCAATACAGCATCGGCAGCCAGGATCAAAGCCGCTACATCAGTTGCATCGGCACCATTAGCTACATTCAGTTTAGCCGCTATCAGCTGGTGGGCCAGTGCCAGGTAGGCGTTGCCAGCTGCAGGTGTGTTTAGGAGGCTGCACAGAATTTCATCTGTATAGTCTACGCCACCCAGTGTAGTAAGGCTTTCCCGTACCGGCCACATGTTGGTGTTATTGCCACTGGCGCATCCTTCAGGGCCATGGTTTTTCCAGTATCCCTGGGTATACGTGCAGGTTTCTGAGGTGGTACAGTTTAGGGTAGAAGCCATGTAATCCCCACTGAATGCACTGCGCTGCAGGCTGCTGTTCGCATGGGCAAAGGAACGGAATACATACTCAGTTCCGCATTCCAGCATATCGCCACAATTGGTAGAAGCACCATTGTCAAACAGGAATTCGCCCACCTTTACACTTACCGACTGACCAGCCGCCAGATTGTAACGGCTAAGGTTTGCATTTCCCGAAAAGGAAGCCTGGCAGTAGCCTGGTGCATTGGAATCCCAGCCATACATACCATATGCTTCTTTGGTCATCCACTGTAGAGAAAAACCGGCTGGAGCACCTGTTGAGCCAGCAGTTACGGTAATAGTTATAGAAACCTGGGTAGCGCCGGTCTCACTCAGCGTAAGCATGTCCATCTGGCCTTTAGGACTTTTGTCTTTATTGGGGGCAGAAGCTGCAGAGGGCATAACGTCCTCGGACTGGTCCTGACAGGAGAATCCTACTACTGCCAGAAGAAAAAAGAGAGAGAGGTATTTTTTCATGTTTTGATTGACTTATACCACAAATATATTGCACGGTTAGCATATAAATTACATGTGTAGTAAAGTTTAATAACATTTTAACTTACTAAAATTAAATTTTGCACTATTCCCAGACTTTCAAAATCACATCTCTTTATTTTTATAATCAATCCACTAACCATCAATGACTTACCCCTATTCATCTGTTAGCTTGTCTAATTAGCCTACTTACATCCATGAAGTTCCGATGACGACAGATATTAAAATCTTATTAAAAAGTCCCGGCACAAATCTTACTTCATTCACATATTTCTTACACTCTTTATCACCACCCCCCCTTAAAGCAAGCCCTGATTTTACAACTTCTGCCCTTCACCTTTCGTCCTGCAGCGTCTGATCCTGCCTAAAATACTCCCCACTGCACAAAACATTCCCGGGCACCTGCCCCGTTAAGTGTATCATGAATACAATGTTATATCCGGGCAACCCCTATCCACTGGGCGCCACCTGGGATGGCAGGGGGGTGAATTTTGCCCTGCATGCCGAAAATGCCACGGGCGTAGAGCTCTGCCTGTTCGATGCTGCCGATCCGGCCAACGAGCTTCACCGCATCAAAATAACCGAACGCACCCACCAGGTGTGGCACGTTTACCTGCCCGAAGCCCGGCCCGGCCTGCTCTATGGTTACCGGGTGCATGGGCCCTATGAGCCCCATAACGGCCATCGCTTCAACCCCAACAAACTCCTGATAGACCCTTATGCCAAAGCCATTGCCGGCACCATTGACTGGCACGACTCCCTATTTGGCTACGAGCTGGGCCATAAAAAAGGGGACCTCAGCTTCAGCAAGACCGATAGCGCCCCCTTTGTGCCCAAATGCGTGGTGGTAGATGCCAGCTTTGACTGGGAGGGGGTACACCCGCCCCGCATCCCCTACCACAAGACCATCATCTACGAAACCCACGTAAAAGGCTTTACCAAGCTGCATCCCGATATTCCGGAAGAGATAAGAGGCTCTTATGCCGCCCTGGCCCACCCGGTTACCATCGGCTACCTGAAGCAGCTGGGCATTACGGCCGTAGAGCTCATGCCCATTCACCACTTTATTACCGACCGGCACCTGTACGAAAACGGGCTCACCAACTACTGGGGCTACAACAGCATTGGCTTTTTTGCGCCCGATGTGCGCTACTCCAGCTCCGGCACCACAGGCGAGCAGGTGCGGGAGTTTAAGCAAATGGTTAAGGAGCTGCACCGGGCCGGCATTGAAGTGATCCTGGATGTGGTCTACAACCATACCGGCGAAGGCAATCACATGGGCCCAACTGTTTCGTTCCGGGGCATTGATAATGCGGCCTACTACCGCCTTACGGATGATAAGCGCTACTACATGGACTATACCGGCACCGGCAATACGCTCAATGCCATGCAGCCCAACGTGCTGCGCCTGATCATGGACAGCCTGCGCTACTGGATCACCGAGATGCATGTGGATGGCTTCCGCTTTGACCTGGCCTCGGCCCTGGCCCGGGAACTGCACGATGTAGACCGGCTGGGCTCTTTCTTCGATATCATACACCAGGACCCTGTGATCTCGCAGGTAAAGCTTATTGCCGAGCCCTGGGACATTGGCGAGGGCGGCTACCAGGTGGGCAAATTCCCGCCGGGCTGGGCCGAGTGGAACGGCAAGTACCGCGATACCATGCGCGACTACTGGCGTGGCGAAGAAAGCATGCTGGGCGAGTTTGCCGAGCGCCTCACCGGCAGCTCCGACCTCTACGCCGATGATTTCCGCAGCCCTACAGCCTCCATCAACTTTATTACCGCCCATGATGGGTTTACCCTCAACGACCTGGTCTCCTACAACGAAAAACACAACCGGGACAATGGCGAGAACAACAACGATGGCGAAAGCCACAACCGCTCCTGGAACTGCGGCGCCGAAGGCCCAACGGAAGACCCCCAGATCATCCACTGCCGGGAAAAGCAGAAGCGAAATTTCCTGACCACCCTCTTTCTTTCTCAGGGGGTACCCATGCTGGTAGCCGGCGATGAGATCAGCCGCAGCCAGGGGGGCAATAACAACCCCTACTGCCAGGATAATGAAATATCCTGGATCAACTGGCACCAGGCCGATACCGAGCTGCTGCAGTTTACCCGCAAGCTCATCCACCTGCGCAAGACCCACCCGGTCTTTTGCCGCCGTCGCTGGTTTCAGGGGCAGCCCATCAAGGGCATGGGCCTGGAAGATATCGCCTGGTTTGATGTGGAAGGCACCGAAATGGACGAAGAGCAGTGGAACCACTCCTTTGCCAAATCGCTGGGCGTTTTCATGAACGGCCGGGGCCTGCACTCCCGCGGGCCTAAAGGAGAGATCATCATGGATGATAGCTTTTACCTCATTTTTAATGCCCACCACGAGGCGCTAACCTTTACACTGCCGCCCAAAAAGTACGGCACCCTCTGGAGCAAGATCCTGGATACCAGCGAAAACCGGGTAGATGAAGAAGATGAAGGCACCTACAGTGCCGGCGAAACTATTGAGGTGGCGGGCCGTTCCATCGTATTGCTGGAACACCCAATTTTTTAAGCAAGCACATGAAGCAAGCATCCATCCGCCAACGTACGCTTGGCATTACCTTTTCAAAAGGGGAGGCCACCGCCTGCCTGTGGGCACCCCAGCTGGAGAAGGCAGAACTGCTGCTGCACTCACAGCAGGCCGTACTGCCCCTGGAAAAGGACAAATGGGGCTACTGGCGTACCACTTCCAAAAAAATAGCTCCGGGCGAGCGCTACAGCTGGCGCCTGAATGGGGAGCGGGAGCGTCCCGATCCGGCCTCGCTCTCCCAGCCCGAGGGACCTCACCAGCCCTCCCAGGCGCTGGACCCGGCCAGCTGGCGCTGGTCCGACCGCAGCTGGCAAAACCTGCCGCTGGAAGACTACATCTTCTATGAGCTGCACACCGGCACCTTTACACCGGAGGGTACCTTTGCCGGAATCATCCAGAAGCTGGACTACCTCAAAGAGTTGGGCATTACGGCCATAGAGCTGATGCCGGTGGCCCAGTTTCCCGGCGAGCGCAACTGGGGCTACGATGGTGTATACCCCTTTGCCGTACAAAACTCCTACGGGGGCGCGCGGGGCCTGCAGCAGCTGGTGGATGCCTGCCACCAGCGGGGCCTGGCCGTGGTGCTGGATGTGGTCTATAACCACATGGGTCCCGAAGGCAACTACCTGAATGAGTTTGGCCCCTACTTTACCGATAAATACAACACCCCCTGGGGCAAGGCCCTTAATTTTGATGATGCCTGGTGTGATGGGGTGCGCCGCTACTTTATTGAAAATGCCCTGATGTGGTTCCGGGATTTTCACATTGATGCCCTGCGCCTGGATGCCGTACATGCCATTAAAGACTTTAGCCCCACGCACTTTCTGCGGGAGCTAAAGCAGCAGGTCAATGAGCTGATGCAGGAGACCGGCCGCCCCTATTACCTCATAGCCGAGGTGGACCTGAACGATACCCGCTTTATAGACCCCCTGGAGAAGGGCGGCTATGGGCTGGATGCCCAGTGGATCGATGAGTTCCATCATGCCCTGCGCGTAAGCGCCGGGCAGGAGCCAACCGGCTACTATGCCGATTTTGCCGGCATTGAACATCTGGCCAAGGCCTACCAGGATGCCTATGTGTACGACGGGCAGTACTCTCCCCACCGCCACAAATTCTTTGGCACCCGGGCCGAGCAGCAGCCCGGGCGGCAGTTTGTGGTCTTCTCCCAAAACCACGATCAGGTGGGCAACCGCATGCTGGGCGAGCGCAGCAGCCAGCTATACCCCTTTGAGATGCAGAAGCTGCTGGCCGGCGCCGTACTGGTTAGCCCCTACCTGCCCATGCTGTTTATGGGCGAAGAGTGGGCCGAAACCAACCCCTTTCTCTACTTTGTGAGCCATACCGATGCCGAGCTGGCCGAAGCCGTGCGCAAGGGCCGCCGGGCCGAGTTTGCCCACTTCCATGCCCAGGGCGAGGCCCCCGACCCCCAGGCCGAAACCACTTTTGAGCAATCCCGCCTGCAGTGGCAGCTGCAGCAGCAGGAGCCGCACCAGACCATGCTGCGCTGGTACAAGGCCCTGCTGGAGCAGCGCAAAAAACAACCGGCCCTGCGCCAGCTCAACCGCCGGCAGCTGGAGGTGAGCCACAACCAGAAGCGCCAGACCCTGCAGCTGCACCGCTGGCACGAGGGGCAGCATGTGCTCTGCCTGATGAATTTTTCCGGGCAGGCGCAGCCCAGCATGCTGCCTACCTACCGACAGGAGTGGCGCAAGCTGCTCGATTCTGCCGACCCCCAATGGGGCGGCAGGGAAGCGGCCCCGGCCCACTGCGTTGCCGGAGACACCATTTCCCTGCAGCCCCAGTCCCTTGTTCTATACACCAGCCGACGCCATGCATAACCCCATAAGTACCTACCGCCTACAGTTCCATAAAGACTTTACCCTAAAGGAGGCCGATAAGATCCTGCCCTACCTGCAACAGCTGGGGGTACGTACCCTCTATGCCTCCCCTATTTTTGAAGCCACCCCCGGCAGCACCCACGGCTATGATGTGGTAAATCCCCACCGTATCAATCCCGAACTGGGCACCGAAAAACAGCTGAAGGCTCTGCATAAAAAGCTGCAGAAAGCCGGCATGGGCTGGCTGCAGGACATTGTGCCCAACCACATGGCCTATAATGTGCACAATGCGTGGCTGATGGATGTGCTGGAAAAAGGGCAGCTCTCCAAATACGCCCCCTTTTTTGATGTGGCCTGGACCAGCCCCCTCTACCACGGGCGCATCATGGTACCCTTTCTGGGCAGTCCGCTGGAAGAAGTGCTGGAAAAGGGGGAGCTCAGGGTTGAAATACAGGAACAGCGCTTTGTGCTTACCTACTATGATACGGCCTACCCCCTGCACCTGCGCTCCTATGCCACCATTTTAGGGAGCGATCAGCAGCCGCCCCAGGCACTACAGGAACTGCTAAAGCAGATCGAACAGGTCCACAGGCTGGAAGATGCCGCTCCCTATGCCGAAGGCCTGCACGAACTGCAGCTGCAGCTGGCCGCCCTGCTGAAAAACCCCGAAAGCAGGCGCTACCTGCAGGCTCGCCTCAAAAAGGTAAATACCGACCGGGAACTGCTCAGGCAGATCACCGAAGAGCAGGTCTACCGCCTCTGCCACTGGCAGGAAACCGAGCAGCAGATCAACTTTCGCCGCTTTTTTACCGTCAACAGCCTGATCTGCCTCAACATGCAGGATGGGGCGGTGTTTGATCATTATCACCAGTACATCAAAGAATTGCTGGATCAGGGGCTGATCAGCGGCCTGCGCCTGGACCATATCGACGGCCTCTACGACCCCACCGGCTACCTGGAGCAGCTGCGGGAGCTCATTGGCGAGCATACCTATATGGTGATTGAAAAGATCCTGGAACCCGGCGAAGAAATGCCCCGCGAATGGCCCATCCAGGGCAGTACAGGCTATGATTTTCTGGCCATGGTCAACAACCTGCTGACCAATGCCGCCGGCGAAAAACCCTTTACCCGCTTTTACCAGAGCCTAAGCAGCAGCAACAAGCCCGTTCACCAGCAGATCCTGGACAAAAAGCGCTTTATCCTGCACCAGCGCATGGCCGGCGAGCTGGAAAATCTCTACCAGCTCTTTCTGGAGCTGGGGCTAGCCACTAAGCAGGAGCTGGGCGCACTCAAGCCCGATACGCTCAGGGGCGCCATTGCCGAGTTGCTCATCCAGTGCCCCGTATACCGCTACTACGGCAACCAGCTGCCCCTGGGGCCCGACGAAAGCGCCGCCCTCCAGACCCTCCTAAGCCTTATTCGCAGCGAAAAGCCGGAACTGGGCGCTGCCGTAAACCTGCTGGAAGGAATACTGCTGCACAAGCCGCTGCAGGGCAATGCTGCCTATAACCAGCGGGCCCTGCGCTTTTACCAGCGCTGCATGCAGTTTACCGGCCCGCTTATGGCCAAGGGGGTAGAAGATACCCTGATGTATACCTACAACCGCTTTGTGGCCCACAATGAGGTGGGTGATTCGCCCGAGGTGTTTGATATCTCTGCCCGGGAGTTTCACCAGAACATGCAGGAGCGCCAGCAGCAGTGGCCGCTGTCCCTTAACACCCTTTCTACCCATGATACCAAACGGGGCGAGGATGTGCGGGCCCGCCTGCACATTCTGAGCGATCTGGCCGAGGAGTGGATCGGGCTGGTGCAGCAGTGGCAGCAAAGCAACTGGGGCCTGAAGCAAAACGGCGCCCCCGATGCCAACGACGAGTACCTGATCTACCAGACCCTGCTGGGCGCTTACCCCATGCCCGGCGCCCGGCTTAGGGGCCAGGACCAGGACAGCATCGATAGCCGCCTGCAGGAATACCTGCAAAAAGCCCTGCGCGAAGCCAAGCGCCACAGCAACTGGAGCAGCCCCCAAGAGGCCTACGAAGAAGCTGCCAAGGCCTTTGCCCTGCGCCTGCTGGACC